>CAVKJM010000007.1:0-32460 GCA_963656505.1 bacterium
TTCTTCAACCGTATAGCCCTCATCCGAGAGAATTTCCGAGAGAAGATCTCTGATGCCGATTTCGTCATCAACAATCAAAATTTTCGCCATAGCGTGTTACTCTTTGCAGAAAAACAAGACAAAACAAAGTGGTAAAGACACGAACGCTCTAGATAAGCGAATTATCCCTTGTGTGATCATACTGCGAAACAGGCTAAGGCGTGCGCAATTTTTTGACATTGATCAAAGAAAAAGAGGCATCAGAGCTCAGGTTTCGAAATTGGGAAAACGATATTAATGCGTGCGCCAAGAACGTCTCCGGTCTCAGAGGTGATGTTTTCGATGGTGATTTTGGCCTTATGTTCTTCCAAAATCTTCTTAACCATCGGAAGGCCTAAACCTGTTCCTGTGGGTTTTGTGGTGATGTAGGGCTCAAAGGCGTGGGCTAAGACGCTAGGCTGAAATCCTGGGCCATTGTCTTCCAATTTCATTCGCACGGCGGTTGTGATTTCCCCGTGAGAGATGCCTTCGGTTGAGATGTGAATCTTGGGCGCTTGAATCTCTGTGCAGGCTTCAATCGAATTGCCAATAAGGTTAAAGAGCACTTGTCGCAATTGCGCCGCATCGGCTTGAATTGGAGGAAGTTCCGTGCCAAACGATGCGGTGAGATTGACGCCTCCTGAGTGATAGAAGGCAATCATTTCCTCAATAAGCTCATTTAAATCAAGGCTTTGTAAGGTCGGTGCTGGAAGTTTGGCGAAGTCTCTAAAGTCGTTTACCATCTTTTTCATCGCATCGACCTGATTGACGATAGTTGAGGTTGCGCGTGTTAAAAGAGCGGCGTCCGTAGGACTAAGCTTATCGGTGAGTTTCATCGCCAAGCGCTCGGCGGCAAGGCGAATCGGTGTTAAGGGGTTCTTAATCTCGTGAGCTAGGCGCCGTGCCACTTCGTTCCAGGCCTGCGCCTTTTGCGCATCAATGAGCGCCGAGACATTATCGAAAGCAACAACCCAGCCGATGGTGCCTTCCAATTCAAGGCGAGAGCCTCGGATAAAGAGTGCGATGCTTGGGTCAGGTTGCCGTGAAAGCTCAAAGTCCACGTGAAAGTTTCCGGTATCTGCAACGCGGATTTGATCTGCAATCACTTCGCAGAGCTTGGGTTCAATATTTGAGAGCCGTTCTCCGGGCGTAAAGCGCGATGGAGCCAAAATGGCATTGGCGCCCGTATTGGCCATCAAAATACAAAGCGATTCGTCTAAAACGAGTACGCCCGCGGAAATGTTCGATAAGACACTAGCGAGATAGGCTCGAGACCGTTCTGTAGCAAGGCGTTGACTTTCTGCGATTTTTTGAGCCTCAGCGATTTGTGCGACCATCGAGTTAAACGACTGCGTTAAGGCGTTGATTTCATCGTTACCAGCGAATTCGCGAATCGGTGCAAGGTTGCCTTCGGCCACTTTCTTTGTACCAGTAGCGAGTTGCATCACAGGTTCTGTCATGGTTCGCGCAAACCAGAAAGCCAAGGCAATCGCAGCCAAAAGCGTCAAAAGCATCGTCAGCGTTAACGAGACACGATAAATGGTCTGTAAGGAATTGCGCGTCAGAGTAAGTTCTTGATAGTCCCGATACCCTTCAACGAGTCCTCGAGCGCCTTGCGCAAATTTAGGAGGAACCGCATTGGAAAACTGCAAAAAGTAGTTTTCTGCAAGCGCTCTTTCTGGATAAACCGGAACAATTGTTCGGATTCGCATCGGATCTTCGGGTGTAGAGGATTCGCCTTCAAGCAAAGAGAAGCCTCGTCGCGAAAGAGAGTCCTGCAGTTCAGAGGCAAGCGGAATATCTACCTTTACCTGTGAGTCAGGAGAAATCGAGGAACTCGTGATAACGCCTTGTGAATTGAAAATCAGAGCAACGTTCGCTTCGAAGTCTTCCCGAAGCTTATCGAGTGCCTTATCCCACTGCTTTTGCGGAACATCGTTTAAATAGAGCGCGGCGCGCCGAGAGAAAAAAAGCAGGCGATTGCGTTCGTTTTCAAGAATATCGCTCGAAAGTGTGACGCCTTCTTCTAGGGCGTGCTCAATACGCGCATCAAACCACGAATCAATGGAGCGGCCAATAAACTGCGCGGAAACTAAATAAAGAAGCAAACAGGGGACAATGGCAATCGCAGCAATCGTAAGCGCCAAGCGCGAGGTCATCCGAGAGCCGAATTCGCGTGCCTTCCAGCGGAAAAAGAGTTTTCCGCATAAACGCAAAACGATGCAGAAAAGAACGAGTGTCGTAAAGATATTTAAGGCAAGAAGAGCAGGAAAGAATTGACCAAAGCCAGTAGAGGCGGCGCCGCCAGCGACGGCGTAAATCAGTAAAAGTACGCCAATGACAACGGTACAAATGAAACCAAGACGTAGCCACCGCTGCATAGTGCGTACCTCTTTAGTTTCTGTCAAGCGCCTTTGTCAGGACAATGTTTTCCCATTCGCTTTCTAAAACCCAGTCGGAATTACCTCCGATTGTGACTTGCAAGGGTTTGGGTAAGCGAGAAAGGTCCAAACGCATTCGAGTTTCAGCCAAAACATCGGAATGGTCTTCGATGGCTTCATTGTCAGCAACAATCCAGCCGCGAATGTTTTTCAACGGTAAAAGCGCCTGATCGAGCGTATCAAAGGACTGAACAAGACCATCGCGCGAGAGGCGAAGTTGCCGAGAAAGGGGGCTGTAACTTAAGCGCTGCAAGAGAGTCGATGTGGCAATTTCTTTATCAAACCAAAGTGTTCTTGGTTTTAAGAGCCTAAATTCGTAGGAAAAATAAAGCGCAATGCCACGGCGTAAATAGTCTGTGAGCACTGGGGAGAGATCGAATTCCCAATTGACATTTAACTCAAGACCAGGCGTGGGGCCTTCTGTGATGCGTCGAAGGCGAGCGCTCATTAATTGGGCGTCAGCAGAATTCGCGAAAACAAGTCGCGAGCCACTTATGGCTAGGGGCGCGGCTAGTAAAGCGCTACAAAGTGCTCGACGCGAAATCACGACTCGTTATCCTTTTATTAATAGAGCATAGAAAAAACCGTCGGTAATTTCCGGGAGACCATCAGGCCTTTCTTGCAAAGAATCTGCAGGAAGTAGTGTTATAGACGATGGGAGCCCAGAACCGAGAGATTTTTCATGCGCATCCTTGTGCCGCTTTAAAAACTCGGCGATTTGGTTTTTACCTTCTTCTCTAAAGACTGAGCATACGACATACAAAAGTCTTCCTCCAAACTTTACGAGGGGCCAGAGGGTTTCGAGAAGCTTTTTCTGTTGTTTTGCTAACGATTCAATATCTTCCGGATAGCGTAAAAACGCAATATCGGGGTGGCGACGCAAAATTCCGCTTGCCGTACAAGGGGCATCGAGCAAAATTGCATCAAAGCGTTGATCTTTTGTCCACAGCGAGGGATCGGCTGCGTCGGCTGTCATCACGTTTGCTTTAAGGTTTAGTCTCGCAAGGTTCTCGTGAATAAGCGCCGTGCGTGATTCACTGATTTCAAGCGCTCTGACAGTGCTATTCGCTAATTCAAGTATGTGACACGTTTTTCCGCCAGGGGCTGCGCACGCATCAAGGATACTTTCACCTTCTTTGGGATTTAGAAAGCGAGCGGCCAGTTGCGCTCCCGCATCCTGAACACTCACGATGCCTTCGGAAAAGCCCGGAATCTCGTTTACGGGCAAAGCTTTTTCAATTAGAAGTCCATCTTGCCCTAGTGTTTTGGCGGCAATGCCTTTTTCTTTGAGCGTTTGAACCCAAGCGCTAGGAGTGCTTTTCTTTCGATTAACACGTAAAACAAGGCGGGGTGGCTTTTGCGCTAAGACTAAGAGTTTTTCAGTTTGGTCTTTGCCGATGGATTCCTCAAGCTTTTTGATATACCAAATCGGAGCATTCAGTCGAGCACATAAATCGTCTTGCGCGGCAGTAAGGAGCGCGTCTTTTTCTCGACAAAAGCGCCTTAAACAGGCATTGACAAAACCCGCAGCAGAACGCAAAGCGCTCTGAGATTTCACGAAATTGACGGTTTCGTTGACAAGCGCATAACTTTTCTCTGGGGCAATGAGGATTTCACTTAACCCAAGCATCAATGTCTGACGAATGGGATCGGCGGGCTCACGTGGAGCAAGTTCTCGGATAAGGTAGTCACAAAGAAAATAGTGCCGCGTTAGATCGTACATGACGGCCTGCAACGCTGGGCGCAGCTCTTTTCTTTCTCTCGCGCTTGCGGCAATGGCGTTATCGAGCGTTTCTCCAGATTCAAAACGAGAAAGCGCTGTGAGCGCAACCGAAAGAAGATTTGAGAAAGAAAGGCTCATTGCAACGTATCCCCTTGAGCGATGGGAAAACTTTGTAAGAAGGGCTCAACATCCATGACGGGTTTGCCGGCTTTTTGTAGTTTGATGCATTCAAGAGCACCCTCGCCGCAAGCAATAACGAGTTTTTTCTTGGCGCAAAGCACCGTTGCAGGCGCACCGCTTTCATTTGAAAGGCGCACCGCACGAATCTTAAAAACTTCGCCTCGAAGGCTCGTTTGTAAGCCTGGGAAAGGATCGAAGGCGCGGCAGCGGCGCTCGATGATGCTAGCAGGAAGGCTCCAATCAATTTGGGATTCCGCTTTCAGAATCTTTTTCGCGTACGTGGCGTTGGCATCATCCTGTTCGGTAAGTTCAAGAGTATCGATTCGCTCTAGGGCTTCAACGATAGCCGTGCCACCGAGCGCTGTGAGCTTTTCGGTTAATGAAAGGGACGTGTCTGAGTTAGAGATTTCCACTTCTTTAGCTAAAAGAACGGGTCCCGTATCTAGTCCCTCTTGCATTTGCATAATACAAATGCCCGTTTTTTTGTCTCCTGCTTCGATGGCGCGTTGAATGGGAGCGGCGCCTCGCCAACGTGGTAAAAGAGAGGCGTGAATATTAATAGCGCGAACGTGAATACCTTTGCCGATCCCTTTGGCCGCATTAAGCGCTCTTAAAGGGAGAATGAGCCCGTAGGCAGCGACGATTAAAACATCGGCTTTAACTTCTTCTAAGCGACTAAGGGCCTCTTGGGCGCCTTCGGGATCTTTGTTAACAGAAAGGGTCTTTGGCGTGATAACCTCAATGCCGTTTGCCGTGGCAACTTCTTTTACCGGAGAGGCCTTAAGTTTCATGCCTCGGCCGCTCGGGCGATCCGGTTGCGTCAAAACAAGGGCAACCTCGTGGCCGGCGTCAATTAAAGAGCGTAAGGCGAAAGCCGCAAATTCTGGAGTGCCAGCAAAAGCGATGCGCATAGAAATCCTTCACAAAATATAATTGCAGTCGTTTGAATTTTACTGCCTAGAGGCGGGTTTTCGAGAAAGAGAAGCACTTTGAATCGCACGTATCGTTTGGCTTATAAAGAGTACGGTGACCCGACGTTACCCACAATTGTTTTATTGATGGGACTTGGGATGCCCGCTCTTGCGTGGCCTGAGCCTTTTATTCAAACGCTTGTTCGTCAGGGACTACACGTTATTGCTCCCGACAATCGCGACTGTGGAGATAGCGAGCACTGCAAAGAGAAAATCTCTTTCTTTACCCTCCTGAAATCTGGCGTAGCGGCTTTTTTTGGTCGAAAAGTGAAAGCCCCGTACGACATTGATGATATGGCCTCAGATGTTGAAGCCCTCTTAAACCAAAAAGGGATTGAAAGGGTTCATATCGCAGGATTTTCTTTGGGCGGGATGATTGCGCAATCGTTTGCACTGCGCGCACCACATCGAACGATTTCTCTGACGTGTATGTCTACGGCAAGCGGAAATCCAAAGATGCTTATCGGGAGCATGAGCGCTATTTTTAGTCTTTTAGGACAGTGTAAGAAGATAGAAAATAACGACGTCCGCTACAAGAAGCTTTTGCAACTGCTGAAAGTGATTGGTAGTCCTGAGGTGCCTTATAGCCAACTTGAGGTCGCGCGCCTATTTCATGTTCTTAAAAACGCCAACGTCACCGAGCAAACGGTTCGTCGTCAATTGATGGCAATCTTGGCTGGCGGCTCGCGCACGAAAATGCTTCAGCAACTCGTGATGCCTACCCTTGTGATTCACGGGCAAAAAGATCGCTTACTTCCCCTTCGTGCCGCTAAAGAATTAAGTCGCACAATCGAGGGCGCTCAATTGATGAGCATTCCAAAAATGGGACACGATATGCCCGAAGCTCTCGTTGAAACCATTGCCACGGCAATCGCTCAGCACTGCTATAGCGGCGTCTTGCGTTAAGAGGCAGGGTGCTTTTTCTCGCGAAGTTTTTCTTTGCGAATCTTCGCGAGTTTGGCAACGGCGCGGCTTCTTTTAAGTAAGCTCAAGTGATCGATAAAGACGTGACCGTCTAAGTGATCGACCTCGTGCTGCACACAAACGGCCAAAAGCCCCTCGCAGTCAAACTCCTGCGGTTTTCCTTCTAAATCAAGGGCTGAAACGTGCACTTTGGCAGGACGGCGAATCTTCTCTGTTAAATCGGGTAAAGATAAACACCCTTCCTCGCCCTCGATAGTTTCATCTGTTAGAGCAACAACCGTGGGGTTCACTAAAGCGATGAGTTGGTTTTTCTCATCGGAAATGTCGATGACCACAAGCCGCAACGAGACACCAACTTGAGGCGCAGCCAAACCCACTCCTGGGGCCTTGTACATGGTTTCGGCCATGTTGGCAGCAAGAGTTTTAAGGCTGTCATTAAATTCCGTAACTGGCTTTGCCTTCTTTGCCAGGATCTCAGCAGGGTACTCAACAATGGGCAATAGAGCCACAGTAACAACTCCGAAGAAAAACGAATTAGTAGGTTGCTAAGTTTAGCGAGTTCTACTCGTGATGAAGAGGGAAATTTGTGGCGATTTTGGCGAAAAAGTAACGAGGTTTAGAAAGCTACGCGCAGCGGCATTCGGAAGTGAGATAGAAACGGACTATTGAAAACAAAGGAAAAATGAAACTCAAGAGCCCTTAACGTTTCTTTTTCTAAAAAGTGTGGTTATCCTATAAAAAAGAAAAGCGCCTAAAAATGGCGACACGGATTTGAAGGGAAAGGCTCCTTTCCCTCAGGGAGAAACATGACCAAATTAATTATCGCCGAGAAGCCCTCGGTTGCGACCGATATTGCTCGCGTACTCGGGGGAATGAAGAAAAAAGGCGATTTCTACGAAGGAAACGGGTGGATTGTTGCCAATGCCTTAGGACACCTCTTGGAACTTTCCTGCCCGGAAAAGTATGAAGTCAAACGAGGCAAGTGGACCTTTAGTCACTTGCCTGTTTTGCCTCCGAGCTTTGATTTAAAACCCATTGCAAAGTCCAAAGAAAAACTCAAGAGCCTTGCAAAACTCATTGCTCGCGCTGACGTTGACACCATTATTAATGCCTGTGATGCGGGACGAGAAGGCGAACTTATTTTCCGCTACATCATGCAGGCAACAAAGGCGAAAAAGAAAATTGAGCGCTTGTGGCTTCAGTCGATGACGCCTGGCTCAATTAAAGAGGCGTTTAACCATCTAAGAAGCGACGAGCAGATGACAAAGCTCGCCGATGCCGCTCGTTCCCGCTCGGAAGCCGACTGGCTTGTCGGTATTAACGGCACGCGAGCGATGACCGCCTTCAATAGCCGAGACGGGGGCTTTTTCCTTACAACAGTCGGTCGTGTGCAAACACCAACTCTCGCTATCGTGGTGCGCCGAGAAAACGAAATCCATAACTTCGTTCCCGAAAAGTACTCGGAGATTGAAGCGGAGTTTTCTTTGGGAAATACGACCTATTTGGGCCGATGGTTTGATCCGAAATTTAAAAAGGACGCCAAAAACCCAGAAAAACGCGCCGAGCGCATTTTCGATGGCGAAAAAGCCAAAGCCATCTGTGAGGCCGTTAAAGGGAAAACGGGAACGGTTGAAGAAACCGCCAAACGCACAACAAGCCTTCCTGCGCAGCTTTTTGATTTAACCTCACTACAGCGTGAAGCCAATAACCGCTTTGGGTTTTCCGCGAAAACGACGCTTTCGATTGCGCAAGCTCTTTACGAAAAGCACAAAGCGCTCACTTACCCGAGAACGGATTCCCGAGTTTTGCCTGAAGACTATGTGCCAACGGTTTATAAGACGCTAGCGATGCTTTCTTCGAACGCGGATGTGGGCCAGTTTGCCAATCGCGTAACCTCAGGCAAATGGGTGCACCTAACAAAGCGAGTCTTTGATAACGCCAAAATCAGTGATCACTTTGCGATTATCCCGACGTTACTTGCTCCTAAATCAGCGCTTACTGAAGCAGAAAAGAAGATTTACGACCTTGTTTTAAAACGGTTTATTTCGGTCTTCTTCCCAGCTGCCGAGTACGATGTGACAACACGGATTACCACAGTCGGCAAAGAACACTTTAAGACTGAGGCGAAGGTACTCGTCAATCCTGGCTGGCTTGAGGTCTACGGAAAAGAAGGGCTTGATGGCTCTTTGGCGGCAAAGGCTCTCGGAAAAGACAAAGTCGCAAAAGTCATTGACGCGAAAAAACTTGACTGCGAAACAAAACCGCCAGCGCGCTTTACGGAAGCGACTCTTTTATCCGCGATGGAAGGCGCAGGTCGCCTAGTCGATGATGACGAATTGCGAGAGGCGATGGGAGAAAAAGGCCTTGGAACCCCTGCAACACGTGCGGCGATTATCGAAAACTTAATCGATCAGCGCTATATCCGTCGCGAAGGGCGGGAGTTGATTCCAAGCGCCAAAGCCAAACAGCTTTTCACGTTAATTGAGGGCTTAGGAATCGGCGTCTTATCGAACCCAGCGCTCACAGGCGAATGGGAATACAAGCTTTCTGAAATCGAAAAAGGAAAACTCAAACGCATCGACTTTATGCGCGAGATTCGTGAGATGACAACGCACATTGTCGATAAAGCCAAGCAATACGAAGGCGATACGGTTCCGATGGAAAATCCCGTGCACTTAAAGCATCGGTGCCCGAAGTGTGGGGGAGAAGTTGTCGAAAACTATCGACGCTACGCCTGCACGAACCCCGAATGCGACTTTAGTCTTCCGAAGCACCCAGGTGGCAGAACCTTTGAAGTAAGCGAGGTGGAAACGCTTCTTGAAAAGGGCGCAGTTGGCCCGTTGCCAGGCTTTATTAGTAAGTTGGGGCGTCCATACTCGGCGGTTTTAAGACTTAATGCCGAGAAAAAGATTGAGTTCGATTTTGGTCAAGAAGAAAAGGCCAAAGAAGAAGAGAACGTTGCCGATTTACCTGTCATCGGAACCTGTCCGAAGTGTGGCGGGAAGATTTTCGAAGGCGCAACAACGTATTTCTGCGAAAACACCAAGGATAAGCAGACGTGCGATTTCCGTTGCGGGCGCGTGATTTTGCAGCAGCCCGTTTCCGTTGCGGAATTCCAAAAGATTCTTGCCGAGAAAAAGAGCTCTCTTTTAACGGGCTTTGTTAGCAACCGCACACACCGTAAGTTCAAGGCCTATCTTGTCTTGGATAAGAAAACAGGCAAGATTAACTTTGAATTCCAGGAGCGTCAAAAGGCCGAGCCTAAAAAGTCAGAATCGAAGACAGCAACAAAGACTGTGGCCCGTAAGAGGAAAACAACGAAAGCTTAGGGAAAAAAGACTAAGCTCAATGGCGTGGCACTTTTAGCTTAAGACAAATGTTAAGCGAGAAGTGCCACGTTTTTTGTTTCACCAATGGACTCGCGGCCTTAAGTTATGTTACGTTTCCCACCGTTTTACTCAACTCAATTTTTTCAGAGGAGTTTTTTTGCCATGAGATTAAACGCCATATCTGTCGCTGTAGCTTTGTCAGCCGCTTCGCTTTGCGTTCACGCAGGAGCCGTGCTTGACGCAGTTAAAGCTCGCGGCCATGTCATTTGCGGCGTCAACACGGCAGCGCCGGGCTTCTCCGCGGCGGACTCTCAGGGCCGCTGGAGCGGATTGGATGTCGATACGTGTCGTGCCGCGGCGGCTGCTGTTTTGGGCGATGCGAGCAAAGTCAAATTCGTTCCGCTTTCTTCCCCACAGCGTTTTACAGCGCTTCAATCGGGAGAAATCGATATTTTGGCGCGCAACACAACGTGGTCTTTGACACGTGATGCGAGCTTGGGTGTCGTTTTCGCCGCCATTAACTACTACGATGGTCAGGGATTCATTGTTCCCAAGAGCTTGAAGGTCTCTAGCGCCAAGAAACTCAATGGCGCCACAATCTGTGTGCAGTCTGGTACGAGTTCTGTTCAGGCGCTTGCTGACTACTTTACAGCCAACAAGATGAAGTACAAGCCCGTGATGTTTGATACAACGGAAGCCACACAGAGCGCTTTCTTGTCGGGCCGTTGCCAGGCATACACAACGGATATGAGCGACTTAGCTGGTGCTCGTACCCGCGCGCGTAACCCCAACGACTATGTGATCTTGCCAGAGACGATTTCCAAAGAACCTCTAGGTCCCTCGGTTCGCCGTGGTGACGATGAGTGGTTCCAAATCGTGCGTTGGTCGTTTTACGCGATGGTTGAAGCCGAAGAAAATGGCTTAACCAAGGCTAATGTCGATCAGGCTCGCGCCACAAGCAAAAACCCGCAGGTCATGCGCCTTGTGGGAACGGGCGATGATGCCGGTAAGCTCTTAGGCTTGGATAAGGACTGGTCTTATCGCATCATTAAGCAGGTCGGTAACTACGGCGAAAGCTGGACAGCCAACTTTGGCCCGAAGACGCCGCTTAATTTGCCACGTGCTTTAAATAATCTTTGGACAAACGGCGGCTTGATGTTTGCCCCGCCGATTCGCTAAGTCGAAAGATTTGGTTTGCTAAAAAGCCCCGCATAGGTGAAAAAAGACGCCTGTGCGGGCATTTCTTCTTTTAGCCGACCACTATAATGCCCACTCTTTAGTGATTGGAAAGTTCTCTTATGAAGGCGCAAGCCCACGCGCAAATGATTGGTGATGACGCTTGGCGACGACGTGAATCAGCACGGCGCCGCAAGCAGTGGCTGATTCAAATCGCAGCTATCGTGGCGCTCGTTTTTATCGTTTATGTGCTTTCAGAAAATGTCACGCAAAACCTAGCAACGCGCCATATTCGCAGTGGGTTTAAGTTTCTAATCAATTCGGCTGGATTCGATATCGGCGAATCCCTATTTCCTTTCGAATCGACAGATGCAATGTGGCATGCATTTGTCATTGGCATGGCCAACACAATACGTGTTTCCATTTTTTCGATTATCACAGCGCTTGTTTTGGGCGTGATTGTTGGTTTAATGCGCCTGGCCGAGCACCCCGTATTTCGCTTTTTAGGCACAGCGCACGTTGAGATTTATCGCAACATCCCGCTCATTATTCAGCTTTTTGCGATTTATCTTGTGATTACCGAGTTGCTTCCGATGTCGACGAGCCCCTTGCATTTTGGGCAGTGGGCGCTTTTATCGAAGGCTGGATTACAAATCGCCGTTCCAAGCCAAGGAACACTTGCTCTCGTTTTCTCTTTTGTTATTGCAATTCTCGTGCTTTTCTTAGTGCGCGAAATGCTTTTAAGACGCTTAACAGAACTTGTCGCAGGGCTTTTTGGTATTGGAGCAGGATTTTTTGCTTTCATCATTACTTGGGTCGGTTTTGGTTTTGTTGGCGGCTGGAGTAAGCCCTTTATCGATGGCTTTGCAATCGAAGGGGGAGCTGCGTTAAGTCCAGAGTTTTTGGCGCTTTGGATTGGGTTGACGCTTTTTACCTCAGCGTCCATTGCGGAAATTGTTCGTGCGGGCGTCTTGGCTGTGCCGCGTGGCCAATGGAATGGTGCGTTATCGCTTGGCATGACAAAAACGCAGGTCGTAAGCTACATTATTTTCCCGCAGTCGATGCGATTGGCGATTCCTCCGATGGCTAGCCAATTTATGAATCTCACGAAGAATTCGTCTTTGGCTGTTGTAATCGGCTACCCCGATCTTGTGGCTGTGGGCAATATGTCGATTAACACCACAGGACAGGCACTCGAAGTCATCGTCATCATTATGGCCGTGTACTTAGTGCTCAACTTAATTATTAGCGTGTGCATGAATGCTTTGAATGCCCGCGTACTACAGGCGCCGCGATGATGATGACAAAAACCTACTCTTCGCGCGTTTGGAATCTTTTGCACGAGAAGCTTTTTTATTCTCGCTCGGCAACAGGCCTAACGGTTGTCGCGGGCTTTCTTTTTAGCATCATTGCGTTTTACCTTTACAGTTGGGGTATCGCCGATGCCGTGTTTCGTCCTGATGCGGAAGCGTGTCACGCCGCCTCTGGCGCCTGCTGGGGCTTTGTTGCTGAAAAGTGGCGTCTAATTATTTTTGGCCGTTTCCCCTATGAGATGCAGTGGAGACCTGCGGTTGCTGTGCTATCGATTATTGCAATGCTTGTGGCCACGGCCTGCCCAAGACTATGGACTCGTCAGGGCGCCAAATGGATTTTCGGTGGTTGGGTTGCGGCATTCGCTATCTTTTTTACGCTGATGTATGGCGGCGTTTTGGGACTTGCGAGAGTTGATACAGATGGCTGGGGCGGATTCCCGCTTACGGTGATTTTGACCCTTTTAGGGATGACGCTTTCGATTCCAATTGGCATTGTCTTAGCGCTCGGAAGAAGAAGTAAGTTACCGATTATTCGCTGCTTATCTGTCGGTTACATCGAACTTGTGCGTGGTGTGCCGCTGATTACGGTTTTGTTTGTCGCAAGTTTCGTATTCCCGCTCTGGCTTCCTGCCGATGTGCGTATTGACCCGTTCTGGCGCGTAGCCTGGGGCATTATTCTTTTCCAATCGGCTTATATGGCTGAAACCGTGCGCGGGGGCTTGCAGACCATTGCAAAGGGGCAGTTCTTAGCGGCAGACTCGCTAGGGCTTTCTTATACGCAAAAGTATTGCCATGTGATTTTGCCGCAAGCGCTTGTGGCAATTATTCCGGCGTTTGTCAATAGCCTACTTTCGACGTTTATGGATACCTCGCTTGTGACGGTTGTCTCGATGTTTGACTTAACAGGAAGCTTATCGCTTGCCTTGGGAGACGCGACCTGGCGAGACTTCTTTAGAGAAGGCTATATTTTTGTTGCCGCCATTTACTTTTTCTTTAGTTTCTTGATGAGCCGCTATAGCCAGTGGCTAGAAAGGCATCTTCAGGGTAACAAACAACGAGGCCGCTAAGCGTGAAAGATTACGAACTCGTTCTTGAGCATCGATTGCCCTGCGCTTTATCAAAAGAAGCGTTTTCCTTGGGATTGATGGAATTTGCTCGCCGACCTCACAATTACATTGAGGCTTTAACCGATTGCAAGATTCTTAAAGAAGAAGCAAAAGACGGGGCAAAAGTCCTTTATCGGAAACTTACCTTTCCCTCCTTTTCTTTTGAAGACGTTCTTACGATAAAAGAAGGAGAACTCAGAGAAGAGGTTCCTGCGATAGGCGAGATGACATCCTCGCGCTTTTCTATTCGTTTTGAAGCGGGAAATGCCAATCAAAACTCCATTCTTTTTACGTATCACGAAAAAGAAAAAACAGTGCTTCCAGAAAACATTAAAAAATTACGAGAAGCCGCTTGGATTGCCAAAGATAAACAATTTATCGAGAAACTTGAGGCACAATTCGGTTTAGGCTCAAACTAAAAAGAGCAACCGAAAAAGGAAACAGAGCAATGGGTAAACAAAAACGCCTGAGAAAAGAGCGAAGTGAAGAAGCTAAAATCGAACAGTCCTTTGAGGCGCCGCGCCACCCGAAGTGGTACTACACGGTCTATCGCTTAATGCTCGCAGTTATCGGATGCATTGCCTTGACTTGCATTGCCGCAAGTTTAAGAGCCATGTATATACCAGATAGCCAGTCGGTTTGGCCCGGGCTCTTGACGATGCTAAGTTGGTTTGCTTGGATCTTCTACGTTTTCAAAATTAAGAAGATTAAAGACTAGAAAATCAAAGAACGAAAAAAATCCTCCGAAGGCTTTCACCTCGGAGGAAATTTTTCTTAGCGATGTAAATCGATTTTACTGATCGTCGCGAAAACTCATGATGGCGTTCAAGAGAATGGCGCCAAACGTTGCCGTTCCAATGCCGCCCAAGGCAAAGCCACCTAAGTTAAGGGTGAAGTCACCGCCACCAAGAATCATCGTCACAGCCGCAACGATGAGGTTACGGTTCTTGCCGAAGTCAACTTGATTGACAACCCAGATTCTTGCACCAGCTACAGCGATCAAACCGAAGACGACCACGGAGCAACCGCCAAGCACGGGCTGCGGAATCGTTTGAATCAAGGCACCAAACTTGGGCGAGAAGCCTAAGATGATCGCAAAGATTGCGGCAATCACGAAAAGCAGTGTGGAGTAAACGCGGTTCGCGGCCATCACACCGATGTTTTCGCCGTACGTTGTCACGCCAGGACCACCGACGCAGCCTGCGCAGATTGTGGCTAAACCGTCGGCAAGGAAGGCGCGGCCCATATACGGGTCAAGGTTGCGACCTGTCATTGCAGTAACGGCCTTGATGTGGCCCAAGTTCTCAGCCACAAGAATGATGACCACAGGAGCGATTAGAACAATCGCATTTAACTTAAAGACAGGTGTGTGAAACTGCGGGAAACCTAACCAAGCGGCATTCGCGATAATCGAGAAGTCGATTGGTTTTCCCATTCCCATACCGTTTGTGAGGATGGCATACACGAGGTAGGCTAACGCTAAACCAGCAAGAATCAAAAGTTTTTGCATCAAGCCTCGGGTGTAGACAGCAACAAGGCCGACGCACAAAACTGTAAAGAGCGCCATGCAGCCTTCAAACGTTCCCGTGCCGCAACCGTGCACCGCTGTCGGAGCAAGGTTCAAGCCGATGACGGCAACCACTGAACCCGTGACAACAGGGGGCATCAGTTTTTCAATCCAACGCACGCCTGTAGACATCACAATAAGACCGATGATGGCGTATAGGATGCCGCACACAACAATGCCGCCCAACGCGACTGGAATGTTTGCATTGGCGCCTGAACCAATGACGTAACCTGTGGCTGCGCCAACGACACCAATAAAGCCGAAGGAAGAACCGAGGTAACTCGGAACACGTCCGCCGACGATGATAAAGAATAACAACGTACCGAAGCCGCTCATAAGCACAGCGACGTTCGGATCAAAGCCCATCAAAATCGGGGCGAGAATTGTCGAACCGAACATAGCAACGACGTGTTGCATGCCCAAGGCGACCATTTGATTTGCGGGAAGGCGCTCATCAGGTGCGATGATGCCATCGGTTTTGAGCTTCCATTGCGGAAAGTAACCCATGATTTTTTTCTCCATGACTGAAGTCCACCTCGAACGACACTTTCGAGGGCCACTTGCTGGGGCGCGATTTTATGGATGAATCTCCCAAGATGGAAAGTCCGAAGCCCATTTTTTCTGCTTTTTATTAAATAAAACAAAAAAATTAGGTGTTTTCCTTAGGAAAAAGGGGTTTGGCTATTGCAAGAGACCCTCCGAATAAGAGAAAATACGCCCCGATGTTTTCCTAAAGAAAGTGTCCCTGATGCCTTATGCGCAAAAGGGACGTTTTTATTGTGTCTTAGTCGTCCCATGCCAGAGTCTCTTCTCGAATCCGAAGTGCGGCGCCGTCGCACATTCGCCATTATTTCTCACCCCGACGCGGGTAAAACGACATTGACGGAAAAGCTGCTCCTTTTCGGGGGCGCAATTCAAATGGCCGGAGCCGTCAAAGGTCGTAAGGCAGCGCGCCATGCGCGAAGCGACTGGATGGAAGTCGAGCAGCAACGCGGAATTTCAGTGACGAGTTCCGTGATGCAGTTTGAGTACGAAGACCACATTATTAATTTACTCGATACCCCAGGGCACGAAGACTTTTCTGAAGATACCTATCGCGTTCTCACTGCCGTGGATTCGGCTGTGATGGTTATCGATGCGGCCAAGGGCGTTGAGGCGCAGACGATTAAATTACTCAATGTCTGCCGCATGCGAAAGACGCCGATTATCACGTTTATCAATAAGATGGACCGTGAGGTAAGAGATCCTCTTGACCTGTTAGGCGAAATCGAAAGCATTCTGAAGCTATCTTGCGTGCCGATTACTTGGCCTATTGGAATGGGAAAAACCTTTCGTGGGGTCTTTTCTCTTGAGAAGAATCACTTGGTGCGTTTTGCGCCAGGGCAGGCGAAGGTTACGACAGAAACCGAATTAATTGAAGGCTTGGATAATCCTCGCCTTGATGAACTCTTTCCGATGGAAATGGGAAGTGTCCGCGAGGCAGTCGAACTCGTTGAAGGCGCAAGCGAAGCCTTTAGCCTCGAGAAATTCCTCGCAGGCGAACAAAGTCCTGTTTTCTTTGGCTCAGGGATTAATAACTTTGGTGTACAAGATGTTTTAGAAGCGCTTGTCCGTTGGGCGCCTTCCCCATTAGGGCGCGATGCGGGAGCGCGACGCGTTGAACCCACAGAAAAGCCTTTTACGGGATTTGTTTTCAAGATTCAGGCCAATATGGACCCCAAGCACCGAGACCGCATTGCATTCTTGCGTGTTTGCTCAGGTAAGTATGAGCCAGGGATGAAAGTTGAGCACGTGCGTCTTGAGCGCGAAATGAAAATACAGAATGCGCTGACCTTTATGGCCAACGAGCGCGTTCACATGCAAGAAGCGTACGCGGGCGACATCATCGGCATTTATAACCACGGGCAACTGCATATTGGTGATACGTTAACTTCAGGGGAAAAATTGGGCTTTACAGGAATCCCGTACTTTGCCCCAGAACTCTTTCGCTCGGCTCGGGCGCGCGACCCCTTAAAAGGCAAACAACTGCATCAAGGGCTCAAAGAGCTTGGTGAAGAGGGTGCGATTCAGGTTTTTGAAGGCGAATTTGGTAATCTCATGCTTGGTGCTGTTGGACCACTGCAATTTGAAATTGTGGCGCAACGCTTAGCAACCGAATACCGTGTCGATGCTATTTATGAAACAACGGATGTGTCAACAGCACGTTGGCTTGTGTTTCCTGATGAAGAAACACGCAAGTTGTTTTGTAACGAACAGGCTGCACGTTTGGCAAAAGATTGCGAAGGCAATCTCTGCTATATGGCAACATCGATCTACAATTTGCAGACCACAATGAAGCATTGGCCAAAGGTGGAGTTCCGGACAACACGCGAACAGGGACAAAAGTTCGACTAGTCCGAGTCAAAAACTTTTGTTTTGTATGAGAGGTAAAAACGATGGGGACCTCAGATTTTTCACAAATTCAACCCGCTGCTCCTGATGCTATTTTGGGCGTGACAGCGAAGTTTCAGGCCGATCCAAGAAAAGAAAAGGTCAATTTAGGCGTTGGCATCTATTTGGATGAAAACGGGAAAGCCAAGCCCCTTGATGTAGTAAAGGAAGAAGAGCTTACCCTTGCCAAAGAAGGCATTCCTAATACCTATCTTCCGATTCGCGGACTTCCGAGCTATCGTGAACTAACGCAGAAGATGGTTTTTGGTGCCGATAGCGAAGTGGTTCAATCGGGTCGTGCCTGCACGATACAAGCCCTTGGCGGCACAGGCGCCATTAAGCTTGGCGTAGATTTTATGAAAAATGTCTGCGGAACAGAGCTTGGCGCATCGAGCAATCCCACTTGGGGCAATCACGATGGGATTATGCGTTTGGCGGGAATGCAGGTGAAAAAGTACCGCTATTACGATGCGGAAAACTATGGTGTTGACTTTAAAGGCATGCTCGAAGACGTTGCTTCGATGCCCGCGGGCTCGATGCCGATTTTCCATTCGTGCTGTCACAACCCCACGGGATATGACTTAACTATCGAGCAGTGGAAAGAACTTCTGGAGCTTTGCCAAGAAAAAGGTCTTGTTCCTTTACTTGATATGGCCTATCAGGGATTCCGTGATGGGCTTGACGCAGACGCTGCAGCGATTCGCCTTTTTGCCGATGCCAAGATTAACTTCTTAGTCTCCACATCGTACTCAAAGAGCTTTGGCCTTTATTGCGAACGTGTTGGCGCTTTGACGGTTGTCACACAAAGCAAAAAGGAAGCCGATGCGATTGTCACACGTATTGAGGCGCTTGCAAGAGCCAATTACTCGAATCCAGCCTCATTTGGAAGTCGCGTGGTTGCGCGAGTGCTTTCAGAACCGGAAAAGAGAGCGCGTTGGGAAGAAGAGTTAGCCCATATGCGTGAGAGAATTCGCGCTATGCGTAAGGCGCTTGCTGACGAAATGGCTCGCATTGGTGCAAAGCGCGACTTTAGTTTTGTCACGCGTCAAGGTGGCATGTTCTCCTTTACGGGATTTACGCCTGAACAGATGGATCGCTTAGCAGAAGAATTCGGTATCTATGCGGTTCGCAATGGTCGCATTTGCATTTGTGGACTTAACGACTCGAACGTCGCGTACGTTGCAAAGGCTTTTGCTGCTGTGCTCTAAAGCGCTTAAGGAGAAGAGGCGTGCCTCTTCTCCTAGAAAAAAGCTAGAGCAATTCAAGAAACTTCTTAAGCATTAAAGAGCGAGACTCAACCGTATCGAGTCTCAGGTACTCGTGGTCTGTGTGAAAGTCGCCGCCCGCGGGTCCGCAACCATCGATAACAGGCGTTCCCATTAAGGCTAGATTGTTGCCGTCTGATGCGCCGCCTGCGTCAACAAACTCTGCTGTGAAACCGACTTCTTCAGCAGCCTTCGAAATCTTTTCCGCAAGCGCTTTTGTGGCTTCCGAAAGTGGCATCGCCGGTTTAAACGTACTTTGCTCAAACGTTGTCACAACGTCTTCGCCCCAGTTTTGTTCGGCTAATTCTCTTAGCGCTTCTTTTTGTTTTAACTGCTCTTCGTTTGTCCAATAGCGCGAGTCGAATTCAACGTAGGCGTTTTCTGGAATGACGTTACTAACAGTTCCTGCGTGAAGAATGCCAGCGGTAATCGTGGATCCTTTTTCGTAATCGTTTAATTTGTCAGCTTCAAGAACAAAGCGCGAAGCAGCAAGCAAGGCGCTACGGCCATCCTGTGGGTTATTGCCAGCGTGCGCGGCGCGCCCTAAGAATTTCACGGTATAAATCGAAATCCCTTTTCTTGAGCGAACGAGAGCGCCGTTAGGACGCGCGGCTTCGCACACGAGAGCGCATGAAGATTTTTCTCCGAGTGAAGAGAGCCAGGCGTTAGAAAAAAGAGAGCCTGTTTCTTCATCAGGGTTATAAGCCACAGCAATCGAAAGACGCTCTAAGTCTTCGGGGCGCGCATTTTTTAGCGCATAAAAAATCGAAAGGACGCCTGCCTTGCAGTCAGCGCATCCTGGGCCGTGCGCCAAGAAGCCTTCGATAGAAAAGGGACGAGCCGCTGCCGTTCCATTGGGGAAAACGGTATCAAGATGCGCATTAAAAAGCACATCATAGTGTTCGGCATCGGGCTTATTGGTTGCAAGGAGCCCAGAGCCCACGCGGGGCCCGAAATCAACTAGCTCACAGTGAAAGCCAATCGATTCGAAATGGCGAAGCATAATCTCGGCAGCCTTAGTGACACCTGCCGTATTGGCCGTGCCCGCATCGAGGTTAACGAGTTCGCGAAGATCTTCGATGTATTCTTTTAGAAAAGACATAGCCTTAGTCCCCCAAAAAAAGGATGGGCGAAGTTTAGAATCATGGCGCACAAAACAATAGAGCTGTGTGGAAAAAATGAAAATAAATGCGGTTTTGTTTGATTTAGATGGAACACTCGTAGACACAATCCCTGATTTAACGTACGGATTAAATCGGATGCTCGATACGGTTTATGGAAAACCACCTCTGACGGTTGCGGAAGTTTCCACAATGGTCGGCCAAGGCGTTATCGACTTAATGGAGCATGTCTTTAAGGCGCGGGGCATTGCAGCGAGTGATGCGGCTATCTCGAAAGCTATTGAGGTCTATTGCGGCATTATGGTTGAGTCAGGAAGCTCGCATAGCGAAGTTTTCCCCGATGTCTTTGCAAGCCTCACGAAGCTTCGAGCCAAAGGAATGGCGCTAGCGATTGTGACAAATAAGCCGCGTAGCATGACAGAAGCCATCGTCAAAGAAAAAGGATTAGCCGAGTACGTCGATCTTGTTATTGCCGCAGGAGATGCGCCAACGGTAAAACCTAAGCCCGAGATGCTGTGGTTAGCGTGCGAAAAACTTGGCGTAAATCGCAATGAAGCGGTAATGGTTGGCGACAGTGCCAATGATGCTTTAGCCGCCAAGCACGCAGGGCTTCCTGTCTACCTTGTCACAACAGGCTACAACGGAACAGAGCCGATTGCTGCCTGGGCTAAGAAAAATGGCGAAGAAAACCTCTTTGAGAGCATCAAAGAGGTAACCGAGAGCATTCTTAGTCGCGCGGCCGATTCGTGCGACGGCGAAAATGCATCGAGGAGCCCAAGCGATTTTTGCGGATAACGCGGCCCGTTACTTTTAAAGACTCTTCTAGGGTAGATAACGGGACGGATTCTTTTTCAGCGTCGGCTTTCTTACGATACAGGCGATAGTCTTTTCTAGCGCGCTCAGGTGTGACATTGGGCATTAAAACGTTGCAGCCCGATAAGACACCCAACACACGGCCATTAGGAACGAGGACTTCAAGAGCCGTAGCCGCTGCCATATTGCACGTCGGGAAAAGAAGTCGTGTGACAGAAAGCATATTGAGCGTGCGAGATAAGAGAAGGTCTTTTTCGAGCATACCTTCGCCTACCATGTCGCCGCCTTCACTTTCAATGTAAGGGCCCATGCCAAACATATCAGGATCAATCGTTTCGAAGGCGCGAAGGTCAGCGACTAAGTCTTCAATCGTTTGCCCTGGGATTCCAATCATGACGCCTGTGCCGACTTGGTAGCCCGCTTTTTTTAGGTCCGAGAGCGCTAAGTAACGTTCGATGAGTTTCTTTCTTCTTCTTCCGCCACCGTGAATCCGGTTAAAAAGAGCAGGGTTGCTTGTTTCTAGGCGCAAGAGATAGCGAAGCGCGGAGCGATTGCCCGAGGCCTCTGCCCAACGCTCGTAGGTCTCAATTGTTTGTTCGCCAAAAGAAAGCGTCATTCCACAGCCTTCTTTGATGCCCATGGAAAGACTTAATGCGTGAATGGCTTTTAAAGCCTCACAAATAAAGTCGATAAATTGTTCATCGTCTCGTTCGCCACTTTGTAGCGCTACGGAGCGGTACCCGGCTTCAAAGCTTTTCTTGGCGGCCAAAAGGATTTCTTCTTGACTTAATGTAAAACGGGTCAGGGCGTGGTTGTGCTTACGAATGCCGCAGTAGCGACAGTCGTAGACACAGATGTTGCTTACCTCAATAAGACCACGCATGTATAGGTTATTGCCTAAAACGGCAGTGGTTCTTTTAAAGGCCTCATCGTAAAGCGCTTGACACTCGTCTTTATCTTCTAAAGAAAGGAGCGTCGCCAGTTCAGAGTCAGTAAAGCGCTCTTTTTTCAGTAGCTTAGCAAGGGCAACGGACGCCATAAAAGTTAGCCTTTTAGCTTTTTAAGTTCATCGTTATAGGCAGCAAGGGCATCAGGATGCAACTCAAGTGCACGAACGAGAACGCCCTGTAAGAAACTAATGGCGATGCCGTAATTTGTCATCGGAACGCCTTGTTCTTTTGCCGCATACAGGCGTGCGAGCATATGGCGCCGTGTGACTACGCACCCACCACACTGAATGATGACTTTGTAGCCTCGAAGGTCTTCGGGGAAATCTTTTCCGACAACCACATCGGTATCCAAAGCACCTCCGACTTTTTCCGATAGCCAACGAGGGATCTTTTTTCTTCCGATATCGTCGGGTTGCGGATGATGCGAACACGTTTCACAAATCATCACTTTGTCCGCAGGCTTAAGAAAATTAAGTATCGCAGCCCCTCTAGCGAGTTCAATCAAATTGGACTTCATCACAGACATTTCAATGGAGAATGTTGTGACAGGAATCGATGGGGGAACGACGCTTACGACTTTTTTTACGACCTGGCTATCGGTGATAACGAAAGCCGGTGGCGTCTTTTCATTGGCAAGAGCCTCGGCTAAGCGATCTTCTCTAACAACGAGACACTTGGCATCGGCATCTAATATTGAGCGAATCGCTTGCACTTGAGGAAGAATCAAGCGCCCTTTTGGGGCTCCAGTATCGATTGGCGTAACAAGGATGATGGTGTCTCCTGGGTGCACTAAGCCAGAGAGAAAATCGGGCGTGGGTTCTGCTTTCTCGGAAAGAAGCCTCACCATTTGGCCTCGTAACTCTTCGATGCCCGTCGTTTCTTTGGCTGAGACTTCGTTATAAGAAATCGCCTCGGCGAAAAGTGCCTTTTTCTCTTCAGGGCTAAGAGCTTTTTCATCGACCTTGTTAAAAACAAGCAAACTCGGGATGGCTTTTTCTTTGGCTAAGCGAAGGAGTTCTCTTTCTTCGTCTCCAAAGCTATCTGCTGTTGTCACAATAAGCGCTAAATCGACCCAAGAAAAGATCGATTTCGCTCTAGCAACACGCTTTAAGCCTAATTCGCCAACATCGTCCATTCCAGGCGTGTCGATAAAGACCACGGGACCGATGGGAGCGAACTCAGCGGCTTTTTCTACCGCATCTGTTGTCGTGCCTGCAACGTCGCTTACAATCGAAATCGATTGATGCGTCAATGCATTCATCAAAGAGGATTTCCCTGCGTTTCTTTTGCCAAATAGACCAATGTGCAAACGCAGTCCCTTTGGGGTTTCCGTGCGGGAAAGAATTTTTATCGTGGAGTTAGCCATCGTTCATGCCCTCCAAAAAAGATACATCGTTTTCTTATCGATGCAATCTTACATGTCGATTTCTTTAAGCGGCTTACGCAATTCGGCTCGAACGTTATCCATGCCCGAATAAAACGCTTTCATCATCACAAGCCCTAAGAATTTTCCAGTCTCTGTGACAATTAAGTGGTCTTTGTCCTTGGGGTCGTCTTTGATTGCGCCAACGGCTCGCAAGGCAAGCATCTCTTTAAAGAGAGCGGTATCGAGATTCACAGAATAGACGTCTCGGAAGTACTTACGCGATAAACGTCCTGAGAAAACGCCAAGCATTAAGCGATACTGTAAAACGGCATGCTTATCAAAAAGGCGTTGGCGCTCAATACCCGTTTTTCCTGCGGCAATGCGTTCGCCATATCGCCTTAAGCTAAAGGTATTGACATAAAGATTGTTATTTAAAAAGCTAAAGGCACCTGAGCCTACGCCAAGATACTCGTCATTGTCGACGACGTATTCATCGATTCCTTCGTCGTGGGTTCTACCGAAGGTCCAACTCGTTAACTGTCGGTAGTTCGTCCCTAGCGTATTCATAATGACGCGATACTGGTCGGCAAGTTCATCGCCCTTAGCGGCAATGGTTCCCTTGACGCTCTTTTTGGTTTGGCTTGTGACCATCAAAGGATACGTTGTGATTTGCCGCGGATTAAGCTTCATTAAGAGGTCCATATCGCGCTGGAGCATCTCAAGACTTTGTCCGCGGAAACCAAAAATCATGTCGATATTGGTTGTGGGAAAGAGTTCAAGCGCTTGCGCTAAGCGATCGTAAATCAGGGCGCCAGAACCGAATTTGTCATAGCGCTCGGTAAGCTTAAGAATCGAATCGTCAAAGCTTTGTACGCCGATACTCATGCGGTCAACAAGACCTTTTAGGCGCCGAAAAGAGGGCTCTGCAATCTGCAAAGGATCTGTTTCACAGGAAACTTCTTTAATAGAAGGAAAGAGATTTCTTGCGTGCTCGAGCGTCTTTATGAGTTCTTCTTCGATAATCGTTGTGGTGCCACCGCCCACGTATAGACCTGTGAAGTCGTAACCTAAGGCCTTCACATAATCCATCTCTTTACGCAGGTTCACGAAGTAGGCCCGAGCTGTATGCTCTTTAAAGAGAAAGCGGTGGAAAGTGCAATAAGAACAAAGGGTTTTGCAAAAGGGCACGTGCATGTAGAGCATGTACTTGTGCCCGTCGATTGGCGCTGGAGGCGTATCAAGAATCACCGGATCGCACGTTAAGTAGCGACCGATGTAAAAGTCCATCACATGGTCTGTGAGATGGATGGCCCAGTTTGGAAGTAATTTACCAATATCTTTTTTCTCTCCAGCTTCGCCCATATCGTCCCTATTTATGAATAGCGTACATCGCCTCGATTTCGTCGTGGAACTTCTTAGTTAATGGTCCACGCTTAATCTTTAATGTCGGCGTTAATAAGCCATTTTCAATTGTCCAGGGTTCAAACGAAACAACCACATTACGCGGTAACGCATAGTGAGGGAACCCTGCTGCGGCAATTTTGGCACGTCGCATAATAGCCGCTCGGACGACAGGTTGCTTGTAAGCCTCGGGATCTGTGGGGTCAATATTGTATTTTTGAGCAAAACTGGCCCATTCTTTTTCATCAACAACGGTTAAGAAGGTGATGTAGGGGCGATCTTCACCGATTACGCAGGTCTGAGTAAACAAGGGATCGGCTTCCAGAGCGTTCTCAAGATCCACAGGAGGCACTTTTTCGCCTGTGCTTGTGACGATAATTTCTTTGATGCGTCCACGGATACGGAGCTGTCCGTACTGATCGACTTCACCAACGTCTCCAGTGCAAAGCCAGCCATCACGAATGATTTGCTTGGTTTCTTCAGGTCGGTGCCAGTAGCCTAGCATCACGCTTGGGGACTGAATCTGAATTTCCTTTGTCTCCGGATCAAGACGCAATTTCACTTCAGGAATGGGATTTCCCACCGTGCGTGGGTCATTAAGACTCTTGGTGTTAACAGAAATCACAGGAGAGCACTCTGTCATGCCATAGCCCTGAACAATGTGCATGCCTAAGCCGCAAAAGAGTTTGGCCACGGGTGCGCTTAGTGCAGCGCCTCCTGCAATAGCTAAATCAAGTCTGCCGCCGAAGGCGCCGAGAATCTTGGGGGCCACAACCTTTCGTAACATCGGGGCAATAATCCGATCAAAAGGCGAAAGCCACGAAAAGGGCACGGGCATCTTGTTGTCACGGCAGTGATTTCTCCAGCCCGAATCCACGCACAAATTAAAGACAAGGCGTGTTGTTGCTGGGGCCTTGCGGATGGTGTCCATAATCTTCGAGTAGATGCGCTCGTAGATGCGTGGCACGGAAATCAACATGTGCGGACGGACAATCTTAAAGTCATCGCCAAGCAAAGCAATCGAGCGCGTAAAGGTGACCGTAAGCGCAAGGCCAAGCGGCAAGTAGTAGCCCGTTGTGCGTTCAAATGTGTGAGAAAGCGGCAAGAACGACAAAAGATGAAATTCCGGACGCAACACATCAGTAATGGTCTCGGTGGAATCCAAAATGTTTGAGACAATGTTGGCATGCGTAAGCATCACACCCTTGGGGTTGCCCGTTGTTCCCGATGTGTAAACGATGGCAGCAAGGTCTTCAGGCTTGGGGCCTTCAGGCAATTGCGCATCTGTGACGCTTTCGGCCTTCTTGAGCCAATCTTTTAAACCGATAACGGGGATTGTCCCTTGTTTTTCGGGCGTTTCCTCATCGGTGATGATGATAAGTTTCAAGTCGTTAAGAGCAACGCCTGTGCGTTCGATGGCCTCCCAGCGTTCGAGCTTGTTGGTCACAAAGATTGAGGCACCACTATCGTTTAAAAGATAGGCAGATGACTTTGGCGTGTCAATCGCGTGCATGGGAACAGGCGTTAAGGCATTGGCTAATGTTGCCTGATCGATTAGAACCGCATTCACGGAATTGCTAAGCAAAATGCCGACGCGCGAGCCGCGTTCAAGGTCTGTTGCAACAAGGGCTTTGCGCCAAAGTTGAATGTTTTCATCGAGCCACTTGTACGAATAGTCAACCCAGGTGTTGGTGGCACGGTCAAATTGCTGAAACGCAGTTTTCTCGGGAACTTGCTTAGCGCGGAAAGGAACAAACTCCGAGAGAACATGGCAGTTATCACGCAATTCAGCAAGCAATTTGACGGCAGTAGAGGATTTTTCCATAGCAATCTTTAAGTGAGAAAATGGCTTGGCTTTTGTTTTTTAAAGAAAGCCAAAGCGAAAGACAGATTTAATTTGAGGGTGCAGTCTACAGCGAAACGCCAGATTTGGAATCAGAAAAACGGATGAAGGGAAGAGCCCTTAAGGAAGCGAAACAGGGGCGTTTGGCTGAGGAGAAACTTTGCCTAAAATCTCCGTTAAGGTCTTTTTATCAGGCTTACCGAACATGTATTGTGCCGTGTTGGTTGCCACATGTTTAACGTAGCCACGGGTCTCAGTAAAGGGGATGGTTTCAGCGAAAATCGCGCCATCCACAGTCTTTGTTAAGCGAGATCTCCAGAGCACGGCTCGGCTTGGTCCAGCGTTGTATCCTGCGCAACTTAAAGGAATCGAGCCTTCGAAATTGTCGCTTACGAGCCTTAAGTACTGCGCACCAATTACAAGATTCGTATCAAGTTTTGTGAGCGCGTCGTCTTGATAATTCTTGAGTGCAAGTTTCTTGGCAACCCAGCGTGCCGTTCGAGGCATGACTTGCATAAGGCCTAATGCGCCAACAGAACTTTTTGCCGTCGAGATAAAGCGCGACTCTTGGCGAATAAGTCCGAAAAGCCAATCCTCGGAAAGGCCAGCGACATGCGCGGCCTCCCTGACGGCTTTTTCGTGTGCTTTCGGGTAGGCCTGGTTTCGAACAAGAACCCCTGTTGTCGTTGAGGTGTTAATCGCGCGGTGTGTAAGACCGATTTCTAAGGCGTACTGCGCAAGTTCTAGCCTTTCGCGTTTACCCATCGTGCGCATGGCCCAAGCCCATTCGCGATTTCCTTCATAAAACAAATCGAGCGCATAAAAGCGAAGAGCCCTCTGAATGTGAGGATTGTCGTCAAAAGAGGCTTTTTTCTCTTGAGTCAATGGCGGCTCAAGAGTCGTCATCCCCTTTTCATAGGGCATGCGTAGTGCATCGCGCGCTAGTAACCCATAAAAGGATGAGTCGTGGGAAATCTTTTTATAAAGCTCTTTGGCTTGTGTTCTCTTTTTTGTTGCCCAAAGCGCACGGGCTTTCCAGTAAACCCAAGTCGAGTCTTTCGCAATGGAGGCCGGAAGATGTTGGATTGTTTTAAGAACAAGCGGCCAATTCATTTCGCGTAGGTAGGCACGTACATGCCACGATAAAACGGCTTCGCGATTCACAAGCGTTGGTAAAGAGCTAAGCGCATTTCCTGCTCGTTGATAGTAGCGAGGTGCTTTTTTGTCGTGATTAAGAGCAGCTTGATAAGCAATGTGTCCCCACATCAGAGTGCGTGTTGCGGCATCAAGACGGGCCGAAGCTTTTCCTGCAATAAGCGAGGCCGTTTCCGTATCTGCCCGAGCGATGGCAATTGCCGCTACGGCCAATTGGCGAGACGGGATGCGAGCAAGGCGCTTTTTGTTTTTTGCGTACCAGTTTTTGGGACTCGCTAAAACGGTTTTAAGTTCAGCGGCACGAACAGGAAGCGATTTAGCCGCTGGGGAATCCAGAAATTCTTTAGCTAAACGAATCTTATTTTTCTGTAAGAGAACGAGTAGATAGTCCCAAGACCATTTCGGTGCGGCCTTAAGCGTTGTAGAGACGAGTTTCTGACAGGCTTTTTCTTGAAGAATGGGGCTTGCGACAATTTCCTTTTTCGCCTCATCGAGCGCTTTCTTCGTGTGTTTGCTGCGTAACGAGGTCTCGGCTCGTAGGCAGCGTAAGTCTGCTTCCGAAGTTTGCCAAGTCAGTTTTGCCCAACGTGCTTCAAACTTTTTGATATCGTCGTTAAGTCCGTAAAAGCGGGCGAGTTCCCCTTGGGCACGCTCTCCTAGGTATTCGCCAGAGTGATTTGTTGCAAAACCGCTTAACTGAGATAAAACCGAAGGATTTGTCTCTCCATTTTTAAGTTGCAGCAGATAATTCCAAAGCTCGACATAACCGTAAAGGGGATGGCCTTTGGCTTGTTGCGAAAGTTCCTTTAACGCCTCTGGGTGGTTCTTTCTAAAAGCCGTACGGGCCGACAAAAAGGCACTGTCGGCAATCAACGCCTGACGTGTGTCGCTACCAAGCAAGCGAGAAGGAACAGGCTCTTGAATGGCGTCTTCGGCTTCAAAAGAGATTTCAGGGGTTTCTTCACTTACGGCTTCAGGCGCTTCTTTTTCTGCGGTTTCTTCTTGGGCAAGGGCTTCAAGGCGCGCTGGTGTTTCTTCAAGCGCTCGAGCAGCGAAAGCGCCGTTTATGAGACAAAAAGTCCCTATGCTGACGATGGTCAAGCGAACAAAAGCGCAAAACGTGGGAGAATGCGAAGTCACGCAGAAATCCCTAACAGTTAGTAAAACACGGTTAGTTATGATAACAGCGCCCACAAAAAATGAATTAAGAAAGCTCTTTCTTATGCGTAGAGAAAGGCTCATGCGCGATCACCCAGAATTCCAACAGGCGATCAACGGCGCTCTTGTTGACTGGCTTAATACACAAAAAGCAACAGTCGTTGGCGCTTACTGGCCATTTCGTGCCGAGCCTGATGTTTCTCGCGCGATTCGAGAGTGGCTCGACGGTAACGCTAAGCGTAAAGCAGCCTTACCTGTTATCGATGATAAAGCAGCGGCTCTGATGCATTACGCGACGTGGAATCCAGCAGACCCTATGCATATTGGGGCCTATGGCATTGCAATTCCGAAAGAGGATGTGAAAATCATCCCAGAGATTATTCTTTTACCGTGCCTTGCTTTTAATAGTAAGGGCGTGCGTTTGGGTTCTGGTGCTGGGTTTTACGATCGCTATCTCGCTAAAAGAAAAGAAGAGGAAAAACCTGTTATTTCGGTTGCGATTGCCTTTGAAAAATTGCGCTGCGATGATTTGGTCGCAGAAGCACACGATAAATTGTTTGATTGGATTCTCACGGAATCTGGAATTCGACCCATTGGCGCATAAAGCGGGTTTGTTGCAATGAACGAGAAAGAAAAGAAATCGATCTTTTTAATCGGCATGATGGCTAGCGGCAAGAGTACCGTGGGCCGCGAGCTTGCTAAAGAACTCGATTGGGAGTTCTTTGATATGGACGATGTGATTGTTAGCGAGCAAGGAAAAAGCATTCCTGAGATTTTTAAGTCTGAAGGCGAAGCGGCTTTTCGATTCTATGAAACGCAGGCCACAGCACAATTTACGCAAAAAGAAGGCGTTGTTCTTGCTATGGGTGGCGGCACACCGATGTTTGAAGTCAATCACAAACTTCTTGCCCGAGGGTTTGTCGTTCAGTTGTCTGTGCGCGTTTCCGATGTCCTTGAAAGAACAAAAAACGATACAACGCGACCATTGCTTCAGTCGGATAATCCCGTGCAAAGAGTAAGAGAACTTCTTATCGAAAGAGGCCCAACGTATGATGCTGTAAGTGACTTAAAAGTCAGTGTCACACGGAAAACGCCACAACAAATCGCACAAGAAATCCTAGAAGAAGTGCGCGTTAAAGAAATCGTCTCGCGCGTTAAGGCACTAAGAGGAAAACAATGATTCAATATGAAGTTCAATTAAAAGACCGCTCCTATCCCATTTTGATTGGTGAGGGAGTGCTCGAAAGTGCTGGTAAAGCGGTTTCTCAATTAAAGCCAACGCGTGTTTTGATTGTCACAAACGAAACGATTGCGCCTCTTTACGAAAGACAGGTTCTTGAAAGCCTTAAAAAGCATTTGCCAGAGGTTCCTATCGCCACATGCGTTTTGCCAGATGGCGAGGAATTCAAAAACATGGCTGGGATTGAAAAAATCCTTGATGCCGCGCACGAACTCGGGGCCGATCGCGCCAGTGTCTTTGTTGCGTTAGGCGGTGGTGTCGTAGGCGATATGGCAGGATTTGCTGCAAGCCTTTGGATGCGCGGGATTCGCTTTGTTCAGATTCCGACAACACTTTTAGCGCAAGTCGACAGTTCTGTAGGCGGAAAGACAGGTGTTAATTTGCCGTATGGGAAAAATCTCATCGGAGCATTTCACCAACCGAAACTTGTTCTTATTGACCCAACGGTTTTAAAGACATTGCCTGCGCGTGAAATTAGCGCGGGTCTCGGAGAAATCATTAAGTACGGCATTCTCGGAGATAAAGAATTCTTTTCTCGCCTAGAAAAAGAGATGACCAAACTTCGAGCGCTTGACTTGACGGCATTAGAAGAAGTGATTGCGCATTGCTGCGATATGAAGGCACGTGTTGTTCGGGACGATGAAAAAGAGCACGGCGTTCGAGCGCTTCTTAATCTAGGGCACACGTTTGCGCATGCAATAGAAAAGATTACGGGTTACGGACACTGGCTGCATGGTGAGGCCGTGGGAGCCGGAATGGTGATGGCCGCCGCGTTATCTCGCCAATTAGGATTCTTATCTCAAGCCGAGGAAAAGAGAATCGAGAGCGTTGTAAAAGCCGCAGGGCTTCCTGTGCGTGTTGATGGAATTCGCGCTAGCGAAGCGCTGCGCGTGATGCATGGCGACAAAAAGGTTCGCGGCAATGACTTACGCTTTGTTCTTATCCACGGAATTGGGTCAAGTGCGATGCAGACAGTCGATGAGGCCGCTGTCGGTCGCACGATGGCCGAATTCGGTTGGAACTAAAGAGATCCTGCAATCCAACGCCTTCCTTTTGTAGTGAGTTCTTTACACTGGCAGGAAAGGCCATGTGGACCTCGAATAATTCTTCCAGAGACATCGAATTCGCGTGTTCCGCGTAGGACTGTGAATTCGACCGTGTCTCCAACGTCCTTTTGCTTTAAGAAAGTCTCAAGAGACGGGCCTTTGCATTTTTCTCCGAGTTCTAAAAGGATATCGCCTGAGGATATCCCTAATTGCTCAGCCGTTTCGAGCGCGTAAACAATGTCAACACGATATCCGTTATCGACTTCTTTTCCCTTGATGCCGAGAAGCCTTCTTTCTAATGCAAGAGGCTTTGTCTTTAGTGTGATTCCAAAGGAACGCAATGCGGTCTTGTAGTCTGGCGTTTCTGTCGTGCGCACGAGCCTGTCAACAAAGTCCGATAGCAAAAGTTTTGTGCTCTTTTTGATAGCCCATAAGAAATCTTCATACATGATTCCTTCATAGCGTTTAGAGCTAACGTAGTCTTTCCAAAGATGGCGCATCACATCGTCAAGAGAGAATCCTGCTGCTTCTTCTCGAATCTTTGCGTCAAGCATGAGAGCGGCAAGAGAGCCCTGAACGTAATAAGAGACCTTGGCGTTTGGCCGATTCGACGTCGGTTTGTAGTACTTAATCCACGCATCAAAACTTGCTTCAAAAAGCGTTTGTATATTGATAGCGTTTGTTGATAGGACGCTTGTGAGATCGTCACTAACAAGCGTGAGATATTCCTTAAGATTAATTAATCCTGTGCGGATAAGAAAGAGCGCTTCATAGTAGTTTGTGAATCCTTCGAATAACCAAAGTAGTGGCGAAGGAACGGCTTTTGAAAAGTCGCAATGAACGTATTCACTGGGTTTGATGCGTTTAACAAACCACGTATGAAAGTATTCGTGTGCAAATAGACCTAATAGACGAATGTAGTCTTTGCGTTTTGTCTTGCTCTCAAGACGAGGAAAACACTTTTCTGGAATCGCAAGAGCTGTGCTTGCGCGATGTTCAAGGCCTCCGAACTCATCTTTTGTGACATTAACGAGGAAGGTATAAGAACTCACGGGCGCCTTATGCGTTACTGGTTCGAAGAACTCAATTTCTTTTGTGCAGATTTTTTTAATGTCAGCAGTAAGTTTCTTGCAATCGAGGTCTCTAGGCGCATTGGCAATGCAGATGCTGTGAGAAACGCCGTGCGCAGAAAACCGCAATCGTAAAAACTTTCCAAGTTCAAACGGCGAATCGATGAGTTCATCGTAACTGCGCGCCACGAAAGTATCGTGAAAGAGGTTTTCTATGCTTGGGGTTCCTTTTGGAAGGCTTGTAGCGACTCTCCAACCTTTTCCAAGGGGCTCTTTGCTATTTCCAAGGTAAATTTGGTGCTCTTCGTTTTCTTGACCGACAACGCTCAGCAAAATCGAGCCAGGATTAAAAAAGCCTCGGAACTGATCGAGATAAGCAGCTCGCACTGACGTATCGAAGGCCCACACGGTGTAAATCACAAAAACGTAGGCATCTTCTGCGATATCCCAATTGGAAGGAATTTGAATTTCCCAAAGCGAGAGGTCTCTTTTGACAAAGGGGAGAATCTCGCCGTCAAGAGAGGCAACTTCGCAGTAGATGTTCGCTGCGAAGTCTCGAATCAGATACGAACCCGAGATCCAAGTCGGCAGTCTTAGGTAGATAGAACCCTTTTTGTGTGGCTTAAATGTGACAGTAACGGTAAAAAGATGCGCTTTTGCGTCAGTCGGTCGAACGTTATAGAGAATCATGAGGCCTCCAAATGCTTGATTTGCACAATACCGCGTTTTCCATATTTAGTGGTCAAAAAAGAAAGGCTACAAAAACTTGTGTGTTGTTTCTCTTACTATTGACAACCCAAAAAACATTGATAATAATTCGCCCCCTCGCTCCTGAAATGGACTACGAGCTAGTG
>CAVKJM010000008.1:0-27036 GCA_963656505.1 bacterium
CTATATCGGGGTTTGGCGCTTTTTTCAACTTTGCGTAGTCTCAAAAACGCATTCACCCTTTTCGTTCGCTTCCTCTAGCCTCTTTACTACTTAATTTCGTAGGTGATATCGGCCGGGAATCCCTTCGCGAGATCTCCCTTCTTTACACCACGGAAGGCGTTCTCAGCATCGGCTCCTGCCTTGATTGCCTTTTCAACAGCGGCTTTTGCTTTCGCGGCACTCACTTTCGTGCAACGGGCCGTATCCACCGTAAAGTGAGCGTCGGCTGCGATAGCATTAACGGATGCTCCTCCACGGAAGTTAGCGACATCTGCGCACGGAAGCGCCTTTTCTAACGCCATGATGGCGCGAGCCCCAGCGTGAACGGCATTCGTGTTTCCGTAGGAACCATTGGAGTGTCCGCCAGGACCTGTGATAGCAACTTCGTACACGGCTGCTGAAGCCATGGCACTAGCTAAGCCGAGAGCAAGAGCAAAAATAACTTTTTTCATATGTTCTCTCCTTATTTGTACATGTCTTCAGTTGTGCGTGCGCCAATCGGATCCATTAAGGGTTCGATTGTCTTACCGTTAGCGGTGTTGTAGCCCGCGGCCATCAAGCCCATTAAGAGCATGCGATAGACGCGTTTACCTTCATCGACGCCGTTACCCGGGATGCCCCACTCGTACCACGTGTGGCCGCCACCACCGCCAGCGTTTGTGCCAACGTTGATATTCACTGTCGGGACACCAACAGCGGCTGGCACGTTATCGTTAAGGGAGACGGCTCGAGTTGCGAGTTCTTTTCTTTCATCGATACCAACGACCTTCGCGGATTGCCAGTAGGCTTGCATGACGCCATCGTTGTAGTCTTTTCTTTGGTGCGCCGGACGATCTCCGAACCACACAAGTTCCATCTTCACAGCTTTGGGGCTATTGGCCTTAAGCTTATATTTCGCGTTTTCTTCTTGTGCGGCTTTCTTAAAGGTGGGTTCAATCTTGGCACGAATCGCACTCAATGGCCCTTGTGTCGGGCTACGCATATCGACCATTAATGTGCAAGATTGACTGCGTTCGCCAGCTTTAGCTTTCGTGCAGTTACCAACACCAACGGTGTAAGTGGTTCTTTCCGCTGTCTTATCTAAGTCATAAGGCGTCTTTAAGTTCGAGATCATTTCGATTGCACGGCTCATAGCCATCAGAGCTGACGGTTGCTTGGCGCCAACTTTCACGCCCGCTGGTTCCGTATATTTAATTTCAAAGCGATAAGAACCTAAATAGTTGACAGTGCCAGACTTTGGTGAGGTGCTATCGGCTGCGATATTCGCGACAAAGTTAAGGGCGTTATTTCCCTTACCTGTGTCTTGGTTGTAACCGTAGAGCTGCTTCATGCCGCAAAGATTGCCTTTACCTTCTTCGCCCGTTGTGGCGCAGATCCACATGTCATAAACGGGTTTTACCTTGTATTTATGCATAAGGTAGGCAATGTGCATAACGGCCGCGGTGTTAATCATCGCGTCGTTATATCCAGGCACGTACATTCTGTAAGCACCCATCTTCTTAGCTTCTTCGTAATCTTGATAGCGCTTGTAGGCCTTCTTGTAATTGGCGTCTTCGATAATCTTGCCGTTCTTATCAAAATTCAATTCTTCGGCAATTGCGGCTAATTCATCGCGAGTTTTCACGAGCGGCGCGCTCGCAAGTTGCAGTTTCACTGGCTCATAAGGATTCGACTCGGGCGGCAAAACTGGAGGATTCACAGAATCGATGTGACCTTCAAGAAGCACTTTCGGGAATTGTCCCTTATAAGACTTCGCGGCCTTTTGTTTCGCGTACGTTCCGGGGAAACGAACGCAGGCGTTATAAACAGGAAGCCCGTCGATAATTTGGATTCCGGCTCCTGGTAGATAGCCGTCTAGGCGTGTCATCACGTCCGCGGGTGTAAAGCCCCACTCTTCTGTAAAGCGGCGCATGATTTCTTTTTGACGCCGCATCTCCGAGCGCGATGGTGAAGCGATACGCACGATTTCCATCTGTGTGTGAAAGCGCCACTTCTGACCCTCAGGACTTGTTGCTTCCGCCAAAATCTTTTTCATCATGGCATCTTGATTGATGGCATCGGCTGCATCGACGGCTTTCTGGGTAACCACAGGAACCGCGGCAGACGCTGCCAAACTCATTGCCGCAAGTGCGGCTAAAACTGGCAATCGAGTCAGTTTCATAAGAACTCCTTTGCTTACAAGCAAAAAGATTTGAGATGTTTGCCACCTTAATTGATTGTACTTAGAGAATTTGACAAAAAGCAATTGGCTAAAATGACTAGGAAAAGACGAAAAGCCTCTCATTTACGGGCAGTTTTTGCCATTTTTAACCATCTAATTTACAAAATTGCGCTATTCTCCCATCCCAATAGAGTTACTCAAGAAAACCTGCGAGTCTTCTTGAGGTTTTGTTGTCGCTAAAAAATGAAACTAATCTGCCTAGGACTTAATCACACCACTGCGCCTCTTGCGATGCGAGAGCGTGTTGCTTTTGCTGAAAGCGATTTAGTGGTCTCCTTAAAGGCGCTTTTAACTCGGCTTAGCGACAAGGCTTCAGGAAAATTTAAAGAGGCTCTCATCGTTTCCACATGCAACCGTATGGAAATCTATGGCGCAGTTGAAGAGGAAAAGGCCGCTCTTGATAGCCTTTTAAATTATCTAGCAGAAGCCAAAAACATCCCGGCTCGAGAATTAGAAGCCTATATCTATAGTTTTGAAGGCAATGACGCTGTCTCCCACGCCTGTCGCGTCGTCTCAGGAATTGACTCGATGGTTTTGGGTGAAACCCAGATTGCTGGTCAAGTAAAAAAGGCTGTGGCCAAATCGCGTGAAGCCGGTGCCTTGGGGCTTTATCTTAATCGCCTCACACAGGTTGCCTTTACTGCAGCCAAACACGTACGGTCTCACACAGCGATTGGCAGAAATTCTGTGAGCCTTTCTTCTGCTGCGGTTAGATTAAGTGAAAAGATTTTTGGCGACCTCTCGCAAAGACGCGTTCTTTATATTGGCGCAGGTGAGATGATTGATTTGTGCGCCGCGCACTTTGGCGCCAAGCACCCCAAAGAAATCACGGTTGCTAATCGCTCCATTGAGCGTGGCCAGGCGCTTGCCTCGCGCTACGGAGGAACAGCGATTCGCTTACAAAAACTACCCGAAGTGATTTCTCACTTTGATGTGATTGTGTCGTGCACAGCATCTTCCCTACCGATTTTGGGTCTTGGGATGGTCGCGCGCGCCGTAAAAGAGCGTCACCACGAGCCGCTTTGCATTATCGACTTAGCTGTTCCTCGCGATGTGGAACCGGAAGTGCGCGAATTAAATGATGTCTTCGTTTACACCATCGATGATTTGGGTAGTGTCGTTTCTGCAGGAAAAGTGAGCCGCACACAGGCGCTCGAGAAAGCTGAAGAGTTAGTTGCTGACTGCGTGAAAACTTTCTCTCAGTGGAAAGACGCACGAGAGACCGTACCCTCGGTCTTACGACTTCGAGAGCGCGCTAAAGCTTTGGGTGAAGCAGAACTCACCAAAGCGAAAAAAGCGCTCCGTAAAGGCGAAGATGCAGAAAAAGTTTTAGAGCGCCTCACACGCAATCTCACCAATAAATTTGCGCACGACCCGACCGTGTATATCAAAGATTTAGCCAAAGACAGTAAAGAAAAGACGCCTGTGGCGGAATTCTTTCGCCAAAGACACACGTAGGTAAAGTGAAGACCTTTATACTTCGCGCAGTCTTTAAATCTTGATTTTCCCTTAGAACCACTATGATGAAAGAAAGCATGCGCGGCAAGCTTCTCGGACTTTGCCGACGCCTCGAAGAAATTGACGCAATGCTCGCTGCTCCTGACGCAACGAATGACATGAATCGCTTTCGCGATTTGTCGCGCGAGCGCGCGGAAATTGAACCACTGACGCTAAAAGTCAAAGAATACGAAACGACAGAGGCCGATATCGCAACCGCAAAAGAATTGATGGCTGACCCCGATATGGCCTCTTTAGCGCAAGAGGAAATCGCCTCAGGAGAGGAAAAACTTGCCGCACTAGAAAAAGATTTGGAGTTAATGCTTCTTCCCACAGACCCCAACGATAAGAGAAATATTTATTTGGAAATTCGTGCGGGCACGGGTGGAGATGAATCCGCACTTTTCGCTGGCGACCTCCTACGCATGTACACGCGCTACGCTGAGCGTCAGGGTTGGAAAGTTGAACTTTCTAGTAAAAACGCAAGTGACTTAGGCGGCTATCGTGAAGTCATTTGCCGCATCGTAGGCGAAGGCGCCTACTCCAAATTAAAGTTTGAATCGGGTGGCCACCGCGTGCAGCGTGTGCCTGAAACAGAAGCTGCAGGGCGCATTCATACATCGGCTTGCACCGTGGCGGTGTTACCTGAACTCGATGAAGTGGAGGCTGTGAAAATTAATCCTGCCGACCTTCGAATCGACGTTTACCGCGCCTCTGGCGCTGGTGGTCAGCACGTGCAAAAAACAGACTCTGCTGTACGTATTACGCACCTACCCACGGGTCTTGTTGTTGAGTGCCAGGATGAACGTAGCCAACACCAAAATAAAGATCGCGCCATGGCCATTCTCGCAAGCCGCCTGTATGCCGCTGAAGTGGAAAAGCAACGAAGTGATCGCGCCACAGAACGCAAAAATCTTGTCGGTAGCGGCGATAGAAGCGAGCGCATTCGCACCTATAACTATCCGCAGGGCCGAGTAACCGATCACCGCATTAATCTCACGCTCTATAGGCTCGATGCCATCATGGACGGAGACCTTGATGAAATTATCACGGCTCTTACGACCGAACATCAGGCTGAGCTTTTAGCGCAATTAAGTGACGCGTCATGACGCAAAGCGTTCGCCAACTGCTAGAAGTTGCTTCAAAAGCGATCGATAAAGGCGACGCTCAACTTATTCTTGCAAATATTCTTCATACAAGAAAAGAGCACTTCATTTCGCATCCTGAAGAACTTGTTGATAGCGAAAAAGCTGCTCTTTTTTTTGACGCGGTAGAAAAAGTCAAAACGGGATTTCCTGCAACCTATATTCTCGGGACGCAAGCGTTTTGGAAGTACGACTTTAAAGTCACTCCCGACGTTCTTATACCGAGGCCCGATACAGAGACGCTTCTTGAGGTTTCTTTAGAACTTCTTAAAGGAAAGGCTTCTCCAAAAATATTGGACCTTGGAACGGGTAGCGGCATTTTGGCCATTTGCCTAGCTCTAGAAATCAAGGATGCAATTGTTTGCGCCTCAGATATCAGTGAAAAAGCTCTTTGTGTTGCCAAAGAAAACGCAGCAAACCTAAAAGCAAACGTCACCTTTATGGAAAGCGACTGGTTTAGCAACATCGCTAAAGACAGCGCTTTTGATTTAATCGTCTGCAATCCCCCGTACATCCGAAGCGACGATGCGCATTTAGGAAATCTCACATTCGAGCCTCTAAACGCCTTAACCGATGGCGCAGATGGCTTAACGCACTACAAGAGAATCATCAATCAAGCTCCTTGTTATTTAGTCGATGGTGGCGCCTTAGCCTTTGAGCACGGCTTTGACCAAGCAAACGACATTCGCACTCTTTTTAAAAACAACAGCGGCTATCAAAACATCATCACAGTCAGGGACCTTGGAGGCCGCGAAAGAGTGACTTATGCGGTAAAGTCCCTTTAAAGAAAAGATAAGGAAACTGCCATGAACCTTAAAGAGATTCTTTCCTATACAAACGCTTTATTGACTCCCGAAAACTATAACGACTATGCCCCGAATGGCCTGCAAGTTGAAGGCGACGGGCGCGAGATTAAAAAGATCTGCACGGCAGTTTCTGCCTCTCTTGATGCAATCGAAGCCGCAGCCAAAGAAGGAGCCGATGCGCTTTTCGTGCACCACGGGTGGTTTTGGAAACACGACGAGGTTCGTATCACAGGGATTCGTCATAAGAGAATTCAAACTCTTTTATCTTCAGGAATGGCCCTTGTTGCCTACCACCTCCCATTAGACAATCACCCTGAAATTGGCAATAACGCCCTATTAGGAGCCGCATTAGGCGTAACGCCACAAGGGCGTTTTGGCGATGGGAATTTTGGCTGGTACGGCACTCTTGAAACAAGCCTTACTGTTAACGCACTCAAAGAGAGACTTCAAGCTCTTATGCAAAGGACGCCTCTTGTTGTCGGCCCTCAAGTCAAAACGATTCGCACTGTTGCATGGTGCTCGGGAGCCGCTCAAGACTACTTAGAAGAAGCAGCTGCCATTGGAGCAGACGCTTATATCTCAGGAGAAATCTCCGAGCGCACAACCTACATTGCCAAGGAAACGGGACTCACCTACTTTTCTTGTGGACACCATGCCACAGAACGTTTTGGCATTCGGGCTCTTGGAGAAAAGATTGAAGAAAAATTTGGTATTCCCTCCGTCTTTATCGATACCAACAACCCAGTCTAAAGCGGCGTTTTCCACGAATTTCCGCTAAGGCGCGAAAGACCGTTTATTTCTTTTAAATCAAAGCGGTTTTCGCGCTTTTTGTGAAAAATTTTCGTAAATTCTTATAATTCGCACTTTGCTGCAAATCTTGGAGCTTTCAAGATGTAGCCCCATTTTTAAACGACTTTCAAGGACGTTTTCCCTATGATGCTTTTGTATTCGGGCTCGACCTGCCCGTTTTCCCATCGTTGCCGTTTCGTGCTCTGCGAAAAGGGCTGTGATTTTGAAATCAACGATATCGACATGTTCAATAAGCCTGCGGAAATCGAGGCGATGAACCCTTATGGAGAACTTCCCATTTTGGTCGAGCGCGACTTGACGCTTTATCAATCGACAATCATCAACGAATACATCGATGAGCGTTTCCCGCATCCACAATTGATGCCCGCTGATCCCATTCAGCGTGCAAGAGCTCGTCTTTTCATCTACACATTCGAGCGTGAACTCTTTAGTTTCGTGCGCGTCTTAGAGCGCCGCGAAGAGTCCGATGCCAGAAAGAAGGTCGCTCGCACACAGATTCGCGATCAACTCGTGCAACTTTCTCCGGTGCTTTCGAAGAATCGCTACTTAATGGGCGACGATTTCACGATGCTCGACATTACGTTGGCACCGTTACTTTGGCGTTTAGATCACTATGAAATCGAAATGCCCAAGAGCGCAGCGCCCCTATTGAAATATGCTGAAAGTGTCTTCTCGAGAAATTCGTTTATTGACTCGATGACGCCTTCTGAAAAGGTAATGCGCCGCTAAAAGGTAAAACGACTTAACTGAGGAACTATCAATGTCTGAGGCTACCTACATTGGGCCGCTTTCAAAGCCCTCGTTTCGAAGCCACATCATTCGTGCGCTGCTCGACTGGTGCGATGAGGAAGGCTATACGCCTTACATTCTCATCGATGTTGATGACGCTTGTCTTGTTCCGCGCGAGTATGTCAACCCGAATAACACAATTGTGCTTTGTGTTTCAGCGCTTGCCACACATAACTTTAGTTTGGATAAAGACAAGATGAATTTTCAAACTCGCTTTGGCGAGCGTGTTTGCTCAATTGAAATTCCTCTCGGTCGCATTGCGGCGTTTTACCCGAAAGAAAACACAGATTTGATGAGCTATTTCTCGCTTTTACCGAGCGAAGAGCAAAAATCAGACAAGAAAACTGAGGAAGATATCCCCGTATTTACCAAACTTTGAGCGCTTTTATGTACAATGGCGCCCACGCCCTAATAGCTCAGTTGGTAGAGCAATCGCCTTGTAAGCGATAGGTCGTCTGTTCGAGTCAGACTTGGGGCACCAGATTTATGGCCTGAGCAATCGGTTTTGCTCGGGCCTTTTTGTAACTATTTCCACACCGTCGCTAGACATCGTTACGACAACACAGAACGCCTCTGACCTAACGAAACGACCATCCCTTCGATGAACAACAAATTCTCTCTTTCGTAAAACGAATAAGGAGCGCAGAGCAAAGTTAATTGCCTCATTTATTAGTGCCATTTATACTGCCATTTATACTGCCATTTTTGATGCCATTTATACTGCCACAAATGCACCATTATCATTTATACTATTGATTGTAAAGAAATTTTATTGCTGCCATTTTTCCATTTATCATGCCATGCATGGCAGGAATCACCTGATAAAAAGAGGCGCCCGACAATGCTTAAAGAAGATGAATTCACCGAGTTTAAGAAAACAACAGGCGAGTTAAAGGAAGCGCTAATTTCAATCTCTGCCATCCTAAACAAACATGGCCATGGAAAAATTTTCTTTGGTCTCAAAAACAATGGGGAACCCTCTCCTTTCACAATCAATGATTCCACTCTACGCAATGTTTCAAGAAAGATTTTCGAGACTATCCGTCCACAGATTTTCCCTTCCATCGACATAATCAAAATTGCGGGCTCCGAAGTCATCCAAGTCGCATTTGAAGGTAATGAACCGCCTTATTCTGCTTTCGGCAGATACTACATTCGAACTGCGGATGAAGACCGGGAGCTAACCCCAGGAGAACTTCGAAAGATCATGGTCTGTAGAGAGTATGAAGACAATTGGGAATCTCATCTCTCCAACGAAACCATAGACGACGTTGATGAAGAAACACTGCACAAATTTTATGTATCGGCTACAAGTTGCGGTCGATTGCCAAATACTGGATCAGATAAAGTCGAACTGCTTACGAAATTAAATATTCTCAGCGGTAAGAAATTAACCAATGCAGGACGGTATCTCTTTTCCGCTAACAAGCCTGTCGTCCTTAAGATGGCAGTATTCGCTACCGACCATAAAACGACCTTTTTAGATATTGTCCGCGAAGAAGGAAACATCTTCCAACTAATAGACAAGGCGTTGAATTACATCATCCGCAATATCCGCTGGCGTGTAAAACTTAGTGATGACGGCATCCGTAGATTAGAAATCCCTGAGGTGCCAATTGATGCCTTACGAGAAGCTATCGTCAATAGTTTTGCTCATGCTCGCTACGACATAGGTGCCGTACAACACGAGATCGACATTTTTTCAAATCGAATTTCTATCGTAAATCCAGGAGCTTTCGCCAATCCTTTCGAGCCGAAAGATTTTGCCACGAAAAATCTTCGTTCCTTTCTCAGAAACGAGACAATCGCTCGAACGCTCTATCTTTGTAAAGATGTTGAGACTTTTGGCTCGGGCATCCGAAAAATCTATTTTCTCTGCGAAAAAGAAAACGTTACCGTTTCTTATACGAACGGCGAATCCGATTTTATGATTGAATTCTCGCGGATTGACAGAAACGCTTTGCCAAAAGACAGCGAGACAAAGAACTCTACCAAAAGTCCTCTAACTGACGCAGAAGCAAATATTCTTGCCTGGCTAAAAGAGGATCCGCTTCTTACCGTCGTCGATTTAGTTAAAAAGAGCGGAAAATCCCCTCGGATGGTAAGCCGCTATCTCTCCTCATTAAAGAACAAAGGGCTTATTAAGCGTGAGGGATCTTCCAGAACAGGGCGATGGAAGACGGTTTAGTTTTCGAAGCCAACGCACCCTATTGACAAACGGCATACGCGCCAGTCAATGTGAGGCATTCGGCTATGGTTTCGTCGATGCGTGTTTTACTAATTCTCCATCCTCGTAAACCGTCTCAACCTCTAGATCAAGTTCCTCTGACCATACAATGCCGTATGAGCCCGTTAACTTACCTTTTAGGAACAAATCGCGGTCTTTGAGAGCCCCTAGTTGTGGATACTTCTTAAACAAGACGGCGATGTCGTAACGCTTCACCTCTCCAGCCTGAAAAGTAACTTCCAACATCGTCTTATCGAGAAACTTCAGCGCAGTTGCTTTATGGAACATATCATTTCAACGGAGCTAGTTTTGCCTCTTCTCCGTTTCTCCCCTCTATTTTTCAATCAATCCTGCGGCGTGAATGCCGCACCAATGTAAGTCTACGAAAAAAAGCGATAAGCACTCAACCTTGGTAAACATTGACGTACCTAATTGAATCAACAACACTCGAAGGTCAAGTCAACTCCAGCATCAGCATGGTAGCCAGCGTTAGTCAGATTAACGTGCGCTGCAACCGCATCTTTGCCTTGCTTAGCACAGAACGCCCTTGCTTGCCGAGCCTGGCTCGTGCGGTGATAAGCGATGCGTTTTATAGCGGACACACTGCGAAGAACAAGACACCTTAATTTTCTTCTTTGGCGTTTCTTCGTTTGACTTACGCATAAAGGTGACTTAAAAGCCGCAGAGGTTGGTCGAGAGACCCTAGTCCAACGTTGGCTACTTCACCCCGCAAGTTCCTGCAACAGGCACTGCACTACCTCAATAAACAAGACTTTCCTCTATAAAAATTCCTCTTACTTCGTAAGGAAAAAGTGTTTCCTTCTTAGTTCTCTTTACCTATTTAGGGTTATCCCCTATAAGCAATTCTCACTAAGTAGAATCAGCATAGAATTTGTAACTGTTCTTATCTTTTAAGACGAGGTTCAAAAGCTCGCTTTTGTTGGAACCACGGATAAGGAAAAACTTCCGCGAATCCAAGGGGCGCGCTTTTCATTGCAGGATGTTTGTATGAAAAAATCCGATTTTGCTGTTGTTGCCCTTATTTACCTTTTTGTCCTGTTTTTTGCTTACCAGACACTGCTTTTGCCAAAAGAGGCTCAGTCGTATCCGTTCTTTCTTTTAGCGTCTGTTTTTGTTCTGAACTCCCTTTACCTTGCCGTGGCAATTTGGAAACTGAAAGCAAGAAAAGAATTCAAGGACGACTTGGCACATCTATACGATGGCTTTATTCCAAAGCAGTTTTTCTCCATTGCAATAGGTGCCGTTATTTACGTTGCTCTCATTCATTGGCTTGGTTACTACATCGCTAGCGTTCTTTACATGTGTGTGGCGCTCGCGCTATTGCGCGTGAAAATGAAATGGATTGCCGTTGTCATCGTCGCGTTACTCGTGGTCATTTGGCTTGTCTTCACACTTTTCTTAAAAGTGCCTCTGCCAACAGGAATTCTCTTTGATTAACCGGTAAGGAAGAACAATCATGATGGAAACACTTTCTCTAATGGGTGCCGGTTTTATTAATGCGGCAACGCCAATTAATTTATTGGCTATGGTGCTTGCGACGGCCTTTGGTATCTCCATTGGCTGCTTGCCAGGGCTATCGGCCGCAATGGGCGTTGCCCTACTTTTGCCTGTGACATTTGGTATGCATCCTGCTACAGGACTTATCGTTCTTGGCGGTATTTATTGCGGGGCTATTTTCGGCGGATCAATCTCTGCGATTTTGATTCATACGCCAGGGACACCTGCGTCGGCTGCAACGGCAATTGAAGGCTATCAACTTACGCTAAAAGGGCAAGCGGCCCGCGCTTTAACGGTGGCTTGTGTCGCCTCATTTGCAGGCGGTTTACTCTCGTGCTTTTCCCTGTATTTCTTTTCGCCCCCTTTGGCCGCACTTGCCATGCAATTTAAGAGCCCTGAATATTTCTGGCTCTCCTTGTTTGGCTTAACTGTAATCGCTGGCGTTGCCTCGAAGTCCCTTATCAAGGGTCTTATCTCAGGCTTTTTGGGCCTCTTTATTTCCACCATCGGCATGGACCCAATGGAAGGCGTCGAGCGCTTTATGTTCGGTCAAGACGCACTTTTCGGTGGCATCAACGTTACATGCGCCTTAATCGGACTTTTCTCCATGTCGCAGGTTTTGATTTTGGCTGAAAGAAAAATCGTCGAACGATCCCAAGCAGCAAAAGTTACCGATCGCTTCGGCCTTTCATTGGCCGATACAAAACGCATTGCTCCTACCTGTATCAGAAGTTGGATTATCGGAAACATCGTAGGAATTTTGCCTGGCGCAGGTGCCACGATTGCTTGCTTTATGGGTTACAACGAAGCGCACCGCTGGAGTAAACATAAGGAAGAGTTCGGAAAAGGCTCCATTGAAGGTGTGGCAGGGTCTGAGGCCGCAAATAACGCTGTCACAGGCGGCTCTCTTATTCCTACGTTAACGCTCGGTATTCCAGGCGAATCCGTGACCGCCGTCTTAATGGGTGGCCTCATTATTCACGGCTTGCAACCTGGTCCAGAGCTCTTTACCACCTACGCAGGAATGACCTACACGTTCTTCGCAGGATTCGTTTTCGTGCAGTTTGCAATGCTTGCTGTCGGTATGTGTGGTGCGAAGTGGTTTGCGCAAATCGCGCGCTTATCGGATGCGATTTTGATTCCCTCAATTGTTCTTTTGTGTGTTGTGGGTTCTTACGCGATTCACAACTCGCTTTTTGACGTGAGCATGATGCTTTTGTTCGGCCTTCTCGGATACCTCATGAGGAAATTCGATTTCAGTACTCCTGCAATGGTTCTCGGACTTATTTTGGGACCGATCGGTGAAAGAGGTCTACGTCGTGCGCTTTTATTAAACGACAATGATCCGAGCATTTTCTTTTCTACACCGCTATGCTGGATTCTGATTGGTCTCTGTGTTCTCGGGATTCTTTCTCCTATCTTGATGAATAGGCTCGAGCACCGCATGGTGAAAAAGGCGAAAGCGCACTAATTTTATTTCAATAAAAAACCAGAAGCCTTCTGGTGAAAACGGAGGATAAGATGCAAAGAAGAAAGTTATTGTTAACGGCAGCAGCGCTTGCTGGTGCAACATTGCTCGCAACGCCGAGCTTTGCCTGGGCTCCTTCGGGAGACGTTTCTGTGATCGTTGCCTACAAGGCTGGGTCTGGCACAGATAAGACATGCCGTCCGCTTATTATGATGGCAGAAAAGTATGTCGGCAAGACTCTTGTCATTCACAACATGCCTGGCGGAGACGGCAAGATTGGCTGGACCGACCTCGTGAAAGCCAAACCCGATGGCAGAACATTGGGCTTTGTGAACCTTCCGACATTTACGCAATACATTGCTGAGGGTCGTTTTAAGGCCGAGCAAATCGTTCCTGTTTGCAATCACGTCACAGAAACGGGCGTCATTGTTGTCAAGGGCGATAGCCCCTATAAGACCCTTAAAGACTTAGTTGCGGCGATGAAGAAGAACCCCAACCTTAAGGCTTCGACAAACGGCAATCGTGCCTCTAACCATATCTCGGCTCAATTGTTTGCCAATTCTGCTGGCGTCAAATACAAGGCCATTCCCTACGGCGGAACAGCCGACCAACTCTTAGCGTTGCGTCAGGGCGAAGTGCAATTCTCTTGCCCGAAGATCGCCGACGTTGCAAGCATGATCAAGGGCGATAATCCTGAAATCCGAGTTCTCGGTATCTTCGATACAAAGCGCGATGCGTCTTTGCCGAACGTTCCCACATTAAAGGAACTTGGCTACTACCCGAATTGGTACGGCTCTGCTCGCGCGATTGTTCTTCCTAAGGGAGCAAAACCGGAAGTCGTGAAGTTCTACGCTGATGCTTTCTTAAAGACGATGCAAGATAAGGAATGCGCCGATATGCATAAGCGCGCTGGCTTTAACATCGACTACAAGAACCCAGAAGAACTCAAGAAGCTCATTGATGCGCAAATCGAGTTCTGCCAAATGACGGTGAAACCCGAATTCTGGAAGTAACGATAACCTTCCCTCTTCTCTTTCAACACGAAGCGTAAGAGGGATGCTTTGGAAAACTGGAAAATTAGGGCTAGTTGAAAAACCTCTAGCCCATCTTAGGCGGGAGTTTTTCCCGCCATTTTTTTTTATTCTTTGAACTTCGACAGAGACTCTACTAACTCTATAAGATTGGCGTTTTACTCTATAAAATTGGTCTATTACTCTATAAATTTGCCAATTTACTCTATAAAAATTGCGTTTTACTCTATAATTTACTTAGCAACTATCAGAGTTACTTATCAAGTCCTATGACAGATTCCTTTGAAGAAAAAATCGCCGAACAAATCGCTTTCATGAGAAAAGCGGGCCGAGACAACCAGCACTACGAAGTCAAATCGGCCAAAGAGGGAACGCCAAAGAGCCTTGCCGAAACGTTTTCGGCATTTTCTAACGGCGATGGCGGGACCATCATCCTTGGTCTTTCTGAAGATAAAGGCTTTCGTCCTGCGCCTAAATTTAACGCTGAAGCCATTTATTCAGACATGCTCCATTACGGCGATAAGTTAACGCCCGTTGTGCGACCCCAGGTGCACATTCTTGACTTTGAAGGGGCAAAGATTGTCGTTCTTACCATTACCCCGCTACCGATACTTGAAAGGCCCTGCTACGTAACAGCACGAGGTGTCTACGGGGGCTCTTATATTCGAACGGGCGACGGAGATCGAAGGCTTACCGAGTATGAAATTAGCCGCATGCTCGAACAGAGGGTTCAACCCAAGCACGATATCCGTGTTGTTGAAGAAGCCTCACTTACCGACTTAGATTCGAATGCGTTAAAACTATTTATTAACCGCCAGCGCTTTCTCACGCCTCGCGGATTCGTTAACGCTTCGGATGAAGAAATTCTTATTCAAATGCGGGTTTTGCAGAAAACCGATAGTGGGTTAAAACCCACGCTTGCAGGGCTTCTTGCCTTCGGTAAATTCCCGCAAGAGTATTTTCCGCGCTTGAGTGTGACCTGCACGTGCTACGCAACGCCCAGAAATCAGCCAACTCTTCTCATAGGCGACTTTATCCAAAATCGTTATCTCGATACAGCACGCCTTGTTGGCTCAATCCCCAACATGGTTGTGGATGCTGTTGATTTCGTGCGTAAGAACATGCGAGTTGGTGCTCGCGTCGAAGGAGCTCTTCGTTATGAAGTTCCAGAATATCCCCTAATTGCCATTCGCGAAGCCATCGCGAACGCCTTGCAGCATAGAGACTATTCGCCTCAAGGGTGCTCCTCTCAAGTCCAACTCAATATGTATTCGGATTGTTTGGAAATTCTTAATCCTGGCGGCCTTTATGGAGCGCTTGAAGTCGATGAACTCTTAAATTCAGGGCTTTCTGCCACACGAAATGAATTCCTTTCGCAAATCCTTGAAGCTACCGCGATGCCAGACAATAGCTTTGTTGTGGAAAACCGAGGCACGGCCCTTAGAACAATTCGGCAGGCTTTCGCACAGGCTAGAAAGGGATCTGTGAGGTTTGAAAGTAACAACACGTATTTCAAGATTGTCTTTGATAGGCTTACCCAAGAAGCGACTTTTGGCGGCAAAAAACACGAAAACATTCGGGAAAGCATTTTGGAACTCTTTACGCTTCAGGGCGCTTTATCAATTCGCGAGATGCAGAAAGCAACGGGATATAACCCCGTTACGCTTAGAAAATACATTAATGCCCTCATCAAGGATGGCATCATCAAAGAAACTGAGGCGAAGAACAGTCCAAAACAAAAATACCGTTTGGCTCCAAAAAACTAAACGCCTCAGAACATTTGGCCTCTAAACAGGATAAATTTAGCATTTAGAAAAGCCAATGATTTCAATACACTGAGGAACGATATGTTAAAGAAATCGAAAAAATTTAACATATCGAGAATGATGTGTTAAGCGGCTTAACACGCCCTCGCTCACCAAAGGCACCTTTTAGAAGACATTCATTTGGCTACATCAATTTTCGCAAAATCGATATCTATTTCTTGCAACTAATCTGACTACTCGCTTCTCTTCACGTACAGTAAGGCCACTTCTCTATTCTGCCTTGGAGCGTGTATATGTACTCTGAAAACATTCAAAAAAACTATCAAAACGTTGAAAACCTTCTGCTTGGCTTTGCGAAAATCAATTCCGTCACCCCTCCGTCGGATACCAAAAGCATTGTTGAGTATGCGGCTAATATTTTGCGCAACGTAAAAGACGTTCAAGTCAATATCCTCTCTGAGGTAGACCCTATTTTCAACCTAGTCGCTAGCGTCAAAGGAAAAGGTCCAGGGAAAAAACTCCTTTTAAATGGGCACCTCGACACTTTTGAAGTGGTTTCGCGTGATACTTGGAAACACGATCCCTTTGGAGGCGAAGTTGAGAATCGCCGCATCTTCGGAGTCGGTGTCTCTGATATGAAAGCGGGATGCGCCTCTTTACTTCAAACTTTTATCCTTATGGCCGAACACCGTGATGAATGGTCTGGCGAATTGATTTTGACTCTTGTCGGAGGAGAAGAATGCGGCGGAAAGCACGGAACTGAATTCTTACTTCGCACACGTCCAGAACTCTCCGATGTTGATGCCTGTCTAATCGGAGATGTCGGCACAACGCGCGTTATCCGCTTTGGAGAAAAAGGACGGTATCGCTTTAAGCTTATGGCTCACGGCATTCCTGGCCACGGCGCTCATATGCATAAGACTCGCAATGCTATTGATATGTTGATTGACGCTATCGTCGACTACAAAGCGCGAGTTAAAAGCGTACAAGTCAATTGCCCGGCCGACATTCTTGATACGATTAAAAAAGCAGGTCCCACATCCGAATCCGTCGTCGGAAAAGGAGAAACAGAAACACTCCTTTCTGTAACAAGCAACATTGGTATTTTCCGTGCCGGCTCAGCACCAAATTTGGTCCCTGGATACGCAGAAGTTGTTATTGATTCAAGATTCCCCGTTGGTGTTAAGAGTTCTCAGATTAAAGAAATCCTCGAAGCAATCTGCAAAGATCGTCCTGGCATCACTTTTGACACGATGATGATTTGTGAAGCGCTTTGCTCAGATCCGAATCATCCTCTTTTAAAACTCCTTCTCAAAAATGCGCAAGAGGCATTTAAAGAACCCTGCGTTGCTACAGTTCGGCTCGGCGGGACCGATGCTAAGCACGTACGACGCTACGGAATTCCTTCCTTTAGTTGCGGTTGTGAAGGAGGTTTTATGGGGGCGCCCGATGAATTTGTCGATTTCGACGAACTAGATAAAGTCTTTGAAACTCACGCAAAAAGTGTTTATGAATTCTTAAGTAAATAGCCTTTATCACTGGGGTCTCATAGACCCCAGACTTTTATGAAAAAGATTCCCGCACTTATTGTCTTTTCACTTGTGGCAAGCATTATTGTGATGCGTGCCCCTGTGACTTGCGTTGGACCTGTGGCAGAAGTCCTGCGGGAAACACTCTGCATGGACTATGTCACATACGGGGTTCTATCTTCGCTGCCTGTTTTGTGCTTCGGCTTCTTTGGCTTCATTACACCTTTTCTTTTTTCGAGAATTTCAACAAGTAAAGCGCTCTTTTTGGTTCTCGCCCTGATGTCAGCGGGGCTTCTTCTCCGATTCGTTGAATCTATTTCTGCATTAATGGCAGGGACACTTTTAATCGGGGCTGGAATAGCGATGCTCAATACAGTCATCCCTGTTATTTTGCGTCGCTTCTTTCCAGAAAAGATTTCTTTGGCTCTTGGTGCCTTTACCGCAGCTACTGCAATATCAAGTTTTGCAGGAGCCTTCCTAGCTATCCCTTTAGAGCAAGCAACGGGCTCTTACGTTTGGACTTTAAGCATCTGGGTGCTTTTTTCGGCTCCCGCTGCTGCCGCCTGGTTTCTCTCCCCTAATAAAGAGTTACCGACTTTTTCTCCTCAAGAAGAATGTGTGAAAAAGGAAAAACTCTCTTTTAAACCACTTCCTCTTTTAAGTGTCGTTCTCACAATGAGTCTGCAATCAATGTTCGTTTACTCTTTGATTGCGTGGTTACCACCGCTTTTAATGAGTCGAGGAATGACTGCGACTTTAGCTGGCAACGCTCTCGCTCTTGTTCTTGTGCTCGCCTTTGTTTCTAGCCTTGCCGTCTCGTTACTCATACGATGTGCTGGCGGCGAAAGAAATCTTTCAATTATTCTTGGCATTCTATGTTTTCTCGCTACCCCATTTTGGTTTGCCGAAGGAATTTGGCCACTTGTTGGCTCGTTCATCATGGCGATACCCCATGGAGCGAGATTTTCCTTAGCTCTTATTCTCATCGCAAAAAAGGCACGAACCCTCCCAGAGATGCTTCTTTTATCCTCGATTTCTCAAGGGATAGGCTATGCACTCGCCGCCACAGGCCCCTTTATTTGTGGCTACCTTTACAAGGGCGACGGAGATTGGTCTAACGTGCTTTTCTTTCTTGCCTTCACCGTTCTTATTTGGTGCACATCTGCCTTCTATGGATTTGGAAAGGTAACCGTCTTTAATGGCAATCAGCCAACCCCAGAATCGGGATCAAAAGCGTGAAACGATTCTGAAACTTTGGGAAACATTTCCTTAGCCCAAGGAAGAATCCTCTCGGTTGAATAACTATAAAGTTCTTTTGAGAGCTTTCTAAAAAGAGCTTGATTGAATGTAGAAGATGCGGCAAGGAATAAACGTCGATTAAATACAGGCGCTGGCGACGGTAAGAATCTCAACTCCGAAAACATCGGATCATTTAACATCGTTCGGTTCTGATAAAGACTTGTTACGGGAACAAGAGACCAACCAAGTCCCTCTGCTATAAGACCGAGTTTTGTCCCAATATTGTCGACCTCAATTCGACTATGAAAATTAATTTCGTTGGTTGAAAGAAAACTAAATAACGCTTTTCCTGAACGGCTTCTCTTGTAAGAAAGAATGTAAGGAAGCCCACAGAAAGAAAGATTCTTCCAATTCGGCGTGCGAGGAATCAATTCAAGTGTTTTCTTTGGAAGAACAACTAGAGTGGGCTCTTCTAGAAAAGTCCAGCAACGCAATTTTCCAATGTCACTTGGAAGTTCCGACGTGACAAGGGCGTCAATCTCTCCTGCGTTAAAAAGGCCAGTGAGTCGATCAGTTGTCCCTGTGACATTCAAGACGAAATTAAGGTTTTCGGCGCAACTGCTGATGATAGTAGAGGAAGCCTGGGTCCAACTTTCAATAAAACCAATACGAAGTTGCTTTCCCATAGCATCCTTGCTACGAATTTCTTCGATGGCTTCGTCAATTTTGTGTTGTTCTTTCTCCATTTTGGAAAAGAAGCGTCTTCCTTCTGCAGTAAGAGTAAAAGGACGCTTACCAGAAACGATGAGATCTGTCTCGAGAATCGCTTCTAATTTTCTGATTTGTCTTGACGCCGAGGATAGAGAAATAGAAAAAGCCTCTGCTGTTTGCGCAAGATTACGGCTTCTTCCGAAATGCATAAAAATTTCAAGAGATTCGGAAAAAATGCTCTTATTTTGTCTTGCCATGGTGCACCTTGCGAGAAAAAAGAGAAAGCGACATTCGTTTAGGAAACGCAACAGTCATTTTGCTTGTAAGTCACAAAAATTGGAAGTCCCTTTTTTCTAGTTCAGTGATTTACTACAATCGCACGCCTCTAACCACTGGAAGGCCCTTATTCATTTTTTTCATAATTAGTTGAGTCTCTTTGTAATAGCTCTTTCCAAGCCAATAGTCTCATTAGACAATCTGCCCGTCTAAATAGACTCTTCTTTCCAACGCCAAGATTCTCGTATGTCTTTTGCCAATTTCTTCTCAGTATTTGTCAAATTTTTCTTCATCCTGACGCCTTTTTTTGTCATGGCAATTTTCATTGCTTTGACAGAAAATGAGACCGTGGATGTGCGCCATCGCCTAGCTGTGCGCATCACAATTGCTGTACTTGTAATCGGCTTAATTCTTCTCTTTGCAGGTCAAACAGTTTTTGACATCCTCGGCATCACGGTCGATGCATTTCGCATCGGTGCAGGAACCCTGCTGTTTTTATCGGCAGTTTCCCTTGTTGAGGGACGCGTGCAAGTTCCTGCTGCCAAACGCGACATTATGGATGTCGCTGTTGTTCCCTTGGCCATTCCTGTTACGCTCGGTCCAGGCTCTGTTGGTGTGCTCGTGGTGATGGGCACAGAGACAACGGATATGGCTTCTCTCCTGTTTTCTGCGGTTGCTGTAACGCTTGCTTGTCTGTGCCTTGGAGCATTGCTCTATCTATCGAGCGAAGTAAAGCGGCTGATTGGACGTAGTGGAATCTCTATGCTCTCCAAATTAACCGGACTTGTGCTTGCCGCTCTCTCGTGCCAAATGATTTTCACCGGTGTTGCTGCATTTTTAAAGTAATTTCGTAATGCTTGCGCTTAATTCGGGCAATCTCAGGTAGCATTCAGCCATTGCTTCTTGATTTGTGCGGAATGAGCTCATGACACAATACTCTGACAATCGACCTTCAATGGCGCTGTTTCAGCAACGAGTCCGTATTTTTTGCGTGCTAGCAGATACTGGTAGTTTCACAAAAGCGGCTCAAGAGTTACATATGAGCCAGAGTGCTGTTTCACGCATCATCTCAGAATTTGAAGAAACTTTGTCGATGCAACTGTTTAACCATACAGTGCGTCCTATCCGCCTTACCTCCGCAGGAGTTGCGCTCAAGCACCTGCTCGACCAACAAATCAACAATATCGACGATCGTGTGAGCTTACTTCAATGGAATACCATGCTCAAAAGTCCATTGAAAATTGGTTTTGTTGAATCCCTTGCTCGTTTGATGAGTTGGACTGTTGTCTCATCGGTTCGCGATGACGTCTCAACCGTCACGATACTAACTGGCATCTGCCGTTATTTGCTGACACTCCTTGACTCAGATAAGCTCGATGTCTTTTTTAGTCCTGACCCATTTGTCAATCGCAATGATTTAGATCGACGCTTCATATTCCGAGAACCTTCAATTATTGTGCTCCCCCAAAACTCAGGATTGCCAGCAAAACCAACATCTACAATTTTGCAAATGGCCTTTCTTGCAATATTCCCATGACAATTCTGGAGGAAGGCTTGATCAAAAATTCTTTGGAAAACTTGGACTACGTTTTCCCGAGCGTTTGACTGTTGACATTAATGCTGTGATGCTCGACTATATTGCCCACGGCGAAGGTTGGACACTCACACGCCCTACTTCTTTATTACAGCACCCCGATTTATCAATGCATGTTGATGTTCGCCCAATGCCAGAGCCCCTAGCTTCCCGCGAGCTTTATGTCATTTCTCGTCGTGGTTTCAGTAGTGACTTAGCAGATAAAATCACACAATCAGCTGTTGACTGTTTTATCCAAAAAATAGCTCCAGAAATGATCAGAAGAACGCCATGGATTGAACCCTATCTCCTGTGTCGCGGAAAAAGAGAAGAAGAACGAATTCCCGTCTTTTCTTCCCCTCGAAAGACTTTGTCGAAGATGTATACATCCGACAACGTCTACATTCTTTAATGTCAAATAGACTAGGTAGTAAAAATCTCATTATTCGCTAAATGCATAATTTACATGCAGATAACGAAAAATCTTGGCGTGTTCTATTCAAATTGCAGATACTGCCTCAATTAGAGGCTTCATTAGCAATTTAGTCAAAAAAATAATCCTAAAGGAGGAATCCATGGTTAGTACTATCCTACAGGTATGCGTCGTTTTCGGCGTCATTGCCATAGGCTCACGATACACAGGTATCGGCTTAGGTATTTGGGGTGGCATTGGACTATTTATTTTGGTGGCTGTTTTCGGCCTTCGTCCAACTTCTGCTCCTGTCGATGTTTTGCTCATCATGATTGCTGTGGCGACAGCCGCTTCCGTTATGGATGCTGCTGGCGGTGTTGACTTCATGGTGCGTATTGCCGAAAAAATTATTCGAGCCAATCCAAACCGCATCGTTTACGTGGCTCCGTTGGTGACATGGTTCTTTGCGTTTTTAGCAGGAACAGCAAACATTGCTCAATCACTGATGCCCGTTATTTATGAAGTCTCTCATGGCGTAGGCATTCGTCCAGAACGCGCTATGACAGCCTCTGGTGTTGCCGCTCAACAGGCTCTTGTTGCTTCTCCTGTTGCCGCATGTACTGCTGCTTTAATTGGTCTATATACACAAAATGGCTTTGACTATGGTCTGCAGACAATTCTTAGCATTACGATTCCGTCAACATTAATTGCTGTAGTTGTTGTCTCAACCGTTATGCTCCGTTACGGCAAAGATCTCAAGGATGACGTTGAGTACCAAGAACGTTTGAAGGCTGGCCTTATTAAGCCGACTGTGGCTAAAACTGAGCGTAAACCTTTACCTGCTCGTGCTGGTATTTCTGCTCTAATCTTCGTGCTTTGCGTCGCTGGCGTCGTCATTACAGGTATTTTCCCTGAGTTACGTACTCCTGCCGATGGTGGAAAAGCTGTTGGTATGGGAACATTCCTACAGATTGGCATGTTCGTCGCTGCGGGTTTAATCCTCATCGTTTGTAAGCCCAAACTCAACAACGCCATTAACAGTTCAATCATGCGTGCTGGTATGACAGCTGTCATTTGCGTGTTTGGTATCGCTTGGATGTCGGACACCTTCATTTTTGCTCACAAGACTTTGTGGATGGGTGAAATTGCTGGAATGGTTAAGTCCATGCCGTGGCTCTTTGCATTCGTGCTCTTCTTTGGCTCTATGCTTTTGAACTCGCAGGCCGCCACCGTTCGCGCTTTGATGCCCTTGGGCTTCGCTCTTGGCCTCCCCGCTCCGACACTTTTGGGTCTTTACCCAGCTGTTAACGGAACCTCTTTCCTTCCGACATCGGGCGTCGTTGTTTCCACAATGGCCTTTGACCAATCAGGAACAACCCACATTGGCAAGTACGTGATTAATCACTCGTTCCTTGTCCCGTGCGTAACGGCAACCACAACTTGCGTGATTGTTGCCTTCTTCTTACAAAGTGTCGTGTTTTAATTGGAGTGTAAGTTATGTCTTCCATTGAAAATAATCGCGGTCGCATCAAAAAACCCATTGCCCCCGAAGTGGTTAAATACATTAGCGACCCCGTTGCGAAATCAGATTACGAAACATCGTACTTTACGTATCTAACAGTCAATCGCGCACACGTCTTGATGCTTGAAAAACAGGGCATCATTTCGAAAGATGTTTGCCAGAAAATCCTTAAGGCCACGCGAGAGATCGAAGCTAACCCTGTTGCCCCTGATTTTTCCAAAGATAGCGGCATCGAAGATTTGTACACAACACTCGAACGCCGCCTCATCAAGATGGTCGGTCTTGACGTCGGTGGACAACAACATACCGCTCGTTCTCGTAACGACTTAGGCGCAACAGTGTTGCGTATGGATACACGCGACTACTACTTAACGTTGTGCGACTTCTTTAATAAGTTCCGTGAAACAGCGATTGCTGTAGCTCGTGCAAACATCGATGCGGTTCTTTCGGGCTACACCCATATGCAGCCGTCTGAACCGATTACGTTCGGGCACTATCTCTCGGCAGTTCTCACTGGATTAGAACGTGACTTCCACCGCTTTGCTGCGTGCTGGGATTCCCTTAATATCTGCCCGCTAGGCGGTTGCTCGATGGGATCGACATCATTCCCGATTGATCGCCAGATGACTTCTGACTTGTTGGGCTTTAACCGTCCGATGCCTAACTCAGTCGATACAACAGCTTCGAGAGACTACGCTCCTGAAATCGTTTCGACTCTTGCGATGGCAGCAAATACACTGTCTCGTATGGCTTTTGACCTCTATATTTGGGCTACTCCCCAATATGGTTATATCGAAGTTGATGACTCTGTTGCTGTGTGTTCTTCAATCATGCCTCAAAAGAAGAATGCCTTTACTCTTGAGCACATCAAAGCTAAGGCAGGACACATGCACGGCTACACCATGGCCATGCTCTCTTGCATGAAGAACATTATTTACTCTCACAGCAAGGACACAAGCGTTGAGGCAACAAAACACTTGCGTCTAGCCATGCAAGAAATGGAAGCTGATTTCGTTTTAGCTGAACTCACGCTTCGTACGCTCACAGTAAAACGCGAAGCCATGTTGCGTGATGCACGTCGCAACTTCTGCACAGTGACTGAATTGGCCAATTACCTTGTTCGCTACGATGGCATTTCCTTTAGAAAAGCTCACGAAACCGTTGCGACAATGGTCGGCAATTTGTGCGATCGCGGTCTCACTGGTCTCGAAATCAACCAAGCTGCTCTTAATGAGGTTTTGGAAAAAGAATTCCAGATGAAGACCAAGTTAACAGAAGAGCTTATCCAGGAAGCCTTAGACCCGATGCGTATTGCTCAGGCCAAGAAGTGCTTAGGCGGAACAGCGAAGGAGGAAGTCGAACGTCAGCTCAATGCTCTTGAAGCGCAGTTGAAAGCTGATAAAGAACTTACTCAAAGTCGTGCCGCTCAATTGGCAAATGCCAAGGCAAAATTGGATGCGGCGACCGACGCTATGATTGCTCAGTAAGACAATCTAGTGCAGAATCGGCCGCGGATGTTCGCATTCTGCGGCCGATTTTATTTTGACAAAATGCAGGACTCATCATGACAAACAAGCTATCTTATCCAATTACGGGATTAACCCTTGCGAAGTTTCCAGACATCGTTCAAGCTGGCCTTGTCATAAAACTTGCGCAGGCAAAAACACATTATCAATTTGGTTTTATTTCTAGTCAGGCTGAGAAAAAAATCGAAGATGCCATTTCCCAGGCTCAAAAGGATTTGCCTCAAGAACTATGCAACATAGAGATGTGGGGAAATGATTTCTCCGTTCTTAACAACACCCTCAATCATTGGATTGCCAAAGAGGCCAATGTCAATATTGAAGATGTTTCCCTGCTCGATTCCAACACCGCTTTCTCTCAAACCATCGAAAGCCTTGTCGTTACGACAAGATTACAACTGACACACGAGGGAAACAAGAATCTTATCAATGCCCTTAAAGACAAAGCCAACGACTTTAAAGATGAGATCCGTGTGACTCGCGTCCATATGAATGAAGCCTCATTAGGCACATGGGGACAAGTTTTTGAGGCTCTTGCAGATTCCGTAGCGCACGCACTTAATCGCATTGATGAAAATAAATCGTCCTTTACTTGCGTGCTACTTGGAAGCATCTTTGGCGACAATCTTAAAGCGCCCAAAGAATATTCTGATGCGTTAGTTGGCAACTTATCAAAACTAGCAGGGCATTCATTCGTATGCCCCTCTCATGACAACCCTTCGAGCATCACCAACCTACTTATGGGTAGTTCGCGCCTAATGGAGTTATGTGCTGATTTGCGCATTCTCTCTATGGTGTATCAGCGTTTTGTCCATGGTTTCTTTATTTACGGATCTGGCCCACGCGCTGGCTTAGCTGAAATTGCACTTCCTGCTATTGCCCCAGGATCGACCATCATGCCTGGAAAAATCAATCCAAGTATGGCAATGCTCCTTGAACAAGCGTGTCAACACCTCTCTGCTATTGATCAAACAGCGCAATACTCTTACAACGAATATGACTTCGATGAAAGCTGGCAGTCCTCTGGGGCTTTCTTAATGACTGCTGAGGCTCTTGAGCTTCTTGGCAAAGCCGCTGATCTATTCGTAGAAAAGTGCCTGACTGGTTTTACCGTTCAGAGTGAGAACAATCAAGAACACGTTAAAAACGCACTCTCCTACACAGAAATCGTGGGGCTCTTAAAGGGTAAGGATGCTCAAAAACAGGTTGCAGACTTGATGCAGTCTAAGTCTCTAACAATTAAACAGGCCTGTTTGCAACTTGGCGTCCTAGATTCAAACGAATTGGGAAGCGTCTTTGATGCAACAACGCTTGCTAAGAGCGGCATATCACTTGACACGCTTAATCGTCATTTAAAGAAATTCTGACAGGGAGAAAAATTATGCGCATTGAAAAAGATGGAATGGGCGAACTTGCCCTGCCAGACGACACCTATTACGGATGCGGTGCTGAACGCCATCGTATTGCATTTCCCGTGGGACCTTTTGACTTGGATGACTACACCATCTATATCAAAGCGGTAGCACTTCTAAAAATTGCTTGTGCTAGAGCCAATGCAGAAATCGGTGCCTTAGAACCTGAAAAAGCGAAGGTCATCGAACAAGCAGCCTGGGAAGTTGCCGATGGAAAATTTAAGGGAAACTTCCCCGTTAACATTTTCCGAGGATCTGGTACGCCGCTTAATGCAGCAGTCAATGAGGTCATCGCTCATCGAGCAAACGAACTGCTTACTGGCGACAAGATGAAAGGAGGCGTCCATCAAAATACGCACGTCAATATGGCACAATCAAGTAACGATGTCATCCCGTCAGCTAAAGACATTGTTATTTACTGGGAGTTAGAAAAACTCATTGACTCCGCTGATGCACTAGCTTCGGCATTAGAAAAGAAAGCCACAGAATATGCCGATGTTTTAAGACTAGGTCGCACAGGACTTCAGGATGCTGTGCCTGAAACGCTTGGTCAAATTCTCGGCGCTTACGCTCATGGAATTCGGCGCATGCAAAAGCGCCTAGTTGAAGAAAGGAAACGTTGGAACCATTCGTGTTTAGGGGGCACGGCTGTCGGAACCGGCATGGGTTGCATGCCAGGCTTTCGTGCCGTAATCCACAAGCATTTATCCGACGTTCTTGGTCGCCCGATGCAAGCCGAAGAAAATCTCTTTGACGGAATGATGGCTTTAGATGGACTCATTGTGGCGCATGCACACATTGTTGCCCTGTCGACTGAAGTTTGGAAACTTGCGCGAGATTTGCGCATCATCGCTTCGGGAAAACGTTCTGGTTTCCGTGAAATTAACTTCCCTGATTCTGTAGAAGGGGAACCGAATTGGACTGAACTCCTGATTTCTGTCACGAACCGCGTTTCTGCCAATAACTCTGCAGTATTGATGGGAGTTCAAGCAGGATGGTTAGATTTGGGTGCCTCTTCGGGCATGCCAATTCGTGCCATCATTTCTAGCGCTGACATGCTTTCCAATGCTATGCGTTATTTTGCAGAAAAAGTGGTTGCAAAAATTACTGCAAATAAAGAACATTGCGCAGATATCGCCAATCGCTCTACATCCATTTCTACCGTGATTTCCACTATTTTCGGCTATGACATTGGCACTAAAGTTGCTCACTATGCGCTAGACCACAATCTCAGCTGCAAACAGGCGGCATTGGAACTAAAAATCCTTCCTCCTGAAGCGATTGAGGATTTGTTTGCGCTCTCAACGCTTGTGAGTTATGAGGAAATGGAAAAGCTCTTTAAGAAATATGAATCCTATCGAAAGATTTAAACGAGACAGTGAAACTTCGACAACTTAAATAAAGAACTTTTCTAGGCGTCGAAGAGAAACTGTTACGCAAAGAGGATTCAAAAAAGACAAAGCAACTAAAGGGGGTGTTGATAAAGTCGGTTCATCCGACGTCAGTTAACGCCCCCTGTTTC
>CAVKJM010000009.1:0-11528 GCA_963656505.1 bacterium
AAATGGGACTTACCACATGCGCGTCGCACGAGACTGCAACGGGCTTTTTCATGGGAGGAAGAAGTGCTCCATCGTGCCCGACATCGAGCCACGTGTTTGTAAAGTGGCGGGCAAAGACTTCTTCAATTAATTGCGAGGTCGCAAGGCCACCTGCGCCATGCCGTAGATCAATCGTGCCTTTTTTTATATCGAGCTTACGAACGTAATGAACGGGAATGGACATTAGTTCTCCTTTTTTGTTTTGGGTGCGTAGCGCCAATAGGCCGCGCAGGCTCCTTCGCTACTTACCATGCAAGCGCCAATCGGGCGCGCAGGCGTACAAACTTTTCCAAAGAGCGGGCAATCCTTAGGTTCTTTTTCGCCACGCAAGATTGCGCCGCACGCACAGGCTTTGTTATCGGGAATCGGCGTTTCGTGCAAATCAAAGCGCCTTTCTGCGTCCCACTTGGCGTATTCATCTTTTAGGCGTAACGCGGAATACGGAATCTTTCCCAAGCCTCGCCACTCAAAGCTTTCGCGCTTTTCAAACACTTCATTCATCAGTGCGATTGCAACTTCGTTACCTTCTTTTGTGACAGCGCGAGAAAACTCGTTTTCAACTTCAGCTCTTTTTTCATTGACCTGACGAACGAGCATCAGAATTGAGTAGAGCATATCCAAGGGCTCAAAGCCACAAATCACAACGGGCATGCCCCACTTCTGAGCGAACTCTTCGTAGGGTTTACTACCGATAACGGTGGAAACGTGCGCAGGTCCCACAAGACCATTTAAGTGGGGAGCAGCGGCTCTTTCTGGCGCTGTCTTGAGAATATGTTCCATTGCCGCAGGCGTTAAGACGTGGCTAACGAGCATGGAAAAGTTCTTTAGGTTTTGTGCTTTAGCAATCTTGGCTAAAACTGCTGTTGGTGGCGTTGTGGTTTCAAAGCCAATGGCAAAGAACACGACTTCACGGTCTGGGTTTTCTCTTGCAATCTGAAGAGCATCGTTTGGTGAATAGACCATACGAATGTCTCCGCCTTCAGCGCGACAACTAAAAAGAGTGCGGCCGTGATCAGCGGGGACTCGTAACGTATCGCCATAGGTGCAGACAATGGCTTTGTGCGTGAGAGCCAATTCGATAGCAAGTTCAATGCGTGCAATCGGAAGTACGCACACCGGGCACCCAGGGCCGTGGATCATATGCACGTTTTTCGGAAGCGCATCGGTTAATGCCCAACGCGAAAGCACATGCGTGTGACCGCCACAAAATTCCATAAAGCGGTATTCACGATCCGGGTGCGCTTCCTTTTTTATCGCCTCAATAATGCCGCGCGCTTTCTCAGGATCTCGAAAGGAGTCAACGTAATCCATGGTCGGCTTCCTTACTTTTGAGAAATCTCGCCCAAAAGCTTTAATGTTTTCTCGGCTTCTGCGGCATCGATTTTATTTAGAGCAAATCCAACATGAACGATGACCCAATCATCGATTTGCGCATCGGGCACAAGCGAGATGTCCACGTCTTTTTGGACGCCACCCATATCGCACAAAGCGACGGTATCGGATTTGCGTTGAAGAATTTTGGCTGGAACAGCTAGGCACATTGTTAATTGACCTCCAGCGGGTTTTGGAAAAATCTGTGTTCAGTTTCTTTGGCTTTGTAATTAAGAGCAGCAAGCCAAAGCTCTCCTAAAGAAAGGCCACCGTCTCCAGCGGGAACCTCTCTTGGAATAGCAATCTTTAGGCCAAGGGATTTTAAATCGTCTTTTAGAGCAGAAAAGAGAAGGCGATTGGCAGCGCACCCCCCTGTGACAGCGATGGCATCTTTGTAGCCCATTTCTTTTGCGGCTTCATAAGCGCTTTGCGCAAGAGACTTCGCTAGAGTCCTATGAAAGTCAGCAGCGGCTTGTGCTCTGTCTTTGTTTTCTAAGAGCTCAGCGATAGCAGAAGTTAAATCAATTTCGCCATCTTTTACGCTCCAACCCGAAAGAACATGTCCATCGCTCTGTGTTGCAAGTGCTTCTAAGCGCATTGCAGCGGTGGCTTCATCGTGCTGGATATCGCAAAGCCCCAAAAGACTAGAAATCCCATCAAAGTAGCGACCTAAAGCCGTTGTTTTTTTCGTAAGGCGGGGATTCTTAAGCACTTCTTTAAACCAGCTAGCTCCCGAGTGCTCGCTATAGCGTTTGGCGATTTCATCGGCTTTCCCGATTGTGGCTAAAAGAGCCGCGCCCATTCTCCAGGGTTCTTCTGCCGCTTTATCTCCCCCGATTAAGGGAAGTGCTTTTAGGTGAGAAAGACGAGTAAAGCCCTTAGCTCCAACATAAAGGAGTTCTCCGCCCCAGACCTCATCATTCGGTCCTAGGCCAACGCCATCAAGAGCAAGGCCTAACATCGGCTCGGTTCTTCCTAATTCGGCCATCACAACACCGATGTGAGCGGCGTGATGGTAAATCGGGTAAAGAGGAATCTTCTTTTCTTCAGAAATCTTTCGCGCTAAATGGCTTGAGAAAAAATCAGGGTGTCTATCGCAAGAAACAATCTTGGGTTCTGTTTCCAAAATGGATTCGAGATGCTCGATCGCATCTGTGAGCGCCATTTCTGTTGCGCGATTCGTGAGGTTTCCGATGTGCTGCGTTAAAAAGGCTTCGTTACCACGGCTTACGGCAGCGGTATTTTTTAAGTAGGGGCCGCAGGCTAATGTCGCAGGAATCTCAAAGGGAAGTTTTACTGAGCGCGGTGTGTAGCCGCGAGCTCTACGGATAAAGCTAAAACCTTCAGTCATCGGGCGAATCACAGAATCGTCACACCCGACAACGATGTCGCGATTGTGAATTAAAAAGAAGTCAGCAATCCCTGTTAGCCGCCTAAAGGCTTCTTCGTTATCGGTAACAAGCGGTTCGCCACTAGGATTGGCTGATGTCATCACAAGGGCAACATCCAAAGCCAACGACTCTGTCCATTGAGTTCCTTCAGGTCGTCCTGCAAACTCATGGAAAATGAGCCAGTGCACTGGTGTGTAAGGAAGCATCACACCGATTTCTGAAAGAGAATCTGCTACACCGTTAAGCTCAACGTTCGGTTTTTTCGTTAAAAGCACAATCGGGTGTTCAACACCTTCTAAAAGTGCTTTTTCTTCTTTACTGATAAAGACAAACTTTTCTGCGCTAACTACATTCGGTAGCATCAACGCAAAAGGTTTTTCATCGCGCTTTTTTCTTTCGCGAAGCCGATAAACCGCACTCGCGTTTTGTGCGTCGCACGCCAAGTGAAAGCCACCTAACCCTTTGATGGCAACAATCTTGCCTTCCTTTAAAGCGGCAACCGTGTTGGAGATAGCGTCGCCCTCAATGGCTTCATGCTTTTCATTTAAGAGCGTAAGGTGCGGCCCGCAGACGGGACAGGCATTGGGTTGCGCATGAAAGCGGCGATCGAGGGGATCTTTGTATTCTGTAAGGCACTTCTCACACATCGGAAACGAGGCCATTGAGGTTTGGGGCCTATCGTAGGGAAGCGCCTTTGTAATCGTGTAGCGAGGTCCGCAGTGTGTGCAATTGGTAAAGGGATAGCGATAGCGGCGATTGTTTGAATCAAACATATCCGCCAAGCACGCCTTACAGGTTGCCGCATCAGGCGTAATCGCTGTTTTTACTTCGCCTGCGCGACTCGGGGTAATAAGAAAAGCCGTTACCCCAGTTGGGGAAACTTCTTTTGTCGTAATCGAATCGATGCGAGAAAGAGGCGGCGCGTTTTTGCGTAGGGCCTCTTCAAAGGATTGAACCGCGTTTTTTTCGCCTTCGATTACGATGCCGACGCCTGCGGCATCGTTAAAGACTTCGCCAGCTAGATGCAAATCTTGGGCCACACGAAAGACAGTGGGCCGAAAGCCGACGCCTTGCACAAGGCCCGTGACACGAAGGTAATAGGCGATTTTTTCCATTATGTTCTTTAAAGAGCGGCCAAGGCTCTTTCAACGCTAAGCCACTTAAGCCACGTCTCAAGTCCGTCGCCTGCTGTCGCACTTGTGCGAATGATGCGAATCTTCGGGTTCACGCGCCGCGCATACTCTTCGCACTTTTCAATATCAAAGCGTACGTAAGGCAAAAGATCGACCTTATTGATTAAAAGGACATCGGCTGCGCGAAACATATCGGGGTACTTTAAGGGTTTATCTTCGCCTTCAGTTACAGAAAGGATGGCAACCTTATGCGCTTCGCCTAAATCGAATTCAGCCGGGCACACGAGGTTTCCAACGTTTTCGATAAAAAGAACGCTTTCTTTTGTGGGCTCTAAGTGTAAGAGGGCGTGCTCAATCATCGCTGCATCTAAGTGACACCCTTTTCCTGTATTAATTTGAAAAGCAGGAGCTCCTGTGGCGCGGATGCGATCTGCGTCGTTTTCCGTTTGCTGGTCGCCTTCGATAACAAAGATGGGGTAACTTTTGGCCACCTTGCGAACGGTTGCGGCAAGAAGTTCGGTTTTCCCAGATCCTGGGCTCGAGACAAAATTTAAAGCCAAGATTTTCTTAGCGGCAAATTGCGCACGGTTTTTCGCAGCAATCGCGTTATTTCTCGAGAGGATATCCTCTTCAACACGAATGGCTTCTTTGTCGTGCGAATGTTCGTGCTCGTGATGGTGATGATCATGGTCGTGATCGTGCGAATGTTCGTGCGTATGGCCGCAGCCGCAAGTAAGACACATGATGAAAACTCCTATGTAAAAACTGTCTAATCTTTATTCGGAGGCTGGAACAAAATCGATGACACGCATCTCGGTTCCAGCGCTCGCAATTAAGTGATACCCGCCACAGAAAGGACAGGCGTTTCCGTAGCGCTTTAAAGGTACTGTCTTTTCGCAATCGGTGCACCAGGCACTTCCTGCAATGTGTTCAATTTCGAGTTTCGCTCCACGTAAAAGCCCTGTTTGTGCCACAGACTCCCACGCGAAAAAAAGCGCATCGCAATCGACGCCTGCTAATTCGCCGATGGCAACTCGCACCTGAGAAATCGCTGTAATGCCATTTTTTGCCGCCGTTTTTTCAACAACTTCGGCAATACCTTCGGCAATCGATACCTCATGCATGTGGCGCCTCGCGAGTGACAGTGACATCGGCGCATGCATCAAAGGCTGCGGCAATTAGCGCAATCTGAGCGTTCGTGGCCCCAGAAAGAAACGCCTCGTGCACCAGAGTCGTTAAGACACTATTTTCTTGAAAGACCCATTCGGTGGGAGCAATCCACTCGATCCACGTTGGGCTATTTCTGTTGCGATGAACAAAGTAAAGCAATACGCCGCGCGCGGTTTCAACAAAGCTGGCCGCTTCGTGCGTTGCGACAGGCACCGTGTGTAGGCTACCGAGCGTGGTGGCTTTTCCGCCTACAAAGGCTTCAATTTCAGCAATGCGCGCTTTAAAGACTTCTTCAATCGTAATAAGGCTCTTTTTGGCGCGCTTGGGGCCTCGGGCGATAGCGCCAAGAACTCTTGCTCTCCCCAAGCGAGGCGCAAGGGCAAAAGGCGGGCAATCCTTCAGCGTTAAGGCTAAGGCACTTAAGGTATGAGCCTCAGAAAGGTCAGCGGTTTCTAAAAGCGCCTCGGAACTAAAGGTAAAGTGGCTTACTTCACGGGTTCTATCAAAAAGCGTTTCAAAAAAGCTTTTCTCGCCTGTAAGCCAATGGCATGCGAGAGCCGTCGTATCATTCATCAAAGCCGTATCGGTTTGCCCTAAAAGACTTGCAGAAAGACGGGCTCTAACCTGCGAGAGCTCATGGATAAGATTTGCATCGGCCGCTCCAACGCCTAGGATTTTTCGTAAATCCATCGCAAAAAATCGCACGGTTTCAATAATGGCTTCAAGCCGAGCTAGGAGCGCAATGCTTTCAGTTGCAAGAGAAGATTGCGCGCACTCGAAAGCTCCTGCGAAGGCACTAATGTGAGCCGCAGGGCAAAGCGCGTAGACCGATCCCATCAAGTTGATGATTTCTGAGGCATCGCGATTAATGAGTAGCTGCGGAAAATGCGCATTGCGATTATTTTTAAGCGTAACGCCTTTTTCCGAAAGCTCAAGGCTAATCTGAGAAGGGGCTTCGCTCATTTCCAATACCTCGTAAAAAAGGCGCGACGACTTTGGGGGGCTTCTTCTTTATCGCATTTTTCAAGCGCTTCTCCTAAAGGCGTCTTTTCTGTGGGGGCATTTTCCGAGCGAATCGGAACGATGCGTTTGGTAAGCGGCGTCCCAGGTTCTTCTGCGGGCGCAGGTAAATCGCTACGAAGCATTAAACGCAATGCGCTGATAGCGACGGCTTTAGCCGAGGCTTGATCGGGAACCTTATCGAGTGGGCTCATTAAGCTACAGGCAAGATATTCACCCAAATCGGGATCGTCCATTCCAAGAAAACTAAAGTCTCCCGCCGGAAGCGTTACATCGCGCACGACGCCTGCGGGCGTTGTCGCCCAGCTTTCTTTATCTCCTGGGGCGTAAACGACCAAAATCGACCACGGTGTCACGAGAACCCCTAACCAGTGATTGCCAAATTTTTGAAACTCCAGTGCCTCGACCGTGATATCGGGCCGACAAATAGGCAAACCTGCCATCCGAGTTTTCGCAATCGTGCGAAACCCGTCGGCAAAAAATTGAGCTGGTGACTCTGTGTGAATGCGTAGCATGGCTGACCTTTAAGCTGTGCGAAAAATAGCGCATCGGACTTATCGAACTATAGAGGAAAGCGCAAAGGAAAGGCGCCATTTCCTTTTAGGTGGCATCTTTTGAGAAAAAGGCCTTTTTTTTGAGTGAGTTAGCAACATTTCTCAACTTCCAAACTGCGTATAAGCGCTACTCCTTTTGACTGAGGTAAATATGAAATTTCTGATTAAAATGAACGAGTAAGAACGCATCGTTTCAATTTCTTGTTGCCAGTTTATGGTAGCAAGCAGGTGCGGCTATCTTAGTGGTTTTACAAGCAAGGAGTCCCTCATGCAAGAGACGCAATATCAAGCCCTGCGCCGTCAGGGGATAAGTCGTCGCAGCTTTTTGCAATTTTGCTCGCTCACGGCCGCAAGCCTCGGATTGGGCAGTGCTGGCGCTAAGGACATCGCTCACGCGGTGCAAACCAAGCCCAGAATGCCTGTCATTTGGCTTCACGGTTTAGAGTGCACATGCTGCACGGAATCATTCATTCGTTCCTATCACCCCGTAGCCAAAGATCTCGTTTTGTCCATGATTTCATTGGACTATGACGACACGATTATGGCCGCCGCTGGCGAACAGGCAGAAGCTGCTCTTGCCGAGACGATGGAAAAATACAAAGACAATTACATCGTCGCCGTCGAAGGTAACGTCCCACTCAATGATGATGGTATTAACTGCATCCCGGGTGGCGAAACCTTCCTTGAGAAGATTAAGCACGTTTGCGCTCACGCCAAGGCCGTTATCGGTTGGGGTTCCTGCGCTGCGTGGGGTTGCGTGCAGGCCGCCAAACCCAATCCTTCGAAATCGGTTCCGATTACCGAAGTGATTTTGAATAAGCCCATCGTTCTTGTTCCGGGTTGCCCACCGATTCCTGAAGTGATGACTGCGGTTGTCACATACATCCTTACCTACGATCGCATCCCGCCGTTAGATCGCTTGGGACGTCCGAAGATGTTCTACGGTCAGAGAATTCACGACAAGTGCTATCGCCGCGCTCACTTTGATGCCGGTCAGTTCGTTGAGAAGTTCGATGACGAAGCCGCGAAACTTGGCTACTGCTTATATAAAGTCGGCTGCAAGGGACCGACGTCTTATAACGCCTGCTCGACTGTCGAATGGAACGAGGGACTTTCCTGGCCAGTTAAGTCGGGTCACGGTTGCATTGGATGCTCGGAACCGAACTTCTTCGATAAGGGTTCTTTCTACTCGCATGAGACAACGATTCTGCCGCCGGGCTGGGGTGGAATTGAGGCCACAGCCGACAAGGTCGGTTTAGCCACGATTGGTCTTATGGGCGCTGCAGCCGTTGCGCACGCTGCATTAAGCGCTGTCGCGCAAGTTCGCGCGAAGAAGAATAACCGCGCCATCGGCAAGGAGGAATAAGCAATGGCAGCGAGTGAACGTCGGGTTGTTGTGGACCCTGTGACACGAATTGAAGGTCATCTGCGCGTGCAGGCGACTTTGGATAAGAATAATGTGATTGCCGATGCAACGAGCACGGGCACGATGTGGCGTGGCTTGGAAGTGATTTTGAAAGGTCGCGATCCACGTGATGCGTGGGCGTTCGTTGAACGTATTTGCGGCGTTTGCACAGGCATTCATGCTTTGGCAGCCGTGCGTGCTGTTGAAGACGCGATCGGAATCAAGATTCCGAAAAACGCCAACATCATTCGCAATTTGATGAATGCGACGCTTTATACGCAAGATCATATTGTGCACTTTTATCAACTCTCGGCTCTGGACTGGGTCGATGTGGTCGATGGCTTAAAGGCCGATCCACGCGAAGTGGCTGCCTTGCAGCAAAAGATTAGCCCGCATCATCCTTTAGCAAGCCCTGGGTATTTCCGCGATGTGCAAAATCGCTTAAAGAAGTTTGTCGCAAGCGGCCAATTGGGCATTTTTGCCAATGGCTACTGGGGACACCCAGCGATGAAGTTGCCAAGCGCCGTGAACTTGTTGGCAACAGCGCACTACTTAGAAGCGCTTGACTTCCAGCGTGAAATCATCAAGATTCATACGATTTTAGGCGGTAAGAACCCGCACCCGAACTATCTTGTGGGTGGCGTTGCTTGCCCGATTAATATGCACGGGTCGGGTGCCGCTGGCACGATGGTAAACGAAGTCACCATGAACTACATGCGTGATATTGCGCAGCAGTCCGTGGAATTCGTTGAAAACGTGTACTTGCCGGATATCAAGGCAATCGCTTCCTTCTACCCCGAGTGGTTTAAGTATGGCGGCGGCTTAGTCAGTAAGAACGTTCTTTGCTACGGTGACTTCCCCGAAGTCGCGAACGACTGGTCCGATAAGAGCCTACAGATGCCCGCGGGCGCCATCATCGATGGTAAGTTAAGCGACGTGCATCCTGTTGACCTTCGCGACCCCGACCAGATTCAAGAATTCGTCGATCACTCCTGGTACAAGTACCCGGCTGGAAAGACAGGCCTACATCCGTGGGATGGCATCACAGAACAGGCCTTTGAGTTCCCGAAGGGCTCGGTTGGCACGAAGACGAAATTTAGCTGGATTGGTTCCGAAGGCAAGTACTCCTGGGTCAAGAGCCCACGCTGGAGAGGCCACATGATGGAAGTCGGGCCCTTGGCGCGTTTGATCGTTTCGATCGCCAAGGACGTCAAGCACTTTAAGGAACCCGCGTTAGATCTCTTAAAAGAGCTTCATCTTCCGCTTGAAGCCGTGTACTCGACATTGGGTCGCCATGCGGCTCGTGCTCTTGAGTGCCAGTGGAGTGCGCATAAGATGGTTCAGTACGTCAATGATTTAACCGACAACATCCGCTCGGGCGACGAGACCGCTGCCAATATGGAACTTTGGGATCCGCATACATGGCCCAAGTCCTGCAAGGGCGTTGGCTTCTGCGAAGCTCCGCGTGGTGCGTTAGGTCACTGGTGCCGCATCGAGAATACGCGCCTGACGAACTGGCAGGCTGTGGTTCCGACAACATGGAACGCCTCACCGCGCTCCAATGAAGGACAAAAGAGTGCGTTTGAAACAAGCTTAATCGGCACGCCGATGGCAGACCCCAAGCGTCCTCTTGAAATCATTCGTACGATTCACAGTTTCGACCCGTGCTTGGCGTGCGCTTCGCATGTGTTCGATCCTGAAGGTGAGGAACTCTGCAGCGTTAAGGTCCGCTAGGGTTTTGGGAGGAAATCGTTATGGTTATCGATCCCGTCACATTCGAAATTAAAAGCGACGGCCGACCATTTAAGTCCATTTACGTTTGGGAAGTTCCCGTGCGTTTGTGGCACTGGTTGATGGCCATCTCTTTGGTGATTCTGATCTGCTCGGGCCTCTTAATCGGTGATCCGATTACATTCGGAAGCCTAGATACGTGGTCTGTTTACGGATTCGGATACGTTCGTTTGATTCACTACATTGCTGGTATGGTCTTTACGGCGCTCTTTATTGGTCGCGTGTATTGGCTCATTCCAGGTAACCGCTATGCAAGAATGATTTTCTTACCGCCCGTCTTTAGTTTGAAGTGGTGGAAGAGGGTCTTTATTCAAGCTGGTTACTATCTCTTTATCGTGAAAGAACCGCCCGAGTACGCTGGTCACAACCCCTTAGCGCAGCTTGCGATGTTTACGATGTTCGTTCTCGGTAGCGTCGTTGTGATCATCACGGGCTTTGCGCTTTATGCGCAAGCCTGGGGGTGGGACACAAGTTGGATGTTCTTTTTCGGATGGGTCTTTGATCTCTTAGGAGATTCGCAGTGTGTTCGTACATTGCACCACGTGATGACATACATCTTCTTAGCGTTCTGTGTAGCGCACTGCTACATGGCCATTCGTGAAGACGTTATGGGTGGAGTCACGACACTTTCTTCGATGGGTAGCGGCTTGAGAATGTTTAAAGAAACCGCGCACGAAGTTGAAGACTAGTTTGGGTAGACCCTAGAAGTACAAGAAAACTCCCGAGACCCGGCGACGGATTTCGGGAGTTTTAAATAAACGGTAAAAGAATCTCGCAATCGGTAAGAAAAGGGTAAGAAAGCAATGCATGAAGCGCTAGTTTTGGGTTTAGGAAACATCCTTTGGGCAGATGAAGGTTTCGGTGTAAGAGCCGTTGAAGCCTTTCATGAGGCTTATGCCGATAGAGATGACGTCGAAGTCTTAGACGGCGGCACATTGGGCGCCTACCTCATTAACTCTGTGATGGATGCTAAGCGCCTTTTAATTCTCGATTGCGCTGAATTAAAAGCGGCTCCTGGAACGCTTCGCGTTTTGCGTGATGATGAGATTCATCTTTGGTCAAGTACCAAGCTTTCTGCGCACCAGACAGGCATGAACGATGTTTTAGCCAAAGCCACTCTCATGGGTTATGAACCCGAAGCAATCACAGTGATTGGCGTACAGCCCAATGAATTAGAGGATTACGGCGGGAGCCTAACGGACGTGGTGCGGGCAAGGCTTGATGAAGCCGTCCAATTAGCGGCAGAAGAATTAGAGCGTTGGGGATTACCAGTTGCTAAGCGCGCGGCTAGTGACAAGGCCACATCTCTTACAATGGATGCTCTTTCCGTTGATGCCTACGAAAGCGGGAGACCTAGCGAAGAAGACGCGCCTCGCGAGGGCGATATTCGCTTTATGCCTAAGGGAGAGTAAAAAAGATGTGCATTGCAACACCTGATGTTCTCATCGAGAAAAAGGATTCTGCGACAGGTCCCGTGGGTGTAATTGAGCACGCCGGAAAGCGCTTAAGTGTTGATTTGTCGATGGCCCCCGAGGCACAAGTCGGAGATACGATTCTTTATTTTCGCGGGAGTGCATTACGGGTTCTTGGCGCAGAGGAAGCACAAAAGATTCGTGCCGCACTCGGGGCGCTTGCCGATGTGATGGATGAAACG
>CAVKJM010000009.1:11538-24500 GCA_963656505.1 bacterium
GCAACCGAAAAAACCATTGAAGCCGGATTTGCAGACTTAATCGAAAATCCAGGGCAACTTCCTGAACACTTAAAAAAAGAACTCGAGAAGAAAAACAATGCCAGTCGGTAAGATCAATGATATAACCCGTAAAGACGGGCAAATCGATGCTGCAAAGCACCCGGTGTTTTGCCGCCTATTTGAAAAAGAAGGCTTTGAGTGGATTAGCGAAGAAGCCTGGGACGATTTCTTAAAAATCGAAGGCTTTAAGATGGCGATTTTCTCTGAAGACCCCAATGCTAAGCGCGTTACTTTGGACATCGCTGTGATTGCCCCTGAGTTGAAGAAGGCCTTTGCTGGCACATTAGTGAAAACCGTCTTTACGCCATTTTTAAAGTCTCGTGCGATGGCAAGTCGCTATGGCATCACGGGTTTGCCGGCTGTTGCTCTGTTTCGAGACGATGTGTATTTGGGCGCTACAGAAGGCTTAAAAGATTGGAATACGTATTGCGCGGAACTAAGCGAAATTATCGTGCGTGAAAAGGCGCCAGCTAGGCGAGTGGCATTTGTAAGCGCCACGAAGTCATCGAGCTGTTCGGATTAATTCAAAGTGAAGTGAGTAAGAGATGAGCAAAGGATTTACAGAGGCCTCACGCTGGGAAAATATTAACCTAGATAAGAAAACAGAGCACGAAGCAGCGAAGGCAACACTTAGCTTACTTAAAAGCGTAAGAGAAGCTGCAGAAAAAGCTGCAACGCGACCCGAAGGTGAGTTTTTAGGTGAGCAACTCACGGTTTCCTTTGACTCTTTTGATCCCAAATTCTTAGACTTTATTATCGCCACCCTCGCGTCTGGCGAAGTGAGAATTTCTGCCAACGACGGAGCGCTTCGCGTTGAAGAAACATCCGTGACAGGCTTGTGGCGAGTGCAAGAAAACGAGAAGCAAAAGTTCGTTCTTGCTTCTATCCCAAGTGAAGTTTTGGATGTGATTAAAACCGGGGACCGTGCTCTTCAAGTCCCGACTGAAAAGCCTGAAGGCCTATTTTCTTCTCCTGCGATTGTGCAAGAACTTGTAGCGGCGCAAAAAGAATTAAATTTTGACGCAATCGACTTTAATCCGCCTCACATGGTCGAATTAACGCGACAACCCATTGAAAAAGAGGATATGGCTTGGCTTAAATCGATTCTTGGTGCGGGGTCAACAGAGATTTGGCTCACAGGCTTTGCCAACGCTCGCATGCAAAGTACGAAGTACTGTGGTATCTGGAGAAGCACGCTTTTAAATAAAGCCGGGAAAACGCTCCTTGATAGTTTTGTTGTGACGCTTTTGCCGCCAGAGGTTCCGGTGAGTTCCGATGAATTCCAAGATACCGTTCGTGAATGCGATGAGTTAATCGAATGGCTTGAAGGCGATTTAGAGCGTGGAGTGCTTTAAGCGTTATGACTGAGGAAATTCCCGCAGGTCGCATCGATCTACTGCTTGATAAGTTAAATCGCAGTCGCGTAGGCCCAAAGACGCGGATGCAGTGTAAGGTCTGTTGGTACGTTTACGACCCTGAAGTCGGATGCGAAGAAATGGATATTGCGCCAGGGACATCGTTTAACGATTTACCTGAGTCGTTTGTTTGCCCTGAGTGCGGTAACCCTCTTTCCTCTTTTATTGTGTGTCCTGAAGAGGAAACAAAGTAGGGCTGTTTTCTTAAAGAATCCTTAGAAATTCCCCGCTGGCTTTTTAGGGCCAACGGGAAATAACTAGAGGGGGATTCTTTGAAGTTTTTTAGAAGAGATACATTCCTGCCGTGAAGATTGCTAGCGCGGCGCACACAGGAATGAAGGTGCGCTTACAAATATCCATCGGGTTCACACCAGCGATACTCGCAATCACAATCACGCCACCGGCAACAGGCGAAATCGTGCGGCCGAGGCCAGCGGCAACCTGAGCTACAGCACCGAGCTGAACAACGGTCATACCAAAGTCAGCGGCGTGCGGTGTGATAACTTCGTTAAAGGCAAGAGCCGCAGCATTACCAGATCCGCAAACAAGAGCCATAAGCCAGGGACCGACGACAGCAGAAGCCATAGCGATCGATTGCGATCCTTTCATCGCATCAACGAGCGTTCCCGTTAGGCCAATGGACTTCATACCAGAAGCAAACACAGCCGCTGCTGCAATAAGGCAGGCCACATCGCAGAAGGCATCACCGCAACCGCGGCAGAACTTCTTGGAGATATCTCCGGCTTTTAAGTGATTGATTAGTCCAATGATAAGGCCAACGCCTGTGCCGATTAACATGCAGCATGGGACCGTGAAGACCTTGTTCGGTAACCAGCCCACTTGCTTAGAGGCAATCACGAGTAAGAAAAGAGGCAAAATCGGGACAAGCGCATAAAGATAATTGATCTTCAATTCTTCAGGCTTTTCACCATTTTCTGAAGTGCTGACCTCTGCTTGGCTTCCCACGCCTTCTTTCATAAAGACGGCAAGGATGGCAAGAAGAATGGCGCTTACGATGGCGCCAGCAAGAGCAGGCATGAATTCTGCCATGATGACGATCATTGCATCGGGCGAGGGGATTTCTCCGGCTTTAAAAGCGATATCAGCCACTTGGGGGTTAAACATCAAACCAGGACTTGCAACAGAACCCCATGTTCCAAGAAACACGGCCGCCGCTGCCATAACAGGACGCACTTTTAAGGCAATCAACGCAGGAATTAAGAGCACGCCGACAGCGGCTGCGATGCCGACTGCTGAGGGTAACACGATGTTTAGAAACCACGTGATGATGACGGCGCCTGGAATCACAAGCAAGGGAACTTTCGATAAGGGGCGCACGAGAGCGTTTACAAGGTGATCGGCGCATTTTGTGTAACTCATGACGTAGCCAAAGCCCATCACGGTTGTAAATGTTGGCACGAGGCCGCCATTGACAAACTGCTTAACGAAGGCGTTAACCGCGTCAGATAGACCAACGCTTGATCCTCCAAAGGTAACGCCAATTAAGGTCATCACAACGCCCGAGAGAAACAACACAAGGCGTGCTTCGTAGTTTTTATAAATTAGCCAAAATGTCAATATGACAAGGGCAATTCCGATGTAAAGCATAATTGTTTTCCTTTTGTGGTTTTAGCGATTAAAGCGCTTGGCTCGATAGTCAAAAATGGCGTCCATATCGACGACACGGGCTCCGAGACCAGCGTTTATTGCGGCTTGTTCGCCGTCTTTTGTTGTAATGAGAGTGCCTCCATTTCCTACAATCTTTTTATTGAGAAGAACGGGTTTACCCATGACAAAGGAGTGCACAGGAGCTTGCGCGTTGTAGTCAATCACCGTGATATCGGCGTCAGCGCCAACTGAGAAGTGCCCCTTTGTGGTTAGTCCCATAAGTTGAGCGGCAGCCCAACTCGATTTCAAAACAAACTCTTCGATTGTCATCGCGCCAAAACGCACGAGAGATAAACCGTTTTGGATGATGACGTTTCTTGGAATGCCACCGCCGTCGGTGCAGAAACTGTCGACTAAATAGTTCCCGTTTTTTCTTTTCTTTGTGGCAAAGTAAAAGCAAGAAAGCGAAGGATTAACGTAAAAGCTAATGGGGGTGTCTGTGTTGTGAGACTCCCAAATCGAAACGCTTTCGTCGGCGTCAGCGAGTTCTGTTAGGCCATTTTCCGTTTTGTGTGCTCGGGCATATCCGTCTTTGAGCGCTGCGCGGAGCCCTGCCTCGTTAATGCTGTAGCCTCTGAGAGCTAGGCAGTTTTTTGTGACGTTACTTTCGGGGATGCCGTTGATGCATTTTCCGGCGCAAGCGTTAATCGGCGAAAGATAACTTTCGGTATCGATTTCTGGATGCGCCTCAAGTAAAGAGACGGCATCGGCAATTTCCTCTTCTAGCGCTTTTATGCCACTGCGGCAGTAGGCATTGATGTGGCAGAGATGAAAGGGTAGACCATCGGCTAATTCGATAACCTCGCGCATTCCCTCGATATTCGATCCGTGCTCAAGAGAGCCTGCGTGAACAGCTAACCAAACGTGGTTATCTGCTGCATATTGGAGTAGCCCCTTTTCTGCTTTAAGCGTGATGGGATAGTGACCACCTAAGAGCTTGATGCCGAAGGCACCACGCTTTAAAGCATCTTGTGCGACGCGTTCGATGTCTTTAACGGCAGGGTCGTTATTCGGGAGATTTTCTCCGGCTCGAAGATATTCAAGGCAGGCGATATTAAGACCCGTGCCATTTTCTCGCATGTACGTTTTCACGCACTCCAAGGGACCGGCCATTTCCATCGCTGTGGTAACGCCAGCGGCAGCAAGCATGCGAAAACTTAGAGGGCCAGCAAGCCAGGAAGAGGCATGCATGTGGCTATCGATAATTCCAGGAACAACAAGTAAGCCACTTGCATCGATTTCTTGCGTGGCCGATTCTTCAGTCGGGCCAACATGAGTGATTTTTCCGTCTTTGATTGAAATGTCGGTCACAGTGTTGATGTGATTCTTGTAGTCAACGATGCGACCATTGCGGATGATGAGGTCTAACATAAGATTTATTTAATCGTAGAAAGTGAAACTCAAAATTCACTTGATTTTCAATGAAAAATGAGCCTCTTCAGGACACGGCGGAAATTCTAGGGAGGTGCAACCTATTTGACAAATATTATTTATGTTGAGGATAATTAACATAAATATTAATGGTTGATAAGCGTATGAATACCATTCTCAAGCACTTGGAAGCTGTCATCGAAACAGGATCAGTTGCCGCCGCAGGGCGTCGCCTCTTTCTTTCGCAGCCCGCGTTAAGCCAATACATTAAGCGAGTGGAAAAAGACTACGGCATTGAAATTTTTGATCGCTCGGAAACACCGTGGCAACTAACGCCAGAGGGCGAAAAACTACTCGAGGCGCAGCGACAAATCGAACGCATTGATCGGGAATGTCGACAATACTTTTCTGATCGACGCGGCTTTAAAACTGGAGAGATTCGCATCGGCTCGACCGCCTATCGAACAGGCACGATTCTCAATCCCATTCTCAGTGCCTTTAAAAACGAATATCCCGATGTCATGGTCAAAATTGAAGAGGGTACGACAAGCCAAATAGCCGATTTGGCAGCAACTGGGAAAGTCGATTGCGCCTTTGTGATTACGGCGATGGCGCCTCAAGCCTTGGAAACGTACCCCATTTATTCCGAAAAGGTTTTGGTGGGTCTTCCTGCTCAACACCCTTATGTGAAAGCACACCCGTCACGGCAAAATGGAAGATTCCCGCGAATTGATTTCGCCGCTCTCGATGGCACGCCTTTTATCATCATGCAGTACGGGCAGATTTTCCAAAAGTACTATTTGCAACTCTGTGAGGAATATCGCGTCAATCTTCCGATTGCTCTTGTAACGCAATCGATTCTTACGGTGCCTGCGTTAATCGCCACTGGCGTTGGAGGAGCCTTGATTCCCTCTACGATTGCACAAGATTGCTATGCGAAAAATGTCTCGCTTTATTCGCTAGGGAATTCTTTACCTGAAAATAAAGTTTCGCTTGCTTGGAAACGAGGTCGATACCTATCGCACGCAACGCGAGCATTTATCGAGACGGCAAAGAAGGTGCTTAATCCCAAAAAAAGAGGAAGCAAAAAGAACGCTACTTAGAAAAAAAGTTTTAACTATCCCAAAAAAGTCCCTGGACCCCCGCAGACTTTCGACTTAGGGGAATCTAGTCTAGCGGGAGCCCAGGGAGGGGTAGCCTTTTACGGATTAAAAGGTCCAACGCACATTGGCTTTTAGACCAAAGGCATCAGTATGTTTCGAACCGGTGTAGCCAAGGGAAAGTCCAAAACCAACGTTCTCTTTTCCTCCTGCAATTCCAAGATTTGCGCTGTAGCGCACGCGATCGAGAACTTCAGAGGAAGTCGTTGCTTTCTGATCTACGCCCGTAAAGCGAATGGTTTCGTGAAGATTTCTCGAGCCTAGGACTGGCGTAACAGAAAGCTCTAAGGTCGGTTTCATTGTCCAGCCTGAAGCGGTTGAAACGTCCTTCGCTAACTGCATGCCAAGTGGAACTTCTGCGTAATTCTTGGTTGTGCCATTTGAGTTAAGGACATTGCCTTGAGCGGCAGTTTTCAGGCTGTAATCCTTGGCATCAACGCGGTTAAAGCGCACTCCAGCGAAAGGAGCGATTTGCATACCACCAACATCAAAGGTGTATTTCGCTTTCATGCCGACAGTGAAGACGTTTGAAGTCAAATCCGCTTTTACGGCTCCGTGATTGGATTGCTTTACTTCATTGCTGACATAGCCGTAACCGACATCTCCCATAAACGACCACGCATTAACGTTGTGCCCGAAATACAGGGCGGCACCGTAAAAATCGAAGTCGTTCTTTGTTGAGATTAATGTGCCACGAGAGTCTGCTGATCCCGTTCCCGCGTAAAACGCAGCGCCAAACCGTGTGTCATTTTCGGTGACAAAGTCTGCGCCAACAGTGATGCCGTGCAGGTCAATGTCTGAGCCTGTCACAAAGCGCCCCGCTTTAAAGCCATCGGCCTTTGTCTTGTTGTAAAGTGGAGTAGCCCACAGAGTGCGACCGTTCGACTCTTCTGTTGCAACGTTCGTAGCGATGGTTGAACCAAAGCCTAAGCGTTCTTCAACAGAAGCCGTAGTAACGCTCTTAACAGTATCTGTGACAAGGAAGGCTCCAGACTGTGTTGCCAACCGAGAGGCCGATTCAAGCGCAGAGCCAAATTCTCGACCGACATCTTGAACTGGACGGTCACCGTCACCTGTGACGTTTTCCATCACAGCAGAAATCCATCCGCCTCCGTCTCTGCGAGCCGAGTCAAAACCGTCGCCTTCGGCTAGATTCATCACGATATCTTTCAGCGGTGGCGATAGATAGTTGCCGACAAGCGCTGCGGCCGTTTCCGATAGCGTAAATGTCAGGGTGTTTCCTGTAAGGCGTGCAGCGTAAAGGAAATTCCCAGAAACGAAATTGGCATTGTTTTCGCTTGCAACCGAATAACGATCATCGACCAAGGTGATGACAGTATCTGCAGAGATTGCAAGATTCCTGAAAATCATTCGACCGTCGCTAGCGAAGGCAAGATTGCCAGAAAGTTTCGTCACATACTTTGTCTTTCCGTCTTCTTGCGTTGGATCATTCATGGCGCCTCGATAAAGGATTGCGAAACCTCCTGAGCCGATAGCAATCGTATTAGCGCCTAGTGTCATGCTTGACGTATCGCCTATTGTTAAAGAGGCGCTAGGCGCAGAGAAGGACTCGTTGACGTAGAGAATGGAAGAAATCGGCATTCCCGTCTGATTAACACTTTGCAAAGCCTCCTCGGCAACCGCTTTCATGCTCTCAAATGTTGCCGTTCTGGCGTCTTCTCCGCCTACGGCCAAAAGAGCATTGTTAACTGAAGCAGATGTGCCACTAGCTAAATCCAAATGGGCAAATCGCGCTAAGGCTGGTGCTTGCGCAGTGCCTTCGATTGTTAACGCGCCCGTACCGCGGTTCGCAGAAAGCGTGGCGGCGTCTACGAGAAGATTTCCGTTAACCGTCATGGCGCCGTATTGAACATCAACGCCTTTGACAGAGGCTTTCGCACCATCTTTCACCGTAAGGTTCTTAACGACATTGATGTTTTCTTCTGCGCTTTGATTAGCAGGCCCCTTAAAGGTTACTTCTGCAAGATTCTCGATACTTAAGAGATTGATTTTTGTTCCATCTGTCGTGGTGTCATTTCCGAAAACCAAGGTGTTTGTTTGATTTTCGTATCCGGCCTCGTTAAAAAGCTTAACTTCGTTAAGTTGTCCGGCGGCTGCTGTGAGATTCCCACCATTTTTCACAACGGCATCGTCTGGTGAACCACTCGTAAGAGGTGCAGTAAGAGAACGCGTCGATGGACCTGCTGTTAAGAGCCTTCTAACAGGAGCATGCGTAACAGGTCCTGTTGTCGAAATGGTTTTGCCAATCGTTACTTTCGACGCATTAATGATTAGGCCTGAAGCGGTGAGGTCTTCATTGACTTTGAGTTCGGAATTTCCTGAGAGTTCAATTTTTTCGTCTGTTGCAAGGTTTCCAATGATATCGGCGCGACCGCGTGAGGCTAGCGTAAAGGTTCCACCAACTGTCGCATCGCCTGTTGCAGTGAAGCGGGCGTTGTTTTCAACAACGAGATTGCCTTCAATTTCGGCTTCGCCTGTCGTTAGTTTGGAGGATTGATTGCTTAGGGTAACGTCGCCTGAAGTCTCTGTGCCAGTGAGTGTGTTCTTAGAGACAGTTAACTTCTTTTCGCCAATATCAAAAGATGATCCGCTTTTAAGTTCAAGAGCCCCTAAAGAGGTATCGTCTTTAACTTCTAGTGCGGCGTTGTTTGTGATTGTGCTCTTACCTTGGATAGTCAGAGTGCTTCCAATTTTTACAATCGAATCATTGTCAAGAATGAAGTCTGAGCCAACTGTAGCCTGAGATCCATCCTTCGTTGTAAAGCCAGAGAAATTTTTGATTGTTAACTTACCAGCGATATTTGCTCCATCAGAGAAAAGCATAGAGTGCCCCTCAATTGTCACATCGCCCGTGCTGACATTCGCAATGCCATTTTCATTCTTATAGGAAGTGCCAGAAACTGTCGTGAGTTTTCCGCCTTCTTCAATAGGACGTCCGTCTGCTATACCGCCATAGCCAAAATAGGAGTTTCCAGTAAGCGTGAGGCCTCCTAATTGGCTTTCTCCTAAAGAGAGAAGGGTCCCTTTGCTTGTAAGAGAAGTTTCGCCAGCAACGGTGAGAGCACCGTCGGTTAAGACCTCGCTTTTTTTGACTGTTAGAGTTCCGGCAATGTTGGCTTCTGAAGCGTATAGCTTCGAGTAAACTTGATTGCCATCGGACGTGACTGCAACCGTGCCGTTCGTGGTTTTTGTAACGCCATTTTCCGTGTAGGTTTTATCTGCCTTGGCAAGAAGTTTTCCGCCGCTAGCTAATCCATCTGTGGCGTATCCAAATGTTGCGCCATTTCCGATAGTGATATCGCCTAAGTCTGACTCGCCTTTGGCAAAGTAACTCGAGCCATCTCCTTGAATGTGAGTGAGCCCATTGACGGAAACATTTCCGCCAGATCCTGTTGCCGCGGTGTCTGCTTTAAAGCGAGATTTCTCGTTGACTGTTAAAGAGCCCGCAATGCTCGCAGAAGAGGCGGCAAGTGAGCTTTCGCCAGCTAGAAGAACATCGCCCGTGTTTTTCTCAGACGTTACAACATTTGTTTGCTCAAGCGTCTTAAGGCTTGTAGCAATGTTGAGATTGGACTTTCCTTTAAGCTCAATCTTGCCTGCGTTAGCGTCTTGGGCGTTTACCGTGGCCTTCTTATCGATAAGGATGGAGCCGAGTTCGCTAGATGTGTCTCCGAGTTTCCCTACAGTGATGACGCTACTAGCTTCACTTTCTTTTCCTTCAATTGTTATTTTCGTGTGAGCCTTGTTTCCTGCGCTTGTGACATTACCGAGCATACCTGTTCCGACAAGTTTGAGACTTGTGGGGTCATCGTTTTCTTTCGCTGAACCAATGAGCTCGACATCACCACTGAAATCAGTTCCTGAAGTTAAGTTCGGGTTCTTGACAAAGTAGCCATCTGTTGTGGGCTTTTTCAGTGTCAAGTTGCCGCTCATATCATCATCGGAGCTAGCAGGATCGGCTCCAAGTGAGCCTAGTCTAAGTTTGTCTTCCCCTGTTTTAAGGGAAGCGCTTCCCCAACTGTTTGTTCCCGTAACAGCCCCGTTAACGTTAACGAGGTCTTTATCGGAAGCATCAACGCCAGTAATTAACTTAAATTCGTCGTAGTTGATTGGATTTTCATCGCCGAGCGTGATTTCGTAACGAGACCAATCAAAGGAGTCTCCAAGCTTTAATAAGAGTTTGGATTTATCGGGGTTCCCGTCAAGAGCGTTGAGAACGTCCTTAACTTCTGTGTAGCTTAGTTTCTTCTCTTTTCCTGTAAGTGAGCTACTCTCGAAACCATTGATGCTACTAAACCAATCAGCAAGGTCTTCTAGGTGCACGAAGCCACTGCTGTCGGCTGCTACACCAATCATTCCCGATAAAGCTGATTTAATGCCACTTGATTCTTTCTTTAGAGCGTGTTTGGCTTTCACCTTCATGGTGGCGCCATTCTTGATTTCAATGACGCTCTTACCTACCTCTTTATTTTGAAAGTCCAAAGCCCCTTGAGCATCAAGTAAGGAGTCTGTGCCAGAAATCTCGATTGCAGTAACGCCACTTGCGGTGAGTTTCCCAGTAACAGTCAATGTTCCCTGATTGGAAACCGTGATAGAACCAGCATCGGCAGTGAGTTCTTTCGTCGTAACTGAGCTGTTATCCACTTTAAGGGCATTAGTTCCCATCGCGCTTAGTGATTCGCTAATTTCGAGCGTTCCACTATTCGTAAGAGACGAACTAAAAGCATTAGCCTCAAAGTGCTTGGCGCTTACTTTTCCGCCATCGATCTTAAGGGCGTTTTCCCCGGCTGCTTGAACTGAAGCGACTTGGAGTTCAGCATAGGAGCCAACTGTTGTTCCGTCTTTGGATGTTGTAAGAGAACCAGAGCTCGTAAGTTTTGTCACTGCGCCTTCAGTTCCCGAAAGATTTAGACCTTTGTCTGTGCCGTCTACTGTGGGGGCAACCTCGATATTGGTTCCCTTTATGTCGGAGGTGCGGCTTAGTGTGTCACCATCTTTTAGGTTAAGCGTTCCAAGGACCTTAAGAGTTCCGAAAACGCTAGTTTGTTGCAGGGCAAGACCACCAGCGGTAATCACCGCCCCTGAGGCAATTTCCAAATTGCCAGAAGCGTCACCAAGGATGAGTTCGGATCTTGTTTGAAGTTCTGTTGGGCCTTGGTACTTAGCGCCAAGCGTGATGCTATTTCCTGACGTAATGAGGCCATCTCCAGAAAAATCGCTACCCGTAGTCCAGGAAAGATCTAAGTGTCCGCTTGTGATATGAAGGCTGTTACGAACTCCACTATTATCCGCGCCGTTTCCTTTTGCACCGAAATCTAATTTTCCTTGTCCTTGACCAAAAAGCGCATCAAAGGCATCGGAAGTCATATTAAGTTTCGAGCCAACGGTTTTGGTGTTTCCCACATCGGCAAGAACCATCTTTCCCTTAAACGAAATGCCGCTTGTCGTGCCCGATTGCGTCACATTCGTTTCTTTAACGTTTAACTTCAAAGTAGCGTCATCTGCAGCCTTAAGGGTTTTTGCATCCAAATGAAGCGTTGCGTTTAGGGCCGTGAACTTTAATGTGTCCTTATCGCCAATCGTCATGGAATCGACCTTGGCTGCATCTTCTCCGTTGTAGATGAATTCGCCTTCGATAATCGACAGAGTTCCGTTATCGACAGTAATCTTTCCTAGCGAATCTGTATTTTCTTTGAGACTAGTAACTTCTACTTTGCCGTTCCCAGTGAATTCCGTATCGGCTCTTGAAAAGTCAGCTTCTGTAACAAGAAGCGTTCCGTTTTTGAGTAGGGTTTTTGTAAGACTCGCTGAGGTCGCATTAAGTGTTCCTCCATCAACATGGATGGTGCTAGCAGTTTGATAAATATCGTGGGCTGTGACTTCCCCTGCGACTCCGAAGGCGCCTGCTGCAAGTTCAACTCTTCCAAGTAAATTAAGCGTCCCTCCGGCATGAACCTTCGTTTCTCCAGCGTTGTCTTGCCTATATGTTCCATCCACACGTGTTATGGCGCCGTTTTCTGTTTCGAAAAGGCCATCGCTAACATTCAAATCGGATTTGAAAATAAGTCCTGGTTCGCTACCGACTTTATTGAGGTTTTTAAACGATGCACCAGAAAGAGTGGAGGCCTTATGAACATAACTTGTCCCGGCTCCGCTTTCGATTGTGACTTCGGAGTTTCCTCCTTGTGTAATGGCGCCGAAGTGGACGGTATCGCCCTTAACGAAGAGTTTGGATTCCCCCTGGATATCAAAATCGACAGTTTTTCCGCCTTCTGCCATTCCGAATGTGGAATTGTTGCCATCGGTCGTATCGCCTAATTCCAAAGTTCCACTCATAAGCGAAATCTTCTCTGCGATAAGAGAGGACTGATCTAGATTTCCTAGACCTGTGACGGAAAGTTTTTCTATGAAATTATCGCTACCGACATAATCGATTGTAAGAGTGTTGTTTGCACCTGCCGCTTGCAAGGCTTTTGCAGAGATTAAGAGGTGCTTATCGGTGTGGGTGAGCTCTTTAGCCTTTGCAATGCCTTTAACAGTCACAAAGCTGTTACCAGTGTTTTCTGCGGTTCTGATGGCTTCAAGGTCGTAGGCAGTCGTTCCTGCGTCCTCAATAACGAGTTGGTTTGTTCCGTAATATAGTTTTAGATTGCCAGCTCCCATATTGAGATTGGTACCAATGGTGTTGGCGTCTTTACTTTTGAGTGTGAGTGTGGAGTATCCAGTAAAACTTACGCCGAACATAGAATGCGCAGGGGAGATACTAAGTTTCCCGCCGAAACCTTCTGCGATTTCGTTAATCGTTATATCGCCATCAAACGTGGTTTCTCCCGCAGTTTGAATGAATTTTTCAATACCGATTTTTGCAGGGTCTCTGGCTAGAGTCGTCCCATTCGCCGTGAGGCTAAATTTGCCGCCCTCGTTGTTAATCACTAATCCTGAGAGCTCTGTCGCGCTAGAGTCTCCTGAGATAGAAATGTAGCCTGAAGAATTTGCCTTTGTTGTAAATTTTGCTCCGAGTGCTTTCAGCCCAGTATAAGCAAAGATACCCGATTCCCCTTCTTCGAAGAGTATTTCTTGATTTTGCCCACTAAACTCCATCTTCCCGTAAGAAATGGCATACGTATTAGCGAACGTTAACAGCGGCGCATTTGCAGTGATTGTTCCAGTGGAAGTCAAAGAGAGAGTGCTATCTTCTAAGCCCTTAAAACTTGTGGAGGAGGTTGAATGGAATTCTGCTTTGCTAACCTCAAGGGCGATACTGCTA
>CAVKJM010000010.1:0-4670 GCA_963656505.1 bacterium
TTACTTAATTAAAGCGGTTTTGCCTGACTTGCGAGATCTATGGAGCGTTCGCAAGAGAAAGACGCTTGAGCGAGTTTTTCATCGCGTCGCCGCTTTATCGGCTCAGCCGATGAAAAAGCGGCGGCTTGCTAGTGAACTAAAGATTTCGTGGGCAACTCTTGACAGTTATTTGTTGGCAATTGAAGCTTTGCATTTGATTGACATGATTCCAGGGTGGGCAAAAAAAGATAGTGATGGGCCGTATATTCTTCCGAAACCCTTTATGACAGACTCGGGTCTTATGGCGCATCTTTTGAAGGTTTATCGTCCTCAAGACATTCTCAGCAGTATCGAACGCTCTCAAAACGATGGCGGCAAACTTGTTAAAACGTGGGTTTATAACCAACTAGCAAGCGAGCTCGATTTAAGCCCCGAGTGCAGCATCTATTACTTTCGCTCGCGCGCGCATGAAATCGATTTCATGATTTCCAACGAAAGAGGGCACCACGTAGGTATTGAAGTGAAGGCTTCAGAAAGCATCTCGACAAACGATTTTCGACATCTGCATTGGATGCAGAGTCTTCTCGGGAAAGAGAATTTCACAGGAATTGTGCTTTATGCTGGCGACCGTGTACGGTCTGGTGGCGAGGGGTGTTTTGCACTACCGATGACTTCTTTGTGGTCGGATTTTTCCGAGTGGGAAAAGAGATAAAAGAGCACCGCCTTAATCTGCTGGCCGTGTACACTACAGTTTAGAAGGATAAATATTCTTTAGATACAAAGGGTTTTCCGATTTAACTATCAAACACTGCGTAAGTTATGTAGCCGAAACTGCTAGTGGTAACTCAAACGCAGAAAATAGTGCTCAATATTTTTAAATTCTCTTTGTTATTCAGAGCAATTTATAAATGATTGGCGCTAGAAAATCGAGGCGCTCTTTACTCTAGTCCTTTGAAATAAAACCAATGCTAAAAACGCTTGGTGTTTTCCGCAGATTTTTGAGCCGTTTTTTCTGACTCAAATCCCTATAATCGGGTTTCTCAGACCTAGGCCACTCAAGATATTGTGTGTGAACTAGCGTCTAACGGGCTTTTTATCTTTCCAGTGAGGTTATCCAATGTTTCACAACGAGGGAATCGCTAAGACCGACCCCGAACTTTGGGGTTTTCTTGAAGCAGAGCGCATTCGTCAAGAGCAGCACATTGAGCTGATTGCGAGTGAAAACTACACGAGTCCAGAAGTTATGCAGGCTCAAGGTAGCTGCTTAACAAATAAGTATGCCGAAGGCTATCCAGGACACCGCTATTACGGTGGTTGCGTAAACGTGGATAACGTTGAGCGACTCGCTATTGCGCGTGCTAAGGCACTTTTCTGTGAGCCTGTTGGTGTTGAGATGGCTGTCAACGTTCAGCCACACTCTGGGGCGCAGGCCAACATGGCAACCTTTATGGCATTACTGCAACCAGGCGACACCGTCCTCGGGATGAGTCTTGCCGATGGCGGCCACCTTTCTCACGGCATGAAGATTAATTTCTCGGGTCGTTATTTCCATGTTGTAAGTTACGGCTTAAAAGAAGACGAAACCATTGACTACGATGCTGTGGAACGGTTAGCGATCGAAAATAAGCCAAAGCTAATCGTCGCAGGCGCCTCCGCTTACTCAAGAAAAATTGACTTTAAGCGCTTTGCTGAAATTGCGCATAAGGTCGGAGCCTACTTGATGGCAGATATCGCTCACTACGCGGCACTCGTTGCAGCGGGCGTCTACCCAACCCCATTTGGTTACGCTGACGTTGTGACAACCACAACGCATAAGAGCCTACGTGGACCAAGAGGCGGCATTATTTTCATGCGTCCAGATTTAGAGAAGGCTGTGAATTCTGCTGTTTTCCCAGGCACGCAGGGCGGCCCCTTAATGCATGTGATCGCTGGGAAAGCCGTTGCTCTTGGCGAAGCATTGAAGCCAGAATTTAAGACCTACGCCGAGCAGATTCTCAAAAACGCCAAAGTGCTTGCCACAGAACTTGAAGCCCGCGGCTTTCGCATTGTTTCAGGCTGCACAGAAAGCCACGTGATGCTTGTTGATTTGCGTAGCAAGGGTGTGACAGGCAAAGACGCGCAAGAGCTTCTTGGAAGAGCCAATATCACAGTAAACAAAAACGCCATTCACAACGATCCGCAAAAGCCAACGATTACTTCAGGGATTCGCCTTGGGACGCCAGCTGCTACAACACGCGGCTTTAAGGAAGCGGAGATGAAACTTGTCGCAGGTTTTATCGCTGATATTCTTGAAGCACCCGGCAATGACGCAGTCATTAATCGCGTTCGTGGTGAAGTCTTAAAACTCACAGAGTGTTTTCCTGTGTACGGAGCATAGATAAGGAGAGGAGAGGGGAATGCGTTGCCCGTTTTGTAAAGCTGAAGATACAGCTGTGATTGATTCTCGTGCTAGCGACGATGGTTTTTCGATTCGTCGTCGTCGTCGTTGCTGCGCGTGCGGAAAGCGTTTCACAACGTTTGAGCGAGTGGAACTCAATATGCCAACAGTGGTTAAGCGCACAGGTTTAAAGCGCGACTACGAGCGTGAGAAAGTGCGCTCTTCGATGCGCTTAGCGCTTCGCAAGAGACCCGTTGGTAACGAACGCATTGAAGAAGCAATCGGTGTTATCGAGCAACGCATTCGCACCCTTGGCGAACGTGAAGTAAGTTCAATGCAGATTGGCGAATTTGTTCTTGAGCAATTAAAGAAACTCGATTTGGTTGCCTACATTCGCTTTGCTAGCGTTTACTTTAACGTCGAAAATCCCGAAGGATTCCAAAAGCTCATGCGTGAGCTCGAAGGAATCGATGCGAGAAAGCGCTAGGAAATTTTTCGCATGGCTTGCGACGATACCTATTGGATGAAAGAGGCCCTTTTAGAAGGTAAGAAGGCGCACTTTATTGCGCCTCCGAATCCTGCTGTCGGGTGCATTCTCGTTAAAGACGGAAAAGAAATCGCACGAGGCCACACGCAGGCCCCTGGGTCAAATCACGCAGAAATTGAAGCGCTTGAAGCGGCTAAGAAAGCAGGCGTTTCCCCGAAAGGCGCAACAGCTTACGTCACTCTTGAACCCTGCTCGCATCAAGGAAGAACGCCGCCTTGCGCAACGCGCTTAGTTAAGGAAGGAATTTCTTGCGTGGTTTTTGCCGTCGAAGACCCTAACCCTCTAGTTTCAGGAAAAGGCGCGCAAATCTTGCGTGACGCTGGCATTGAAGTCGTAAGTGGCGTTTGTGAAAAAGAAGCAAAGATCGATCACTGTGGATTTTTCTCACGCATTACAAAAAATCGCCCTTGGGTTCGATTAAAGAGTGCGGTAAGTTTAGACGGACGCACTGCGTTAAATAACGGGGTAAGCCAGTGGATTACAGGAGAAGAGGCACGGCGCGACGCGATGCATTATCGCGCTCTCTCGCAAGGGCTTCTTACAGGTGTTGGCACAGTTCTGGCTGATAACCCGCAGATGAATGTGCGTATTGAAAATCTTCCTAGCCCAGTTAAGTTTGTAATCGATTCGAAAGCCAAGACCCCTGTTGATGCAAAGATTCTTCAAGGAGAAAAGACTGTCATTTTTGTTGGCGAACAGGCAGACGCCGTTAAGTGCGAGGCGCTAGAAAAAGCAGGAGCTGAAATTGTTCGCCTTCCTCTTAAAGAAACGGGCCACATTTCTCTTAAAAGCGTTTTAGAAGAAATCGCTAAGCAAGGGGTAAATGAACTTCACGTTGAAGCAGGCGCCCAATTAAGTGGCGCAATGCTTGAAGAAAATCTTGTTGACGAACTTCTCATTTATATGGCGCCCAAACTTTTAGGCCCAGGAATGCCTTTGGCGCAACTAAAAGAAAAGCGTGCGCTTGATGCAGTCAAGACGTGGGATGTCATTTCAGTGGATACTGTCGGGAAAGACATTCGTTTGGTTTTAAGAAAAGAATTTATTTAGTAGAAGGATTCAGGATGTTTACTGGAATTATTCAAGCCGTAGGCAAAGTGCGCGAACCAGAAAAGTTGGGTAACGGCGTTCGTTTAACAATCGTTTGCCCGAAAGAATTTCACTTAGATGAAGTAAAAATTGGCGACTCCATTGCCATCAATGGCGCCTGCATGACAGTGGTAGCTAAAACCGAAGATAGTTTTCAGGTCGACGTGAGTGCTGAAAGCTTATCGAAGACTTGTGGGCTTGATACCTTCGGGGAAGTGAATCTTGAAAAAGCGCTTCGCTTAGGAGATCGCGTTGACGGGCACTTAGTGAGTGGTCACGTCGATGGCGTAGGCTTAGTTGAATCCTTTGAACCCGTTGCAGAAAGCTATAAATTGGTGATTTTGGCTCCTGCAAAACTATCTTCCTACTTAGCCTACAAAGGCTCGATTGCAGTCAATGGTGTTTCTCTTACGATTAACTCTGTCGAGGATACCTCATTAGGTTCTCGCTTTACGATTAACCTAATTCCACACACATTGGCTGTGACAACGTTAAAGAAACTTAAGGCACAAGACTCTGTTAACCTAGAAGTCGATACAATCGCGCGTTACGTCGAACGTATGATGCACTTAAAGGAAAGTGCCGAAAACGACCTTTTCTAATCTAAAATGGGTCTGAAGGATTCTTTTGGCGCTTCTCTTAAAGATTAAAGCGCAAAAAGCATCACACAAAGTAGTC
>CAVKJM010000010.1:4680-23815 GCA_963656505.1 bacterium
GGTCACTATGCCGCAAGTTGATACCATCGAAAAAAATTTGGACGGAACTTCGCTTCAAATCGGAATCGTCGTTTCTCGTTTTAATGAATATGCTGGAAAAGAGCTTTACGCGGCTTGCCTCGAAGAGCTCAAGCGCTTAGGCGTTTTAGAAGAGCACATCACGAAAGTGACAGTGCCAGGGGCTCTTGAAGTGCCGCTGGCGTTAACCAAATTAGCCGGCACGGGCGAATACGATGCCTTGATTGCCTTGGGCGCTGTGATTAAGGGTGAGACCTATCACTTTGAACTCGTTGCCAATGAGTCAGCCGCGGGCATTACACGCGTTGTTCTCGATTACGGCATTCCTGTTGCCAATGGCATTCTGACTTGCTACAGCGACGAACAGTGCAAGGAACGCACAAAGATTAAGGGAACCGATTGCGCACAGTGCGCCGTTGAAATGGCTAACCTCGTTGCCGAATTCCCTGATGTCGACGAATTCGTAGACTACACGGAAGAGTCCGATGACGACTAAGCCACATTTACCACGCTCGGGCGCTAGAAGTCGCGCCCGAGAATTTGCTCTTTTAGGGGTCTATCAGTCGGTGATTGACCCCGAAGCCGATTTCGCAACGATTGACGCAGGCCTTTTGGATATTATTTCCGATAAGGATGAACCTGCTTTTACCTGTGAACTCACAAGCGAGGATTTCGAGAAATGCGATAAAGAGTTTTATCGTGAAATCCTTGAAGGCGTTTTATCCGAACGCGATGAGTTAATGGAATTGCTTGCGCGTCACGTCGATCGCGATCCGGCTAGACTTTCTGTTATTGAGCGCTCGTGTCTTATGATTGGGGCATGGGAACTCAAACACCGCCTAGAAAACCCCTACCGCGTTATTATCAACGAAGCTGTCGAGCTTTCTAAACTCTTTGGTGCCGATAAGGGCTACCGATTAGTCAATGGTGTTCTCGATAAAGTTGCGGCCGACGTCCGTAAAGAGGAAGTGGCGCCAAACTAAATCCTTCTTGAGGACGCGAGCCATAAAAGGTTAAAACTCTCGAAAAAAAGAGAGGAGGAAAAAATCATGGCGCAGTTTGGGGAATTTTCGATTATCGATCGGTACTTCACACAAAGCTCTTTTGGTGCTTGGGCCTCAAAAGGCGTGGGCGACGATTGCGCCATTATCGACGCGGGGTTAACGCGTCTTGCTGTCACAACCGATATGACGACAGTGGGCGTTCATTTTCCAGTCTCAACACCAGCTGAGGCCATCGGCTACAAAGCCCTTGCTGTGAATCTTTCAGATTTGGCCGCATCGGGTGCTACCCCTCGCGCTTTCTTTTTATCGATTGCGCTTCCCGATAGGGACGATGTATGGCTTAAGGGCTTTACAGAAGGCTTGATGGAATTATCTCGTGCAAGTAACTGCCCACTATTGGGGGGAGATACAACACGCACAGCGCAAATTGGAGAAAAACGAGCTCCTGCAAGCATCTCCATTACGGCTATCGGTGAATTGCCTTCACGCATGGGATTAACACGGTCAGGAGCCGAAGTCGGAGACGACATTTGGGTCTCAGGAACTCTGGGAGCAGCGTGGGCTGCATTAATGCATCTAAATGGTCGCATAACGCTACCGCAAAATGACTTTCCCGCGGCATTAAAGCGGCTTGAAAGACCCGAGGCACGTAATGCCTTAGGGACAGCACTATTAAGTGCTGCAAGCGCCTGCGCGGATATTTCCGATGGCTTAGCGCAAGACTTAGGACACATTCTTGAAAAAAGCGGTGTGGCAGCTGACCTTTCGTTTGAGGCTCTTCCTGGGGACCAATCGATTGCCTCTTTGACAAAAGAAAATCGCGTTGAAGCTATTCTTGCTGGAGGCGACGATTACGAATTAGTCTTTACGGCTCCGAAAGAAAAGCGTGGGCTTATTGAGCAAGCAAGCATCAGTGCTCTGACACCCGTCACACGCATCGGACGGATTCGCGCCAAAGACGAGAATCTTCCACACCTTATTGTGAAAGATGCCACAGGCGCCGTTTTACAACTGCAAGCCACAGGATTTGATCATTTTGCTTAAAGGAAGTTAACAATGGGTTTAAAAGAAAAATATTCCAAAGACAATCCCGCGAACCTTGTTCATCCTGATTTGAGGTTTGTGTTCTCGTGCCCTGAGCACGCAGTTGCTACATTTTTTGGCGCAGGGCTTTTAAGGCCAGCTCCAGGAACTTGGGGAACACTGGCTGCGATTCTCGTTTGGATATTCTTAGTTAAAGTCGTTGCTCTTCCGCCGATGTTTTATTTAGCCACAGTTGCCATCGCGATTTTGCTTGGCATTTGGGCTAGCGAAAAAACAAGTGCCGATTTAGGAGTTCACGACGCAAACTGCATTGTGATCGATGAAGTCGCAGGCGTCTGGCTTGTGTTGATGATGTTCCCACAGCACCCGATTACGTGGATTGCTGCGTTTGTCGCGTTTCGTTTCTTTGACATCATGAAGTTTCCGCCCGCAGATAAGATCGACCAGAAATTCAAAGGCGGCAAAGGCATTATGGCTGACGACATCGTCGCTGCTCTTTGGGCAATTGTTGCGCTCACGATCTTTGATAAGGCCGCAGGGCGCTTTGGTTACACATTCTTAGGACTTCTTTCGTGAGTAAAGAAATCTTTGACCTTGCCACAAAACTTGGCGAAGTTGCAAAAGCTCGGGGAGTCAAAATCGCGACAGCAGAAAGCTGTACGGGTGGTCTCATTTCGGCTTCGATTACAGAAATCGCGGGCTCTAGCGCTTGGTTTGAGCGTGGCTTTGTGACCTACACGCCAGAAGCGAAGATGGAGATTCTTGATGTTAGAAAAGAGACTCTCGAAAACTACGGCGTTGTAAGCGAAGAAACCGCTCGAGAGATGGCGCTTGGCGCAATCAATCACTCTAAAGCAACGCTCGCTGTTTCCGTCACTGGCGTCGCTGGTCCCACAGGCGGAACTGAGAAGACGCCTGTTGGAACCGTCTCTTTTGGCTTTGCCTTTAAAACCGAGAAAGCAACGTGCACAGAATCTGCAACGCAGTGTTTTAATGGAAATCGAACTGAGGTTCGCGAAGCGACAGTTGCGTTTGCCTTAAAGACACTTATTGCGCTTCTCTCATAAAAAAAGAGGCTTTCCGAATCACGTCGAAAAGCCTCTTAAAAACTACTCTAATTTTCTAAATTACACAAATCCCCAAAGTGCCACAATAATAAATTGGCCCGTGAGAATTCGTAAGAAAAGTGCCAAGGGATAGACCGTGGAATAAGCCACAATCGAAGCGCTCGTTTCACTTAACTTTTCTGCGTACGCGAGAGCCGGTAAGTTCGTTGTCGCGCCAGCCAAGAGGCCTGTGATGTGGTGGTAATTAAGCTTATAGCGCAATCGTGCCACGATGCCTGTTAATAAGCAGGGAATCACGGTAATTAACACACCAAGACCCACATAAAGAAGGCCATTGCCGTGCGTTAGGGCGTTAACGAAGTTTTCACCAGCCGATAACCCGACGCTAGCTAAGAAGATGGCAATACCAATTTCTCGAAGCATGAGGTTTGCTGAGTACGTCGTGTATGTCACAAGCTTAATGCGAGGCCCATAGTAGCCTAAGAGAATCGCAACGACTAAGGGACCACCAGCAAGACCAAGCTTTAACGCTACAGGCATCCCGGGGACTGCCAAGGGAATCGATCCGACAAAAACGCCGATTAAGAGCCCCAAGAAAATCACGATGATATTGGGGTGATCGAGTTTTTGAACTTGATTGCCAAGAATACCCGCTAAGCGCGCAATCGATCTTTGAGGGCCCACGCAATAGACCTTGTCACCAAGTAAAAGGCGCAAAGACTTGTGCGGGAAAAGTTGAATGCCGTTACGGTAAACGCGTGTGATATTCACACCATCGAGTTGGCTTAAATGCAAATCACGCACGCGAGTGCCGTTGACACTTTCACGCGTTACGCGAATTAGAGAACTCATCACAGGCGAATGTTTGTCGCTTGCTAAGTCTGTTGTCGTATCTTCTCTACCGAAGAAGGCCAAAATCGCATCTTTATCATCGGGCTCAGCAACAATACGTAAGACATCACCGACGTGAAGAACACTCGTTCCCATCGGGCTTGTGACTGTTCCTTCGTGCATCAATCGCGAGCAAATAAAGGAGCGACCCACAAGGCGCCTTGTATCGTGAATGGTTAAACCCTCTAAGCGAGAATTCTGCAACTCCAAGTGAAAGCAAATCGGAGCCGAGTTTGCCGCATTCTCTTCATCAATAAGGCGCTTTTCTTCAGCCTTCGGGTCGATAAAGAAGATGTAGCGCAAGGCAACAAGCGTAAGGATTGTCGCAATCACACCCAAGGGGTAAGCGCAGGCGTAAGCCACAGCAATCGATTCTCCTGTGTAGCCTAAAACGTCAAGCGCTTCTTGCGTAGCTCCTAGGCCTGGCGTATTGGTAACAGCACCAAAGTGAACGCCTAAGATCTGTGGCAACGTAATCGTTCCGTTTAAGAGGAAAAATAGGCCGATTGTCACAGCAATGCCTGTGATAACGCTAAAAACGGTCAGAAGATTCAGATGCACACCCTCGTGCTTAAAGGAACTAAAAAACGAGGGACCAACCTGTAGACCCATCAAATACACAAAGAGGATGAGCCCAAAGTCGCGCAAAAAGCTTAGTACCGTTGGGTTAATGCGAAGACCGAGGTAGTTAGAAATCAGTGCCACAAAAAGCACACATGTCACGCCAAAAGAGATACCAAAAACTTTAATTTTTCCGAGGTATGTTCCAAGAGCAATGACAAAACCGTAGACAAAAACGATGTGACCGATGGAGTCAGCGTTTGTCAGAAGTTGAGATAACCAATTCATAGACAAAAGTGAAGATTCGTGCGAATTCTCGCCCTCCACGGGAAAACGCCTAAGTAAAAAACGAGCGGGATTATCGCAGGTTCAAAAGGGTTTTCCCAATTCCCTTAGGGTAACTTTGCAACTATTTGATGCAAGTGAGGCAAAAAAATCCGATTCGCTAGAGGGTTCTAACGAATCGGAAGTGACTTATAAGCCGTCAAAAGGCAGGATTACATCATCCCGTCCATGCCGCCCATGCCGCCAGGCATTCCAGCCGGAACCGGCTTATCTTCAGGGAGGTCCGCGACCATGCAGTCGGTTGTAAGGATCAAGCCCGAGACGCTAGCTGCATTTTGCAAAGCGGTACGGGTGACCTTCGCAGGATCCAAAACACCCATCTCAATCATGTCGCCGTAGACGCCTGTTTGCGCGTTGTAACCGAAGTTACCCTTCTCGGCGCTAACCTTGTTGACGATAACGCTCGGTTCATCACCAGCGTTAGCAACAATCTGGCGCATCGGTTCTTCCATGGCGCGAAGCACAATCTTGATACCTGCGTTTTGTTCGTCATTGTCGCCAGTTAAGTTGGCAATGGCTTGCTTTGTGCGGATAAGGGCTGTGCCGCCACCTGCGACAACACCTTCTTCGACAGCCGCGCGTGTGGCGTGTAAAGCATCCTCAACGCGTGTCTTCTTTTCTTTCATTTCGACTTCGGTTGCAGCACCGACTTTCACGAGGGCGACGCCACCGGCGAGTTTGGCGACACGTTCCTGCAACTTCTCGCGGTCATAGTCGCTTGTTGTCGCTTCGATTTGCTGACGGATGCTTGCAACGCGGTTTTCAATAGAAGCCTTGTCGCCAGCGCCATCGATAATCGTGGTGTTTTCCTTTGTGACTTCAACGCGTTTCGCGGAACCCAACTGCTCGAGCGTTGTCTTATCCAAAGTCAGCCCCAAGTCAGAAGAAATCACGGTGCCACCAGTTAAGACGGCGATATCTTCGAGCATCGCCTTACGACGATCGCCAAAGCCAGGAGCCTTAACGGCAACGACCTTCAAAATGCCACGCAAGGAGTTCACAACGAGAGTGGCAAGCGCTTCGCCATCGACGTCTTCGGCGATGATCAAAAGCGGACGATTGGCCTTAGCAACGAGCTCGAGCACAGGGAGCAATTCGCGGATGTTGCTAATCTTCTTGTCGTGCAAAAGAATGAAGGGCTTATCAAGGATAGCGGCCTGACGCTCTGGCGTATTAATGAAATACGGAGAGAGGAATCCACGGTCAAACTGCATACCTTCAACGATTTCAAGTTCGTTATGTAAGCTCTTACCGTCTTCAATGGTAATAACGCCTTCCTTGCCGACTTTGTCCATCGCTTCGGCGATGATGTCACCAATTTCCTTATCGGAGTTGGCGCTAATGGTGCCTACCTGAGCAACTTCTTTGTTGGTGGTAACGGGCTTGCTAATCTTCTTAAGTTCAGCAACGGCTGCCTCAACAGCCTTATCGATACCACGCTTTAAATCCATCGGGTTCATGCCAGCGGCAACGTACTTCATGCCTTCTGTGACGATAGCCTGAGCCAAAACGGTCGCGGTTGTTGTGCCGTCGCCCGCGTTATCGTTGGTCTTGGAAGCGACTTCACGGACCATCTGTGCGCCCATATTTTCGAATTTGTCTTTCAATTCGATTTCTTTCGCGACAGTAACGCCGTCCTTCGTGATCAACGGACCACCAAAGCTACGCTCTAAAACAACGTTACGACCCTTCGGGCCCAATGTGACCTTCACAGCATTGGCCAAGGTGTTAATGCCACGAACCATACGAGAGCGGGCATCGTCACCAAATAAAACTTTCTTTGCAGCCATTTGAAATTCTCCAAAAATTCGTTACGAAATTAGGCCAAAACGCCCATGATGTCTTCCTCGCGCATAACGAGGAACTCTTCGCCGTTGACCTTAACGGCCTGGCCTGAGTATTTGCCAAAAAGCACACGGTCGCCGACTTTGACGTCCATGGCAATCAACTTGCCAGCCTCATCGCGGCGTCCTGGACCGACGGCAATCACTTCACCCTGATCGGGTTTTTCAGCTGCGTTATCCGGAATAACGATGCCGCTAGCGGTGGTGCGCTCACTATCGAGGCGCTTGACAATCACGCGATCATGCAAAGGACGAATCTGCATTTTTTTAGCTCCAATATTTTTTACTTTGAAAAGTGGTTTGACGCAAATGAAAAGGCGTCTTTAAAGATAGGAAACAAAACTGCTTCCTACCCGTGTACCCTCTATGTGGGGGTGAGTCTTTCCAAAAACAAGCCCTAGGCAGTAAACTTCTTTCCAATCATCCTTTTTTGGGAGCTGAAAGTGCAAAAAAGAGCGTTTAATCAATGGATTGCCGTTATTTCTTCCCTCGCTTTTTCTTTAAGTGTGGCAGCAGCTTCGCTCCCAGCAGAACTCAAAAGCGTCTTTTCTGAGGCGCATATCCCTCTTGGAGACGTTTCTCTTTGGGTTGCTCCGGTAGGAAGTAAAACGCCAGTTCTCTCTTATAACGAGAAAAAAGAGATGCAACCCGCGAGCTGCGCCAAACTCGTAACGACTCTTGCCGCTTTAGAACTTCTTGGCCCCAACTATCGCTGGAAAACCCAGTGGAGAGCCGACTCTTTTGATGCCAAAACTGGTGCCGTTAAGGGATTAACCTACGTCGGAGGGGGTGACCCCTATTATGTGATTGAGCGCCCCCTATTATGTGATTGAGCGCCTTTGGCTTGCTGCCGAGCGCTTAAAAGAGATTGGCGTAAAAAATATTGTGGGAGATATTGGCGTAGACCGTCACCTATTTGTTGTGGATGCGGACGCAAAGCCGATCGATGGACAGCCCGATCGCGCCTATAACGTTGAGGCCGATGCCGCTCTTGTGAGTCAGCGAAGCGTCTGCATTGAAATCATGCCCAATAAAAAAGAGGGCATTGCGCGCATTGTGACTATCCCGAAGTTATCAGGCTTTACCGTAACGCCGACAGTGAAACTTACAGAAGGCGCTTGTTCTAATTGGAAAGACGACCTCAAAGCGAAATTTACGAAAGAGGCGGCTTCGATGAGAGGTACGTTTCCCGCTAGTTGCGGAAAAAAGATTTGGCCTGTCGTTCTTTGGAAGCCAAATCCGTATTTAAAACAGGCTTTTGAAACTGTTTTTTCCGAGGTCGGCATCCGCTGGAAGGGAAATATCGTCGAGAAAACGTCCGTTGAACAAAAGCTTCTTTTAAAAGAAGACTCTGACCCGTTAGCCGAACTTGTGGTCCTTACAAATAAGTTTTCTAACAACACGATGGCGCGGCACCTTTTCTTATCGCTTTCTTTTGCCGACGCGATGGGAACCGAGTCTCCTGCAACACTCAAACGTAGCCAAGACGTCGTTTCTCAGTGGCTCACCCGCATTGGCATTGATACCAATCAAATTTTTGTTGAAAATGGATCGGGACTCTCAAGGGAAACATACGTTACGGCCGCAGAACTTGGAAAACTCATTTCTTATGCCGTAAAAAGTGAATATGGCCCTGAGTTTTTAATGAGCTTACCGATCGCCGGCATCGATGGCACGATGAAAAAGCGGGGCGTCACAGGCTTTGCTCGCATTAAAACCGGAAGAATTCAAGGCGTAAGAGCCGCCGCTGGCACAGTGCGCGATGTTAACGGCGCCGATTGGACCGTGGTCCTTCTGATTAATTCCACAGGGCGCGCCGTACGCGATGCCCTTCCTGCCATTGATGCAACGTTAGGATGGATTGGCTCTGGCGCTCTCACTCGTTAGAGCGGGGTCAGCGGCTTCTTTTAAGGCCTTAATAAGCGTGTCTTCTGTTAGCACTTCAGGAAGCAATATGGGGCGTCCCTCTAAGTCATAGAGCACACAAAGGGGGACTCCTGTGCGGCCAAAGGCATTTAAGACTTGTGTGATCTGAGCGTCGCGCGAAGTCCAATCCGCAACAAACCGCCGGTACCCATAACGCGTTAGTGTCTTTTCGGTTTCTTCTGTGTGAAGGGCGGTCACTTTATTGAATTGACAGGTAATGCACCACGAGGCCGTAAAGTCGATGATGACAGGACGCCCTTCGTGTAAAGCCCGCTCAACCCCAGAACTTGTAAACGTTGCCCACTCGGAATTTTCTTTGGAAAGCGTTCCTTTGGAGACATCGCTTAAGGCAAGGATGACAAGGCAAGCGACTGTAGCACTTAAAGAAATGAGTTTTAAGATGCTCGCTTTCCCACGCCCGTACTGTTCACGCCCATAGGCCCAGAGGAAAAGCGTTAAGGCGCCTGCGGCTAGGAATAAGGTAATAAGGCCGTAGAGATTGACTTGATGGGCTAGGACCCACACAAGCCAGAGAAAGGCAAGAAGCATGGGAAGAGCCATGATGCGCCGTAAGCGCTGCATCCAGACTCCCGGTTTTGGTAGCCACCGAATCCATCCTGGGAAAAGTGTTAATAAAAACCACGGGAGAGCAATACCAAACCCTAACGTTAAAAAGACCGCGTAGGCTTGAAATGAGGGTTGCGTAATGGCGTAACCTAAGGCCGCTCCCATAAAGGGGGCCGTACAGGGGCTTGCAACAACGACAGTCAAAATGCCAACGCTAAAGGAGTCCCAGGGACCAGAGCTTGGAAGCGCTCTTGCGGCTCGAGAGTCGGCTAAGTGACTTGCGGCTGTAAATTCAAAGACACCCAAGAGGTTTAAGGTAATCGCAAAAAATAGGAGTGATAGTGTTGCAACAACCCAAGGAGTTTGAAGCTGAAAGCCCCAGCCAACAGCGTACCCGAGAGACCTTACGGTAAGAAGCAAAAACGCCAAAATCGATGTACTTAATAAAACACCGATGAGAAAGGCCAACCCATTGGCAGCAAGCGTTCCGCGGCGCCGTGTTTTGTCTGCGATATTGAGGATTTTGAGACTTAACACAGGGAAAACGCAGGGCATCAGGTTCAAAATCAAGCCACCAATAAAGGCAAACCAAAGCGCTTGTCCTGCGGTAATCACATCAGAACTTACGGTTTCTTTCGTAAGTGGCATCGAGACAAAGCGTTTTTTCTTTGTGACTTTCTCAGCTGACGCTATTGTTCCGGGCTTCACTTCAATCTGCGTTTCAATGGCCCAGCCATTGTTTTCTGGGCCGCCATCGGCAACTAAAACACCATCAAGGGTAGTAGGCGCTTCGCCTTTTTCATCTTTAAGCGTTAAAAGAAGTGTTGTGTTCTGACCGCGTTCACGAGCAACTTTCGAAGTCTGCGAGATAAAGGGGTTACCCGAATTCGGTAAAAAGACAACGTTTTCTGAAATGATGCCGGCTGAACTTGGTAATTCAATACAAATCGTGCGGCCATCGGCAACGGCAGTAATGGCTGAGTTTGTGATGGGCTCAGGAATTGTGGCGCGCGTGCTTCGAAAAAGCGCTTGATTGTCTGTGGGTTGACTTGAAACTGCGACAGGAAGTGCCACACGTAACTCGGCTTCTTGCGGCACACACGTTGTCTTACAGGCTGTCCACGAGACTTTGGCACGAATGTTTGTTCTTAAGCCGTGAGGAGTTCCCCAAGGCACTTCAATTAAAAAGGGAAGAAGCACTTCGCCATCGTAAACGTAACTTGTGAAGTCGCCAGTCTTCTCTGTTTTCGGAAGTGGCCACCCTAAAGAGCGAATTTTCCAGTGGCGCGGAAGCGTCCATTCGATTTGGGTTTCTGCTCCTGCGTCACCAGGATTTTTCCAATACGTGTGCCAACCTGGTTTATGCTTAAGAAGAATGCCAATTTCGTAGGAGCCGCCTGGGGTAGCGGCCGTGCGGCTTAATCGAATCTCAGCGGTAACGGCGCCAACGCTTTCGTCTGCACCAAGAACTGCCGTGGCAACATTCGCAGTCTGCGCCAAAGCGCCGCTTGCTAGGCTTGCGGCAACAACGAAAGAGAAAAGCGCTTTTTTTAAGCGCGCGAAAAAACTGCTCATTTAACTAAATTAAAAGCCGCGCGCGCAGCACGAATCGTTTCATCAATATCGGCATCCGTATGCGCTGCAGAAATAAAGCCTGCCTCAAAAACAGAAGGCGCCAAATAAATACCCGCATCAAGCATCGCGTGAAAGAACATCGAAAATTTCGTTTGATCTGATTTCATCACGTCGCTAAAGCGCATGGGGAGTTCGGGTAAAAAGAAAAATCCTAGCATGCCGCCGATAGCGCGGGCGCAAAAAGGAACACCAGCGTCTTTAGCGGCAGCATTTAGTCCCGTGACTAGGCGAGAAGATCTCTTAGAAAGTTCCTCATAAAAATGGGGGGCTTGAATTTCTTTTAGTGTCGCAAGGCCACAGGCAACCGCCACAGGGTTACCAGAAAGAGTTCCTGCTTGATAGACGGGCCCTAAGGGCGCGATCTTATCCATGATTTCCGCTCGTGCCCCAAAGGCAGCTACGGGAAGCCCCCCGCCGATGACTTTTCCAAACATCGTGATATCGGGAGTGACTTTATAGAGCGATTGTGCGCCGCCAAGAGCTACACGAAAGCCTGTCATCACTTCGTCGACAATTAAAAGTGCTCCGTACTTTGTGCAAAGATTGCGAGCCGTATCGATAAATTCTTGTGTTGCAGGAACCATGTTCATGTTCCCGGCAACTGCTTCAACAATCACGCAAGCAATCGAGTCGCCCTCGCGCTTAAAGGCATCGGTTAGGGCTTCGGGGTTGTTGTATTCGACAACAATCGTGTGTTCTGTTACTTCTTTTGGCACTCCTGCCGAAGAGGGGTTCCCAAACGTTAAAAGGCCAGAACCGGCTTTCACAAGCAAACTATCGGAATGCCCGTGGTAGCACCCTTCAAATTTCACAATCTTGTTGCGTCCCGTGTAGCCGCGAGCTAAGCGCAATGCGCTCATTCCGGCTTCAGTTCCAGAACTCACTAAGCGCAACTGTTCGATTGAAGGAACAAGTTTTTTTACTTCTTCCGCGAGTTCAATTTCTGCCTTTGTCGCTGCACCAAAGGAAAGCCCTTCTTTAGCTGCAGCAATAACAGCTTCAACAACTTTCGGATGATTGTGCCCGAGAATCATGGGGCCCCAAGAACACACGTAATCAATGTAGCGGCGATTCTCTTCGTCCCACATGTAAGGGCCCTGAGCTTTACGAATAAATCGTGGAGCGCCTCCGACACTTGCGAACGCTCTCACAGGAGAATTCACGCCTCCAGGAATGGATTTCTTTGCTCTTAAGAAAAGTTCTTCATTAAGCCCCATATGTGTCCAAACTCCAAAAGAATCACCTAGGCACGAAAAGAAATGCTCTTATGCCTTCAAAAAAAAGAATGCCCGAATTTTAAGCGAAGCGCCTTGGACCGAAGGGAAAATAGATGTTTGAAACTGTTGCAGGATTAGAAAAGCGCCTTTGGTTTCGTTGCGCTTTCTTAAAAGAGTCCTTAAAGTTTCGCTTCGCACGCGTGTTAGTCGGGCAATCGCGGGTGGGTTAACGCCACACGAGGAAAGTCCGGACTCCACAGAGCGCCGTAGGAGCTAACGACTCTCCGCTGCAAGGCGAGGATTAGAGCAACAGAGACGAGCCGATTAAGTTCGGGTGAAACGGGCAATCTCTACGGGGAGCAACATCAAATAGGCGATTCGCTTGATTCCTGCTCGGAAGATGGTCGCGGGTAGATGGCTTGAAGCCCTACGTAAGTAGGGCTCTAGATGAATGATTGCCAACGCTTTTAGCGTAACAAAATCCGGCTTATAGACTAGCCACGTGCACCCTATAGGCGAATGCGGATGCGAGCGTCTACCGCAATGGGTTCTCCGGTTTTTTCGCAAATCATCAAAGGATTCACGTCAAGCTCAACGACTTCAGGGAAGTCGCCTACGAGTTGAGAAATCTTAAGTAGCGTTTCTTCCACTTTGTCGATTTGCGCACGGGTGCTTGAACGAGCACCTTCCAATAGCTTAAAGGCCTTTACGCGGCGAACCATATCGTGGGCATCCGTATCTGTAATTGGCGTGATATCGAAGGTAACGTCTTTTAAAGTTTCAACAAAGACGCCTCCTAAGCCAAACATGAGCATCGGTCCGTACTGTGGGTCAGTGGCTAACCCGCAGACCAATTCACGGCGCCCTTGAATCTGTTCTTGAACAAGGATGCCTTCAAGACCATCAAGAAGATTTTTCGCCTTTAACGCTTCAATCATCGCGTTATAGGCTTCGAGTAACGCTTTATCCGAATCAATGCCAACACGCACGCCGCCCACGTCTGTTTTGTGCGAAGTTGTCTTAGAAGTGATTTTTAAGACAACGGGGTAGCCAATTTCTTTTGCAGCAACTAAAGCCTCATCGACGCTCTTAGCCAAAGTTGCTTTGCAAAGACGAATGCCAATCGCTTTTAAAACCTGAAGGCTTTCTTCTGTGGTTAATTGATCGCGGTTTTCTGCGATGGCGCTATCGAAAATTGCGCGAATCGCAGCCTTGTCGCTAGGAAATGTGGGGATCTTCCCTTCGGGTTTTCTAACCCAAGCGCTTTGCTCGCAAAGGCGAGCTAAGGCGTTCACGGCCTCTTCCACATACATAAAGAAAGGCATATTGGCCTTAGAGACAACGTCTGTGGTAAAGAAGTGGCTCTCTGTCATAAAAACGCCAATTAAGGGTTTATCTGCGTGGCGTGCTTTGGCTTCGCAGACGGCCTTTGCGACCTCTGTGTCTTTTAACCCTAAGAAGGGAAGGTAAATCACAAGCGCCGCATCCACGTTTTCATCAGAAAGCACTGCATCAAGCGTCTTTTGGTAGTGCTCTAATGGGGCGGAGGCAATCATGTCCACAGGGTTCTTAACGGAGGCTACCGCAGGTAAAAAGGAGCGAAGTGTGGCCTGCGTTTCGGAAGACAATTTCGCAACTTCAAGTCCTAAGTCACTAATAGCGTCGGCAGCCATAATGCCAGGTCCCCCAGAATTTGTGATAATCGCAATGCGATTTCCTTGAGATAACGGAGAGCGACTAAAGACTTTGGCTGTAGCAAAAAGGGTTTGTAGGGATGTTTCACGAATCACACCGCACTGACGCAAGAGGGCGCCAGCGGCTTTATCTGACCCGGCGAGAGAGCCTGTGTGAGAACTCGCAGCACTTGCTCCTGCGGTTGACCTTCCTGCCTTTAACGCAAGAATCGGTTTTTTCTTAGAAACGCGGCTTGCCGCTTTTCTAAAAGCAGCGGGGTCAGGGATTGATTCCATATAAAGAAGAATCTGTCCGACATCCTCATCGTTTTCCCAGTATTCAATGGCCGCTGTCGCATCAACGTCAGCTTGATTGCCAATCGAAATAAATTGCGCAAAGCCAATATTGAGGTCTTTTAAGATATTCAAAATGCCGCCACCTAAGGCGCCAGACTGCGAGACAAATCCGATATTGCCTCGCTCAGGGAGCGACTCGGCAAAGCACCCGTCCATACGAATCGAAGGGTGAGTGTTAACGACTCCAAGGCAATTTGGACCAATGCAGCGCATGTTGTAGGCGCGGCACTTAGCAAGGAGTTCTTTTTCTAAGAGGGCACCATCTTCTCCCGACTCTTTAAAGCCAGCCGAAATCACACAAAGACCGCCCACGCCTTTTTCGTGGCATTGATCGATCACACTTAAGACGTGCTTGGCGTTAATGACGACAATGGCCAAATCCACAGGTCCTTCGATATCAAGGACGCTTGCGTAGGCTTTTAAGCCACCGACTGTGGGGGCCTTGGGATTTACGGGGTAAATGGGACCTGTAAACCCGTATTCAATTAAACGCTTTTGTATATCCGAGCCAATCGTATGATCTCGTGTTGAAGCACCAATAAGAGCAATACTTTTGGGCTTCATAATGGGGTCAAGCGAGGCAATGTGTGTCATGAATGGTGTACTCAAGGTTAGTGGTTTAAGCGACGCTCAAGGTCGGCTGGAGCCAGGCTACCAGGCTGCACTGAGCCATCGGAGAAAATAATAACGGGTGTTCCTGCAATTCCTAATTTACGGCCTAGCGCACGGTTGCGATCTAAGCTTGAGGAATCGCACTTTTCAACAGCATCTTTGGGTTCTGTGCCGCTCGCCATATAGTTTTGGAAAGCAAGCGCGGGGTCTTTGGCGCAAACGATGCGTCGCGAAAGCTCTCGCGAGCGCTCTGTCGGATGCATAAAGTTATAGACAGTGACGTTTCCAACTTGTTTAAGTGCTTGTTCAAGCAAACGGCAATACGTGCAGTGGGTGTCTGTGATCACTGCAACACGTCTTTTTCCGTTACCGTAAACAACTTTAATCGCATCTTTTAGGGGCAGTGTTTCCCATTTGACGCGAGAAAATTCAGCAAGACTTTCTGAAGTGATATCTTTATTTTTCTCGATATCGATAATGTGACCGGCGAAAAGGTAGCGCGCTGTTTTATCAACGTAGAAAACGCGCTTATTAGCATAGACCTCGTAAAGCCCTAAGACATTTGTTTTGCGAACAACGGAGGGTTTAACGTTTAACTTTTTTTCAAAGGCCGCGGCAACTTCTTTTTCTGCAGCGTCTGATGCGAATCCAGCGCAAGAAGCAAAACCAATGGCCAAAGCAAAAAAGAAACTTACAGTCTTGCGCATCGCGTTTCCTTTAGTGTGGGTACAGTGCGCCAAGCACACGACGACCTGCCGCATGCGTTGCTTCACAAAGGTTTCCTGGGCGTCTTAAGTAAAAGCCGCGAGCTAACCAAGCAAATGCCATCGCTTCAACGTGCATGGGATCTACGCCTAAAACTTCGGTACTAAAGACTTCGCTTGTGGGGGCGAGTTCATTTTGAATTTCTTTAAAAAGTAAGGCGTTCTTTGTCCCGCCGCCACAAAGATAAACCTCAGGCGCTTTCTTACAAGCGCTCGCCACTGTCTTTGCAGTAAGAGCGATTAAGGTGCGCTCGACATCCGCAGGATTAATCCCTTTAGTGAGGCTTTCAAGCCAGGCTAAATTAAAGTCCTCTCGGCCTGTGCTTTTTGGAGCGGGTCTTGAAAAGTAGGGGTGGCTCAACATCTTTTCTAAAAGAGTGGTGTTGACTTTGCCAGTGGCTGCCCACGCTCCATTTTCATCAAAGGCTTTTCCTAGGTGTTTATTTGCCCAAGCATCTAACAAGACGTTCGCTGGCCCACAATCAAATCCAGAAACACGTAAATAACGCTTGTTGCGTGGAGGAAGGAGTGTGACGTTTGCAATACCGCCGAGATTGACAATAGCGCGAGCCACTGTATTGGAAGAAAAAAGAGCAGCGTGAAATCCAGGAACTAGCGGCGCGCCTTCTCCTCCTGCGGCCAAGTCGCGAGACCTAAAATCGGCGATAACGTCAAGACCCGTTAATTCCGCGACAAGCGCCGGGGCATTAAGCTGTAAACTCCAACCGTCTTTCGGGCGATGCCGTACGGTCTGTCCGTGTACGCCAATTGCTTCAATAATGTCTCGAGAAATATCGTAGGCATCCAAGAGTTCAAGAGTGGCTTGCGCATATAGTTTTGCAAGCGTTAAAGAAACTTTTCCAGCTCGCTCAATTTCATTTGCACCAGAGACGCTTAAACGAAGGAGTTCTTCACGAAGTTCTTCTGGGTAGGCAAGAAAGTGGTGGCCCAATAGCCGAAGCTTCTTTCCCGAAAAGTCCACAGCGACAACATCAATGCCATCGAGACTCGTTCCCGACATCAATCCTAAGAAAACTGGTTTTAAAAGTGCAGGATCTATCATTTTTGGACTCGAGAAACTTGAACACGGCGTAGCAATGAAAGCTTTTCTTGTAAGGGAGCGACAAGCGCTTCCATCTTCGCGACCTGATAGGGGCTTAATGTGCGTGTATCAGGAAGTTCCGCTGTCATCGGATTAATTTGCGAGCCGTTAAAAATTAGTTCGTAATGTAAGTGGGGGCCTGTGGCAAGACCCGTTTGTCCGACCTTACCAATTGGTTGCCCGTGTTGGACTTCAGAGCCCACTTTGACGTTCGGGTCAATGCTCGAAAGGTGGGCGTAAAGCGTCTGGTAATCAGGTCCGTGCTGGATACGGACGTATTTTCCGTAGCCAGTCCCTGTGCTAGCAAAAACGACTTTACCGTCAGCTGCGGCACGAACAACAGCGCCCCAGGGAGCTCTAAAGTCAGTTCCTCTATGAGGACGCAAGACACCTGTGATTGGGTGGCGGCGCATGGGAGAAAATTCAGAACTCACATTTTTCACATCTAGCGGGATGCGCATAAAGGTGCGTTGTGTGAGTACGCCATTATTATCGTAATAGTGACCCCCTTGGCCATCATCAGGAAACCAGAAGTAATTTCGCGTTTTCCCATCGATTTCAAACTGCATGGCAAGGAGTTTTCCGAGACGCACGAAACTACCGTCGATGTATTTATTTTCATAAATCACACGGAAGGCCTCGCCTTGCTTGAGTTGATTGACGACGTCTCTATCGTAATCGAAGGCCTCATGCATCTGATTGATAATCGAAGAGGGAAGATTGCTTTTTTGTAGGCTTGCGCTCGGAAGTCCTTGGACAATGCCTTCTGCCATTGCCCATTGCACTTCATAGGTAAAGGGTTTCTTTAGAAACTGCAGATGCGTCCCATCACGCGTGATTTCATACATCGTGTGTTGATCTTTGGCATCTTCATAAAGACGCAACGTAACAAGCGTGCCGTTTTCAAGTGTTGAGGCTGTGGCGTACTGGCCAAGTCGCAAGTTAAGCAAGGATTTTGTGCCAGGAGTTTTCTCGATAAAGCCAACGACATCGTTATCACGAATACCAAGACGCGATAAAAGCGAGCGTAGTGTATCGGCACTTGTGACATAAGTTTCGTGCATCACAGAGTCGTCTTTCTTTCCGATTGCATCCATCTGTGAACGTAGATCAGGCAATCGAATATCTAGTCGCTTTTCGACGCGAGTAAGAGCGTCCGTAGACGTCTCTTCAGCGAAGCTTCCTGTTGAAGAAGGTGCTGTGCAAAACATCGCTGCCACAATCGCAGGCGTTGCAAATGCTGCTAAGCCGACAAGAGCGGCAACGTGATACGACTTAAGACGTGTGGTTTTGGTATGCCGAGAGAAATACTCGAGGGCATCTTTACCAACACGTCGCAACTGTCTTCCAATTAAATCTGGGGAAGTCATTGAACCTACTAAAAACTTGAAAAAAGCTTGTACTCTAAATTTCCTATTATAGAGTGAGCGAAGAGGAGTTTTTGTTGCGATTTTCCCCATGAGACGCGGGAAATCGTTAAAAGAGGTTTCTAAGGCAAACCTCTAACAGCAGAAAAGAGATAGGTATACTCAGTGCGTTCAGAGACGGACGAGGTATGTTATTGCATACAACAATCTCGCCTCCCATGCGCCGCTTTTGCACGAGGAAGTCGAAAGAAATTCATGCGGTTGCATGGGTAGGTACTGCTAACTACTAGCAGTGAAGAAAAAAGCTCAGGATCGAACCCTGAGCTCTTAAAGGAGATAAAGTTATGCACGTAACTTACATCTCGTTCGACATCTTATCAAACCTTTCGTTAGATACGACGCAGTTACCAATGGTGTGTTACCAATGGTGCAAGCATCGTTTTGCTGCAGCAAAACCTATGGAAGCAATGCGAAGGTTGGCATGTGCATTTCATCTAAAGATGGTGAGATATTCGTTCGGTTCGTAATACTCTTCTATTTCTCATATGGAGACAGCGAGGCTCTTTGAGCCTGTAAAGAATTCATGCTGTCGGCATGGGTAGGTACTGCTAACTACTAGCAGTAACGAAAAAGCTCAGGGGACAACCTGAGCTTTGATTAGGAGATGTTGTTATGAGCGTAACAAATATCTCGATTCACATCCTAGCAGATTGACCGACGAATGCAACGTATCAGGCGTTGCTTTGTTGCGGCAAAACCTATGGAATCAAAGCAAAGTCGGGTATACTGATTTCGTTCAGAGGCGATGCGATAATCGTTCTGTTCTTAATGCTCTCCTTTTTCTCATGCGGAGGCTGCGCGGCTCGTTGAGCCTGTAAAGAATTCATGCGGTGAGCATGGGTAGGTACTGCTAACTACTAGCAGTAACGAAAAAGCTCAGGAGGCAACCTGAGCTTTATTTAGGAGATAGTGTTATGCACATGACGCTTATCTCGTTAAGTATCTTAACAGATATTTCGATAGATGTGACGTATTTGCCTTTGGCAATTTGCGTTGCCATTCTAGTGAAAGTCTTCGTTAAGATGTAACGATAAAGCCTAGTCTCTGAATCCAATTTTGTGGATACGAATTCGCAGGGCGA
>CAVKJM010000011.1:0-23439 GCA_963656505.1 bacterium
CGTGACCGATCGTGCCCACGTTAACGTGGGGCTTTGTGCGTTCGTACTTTTCCTTGGCCATTTTATGGTCCTTTTATTCCTAGAAAATTTGTATAAACAGAGGAAAACCGTTTTACTAAGAGGGTTTTCCTCCCCTGTTGTTAAAGTTAAAAATTACTTCTGTTTTTCTTCAATGACGGCATCGGCAACATTCTTCGGAGCTTCCGCATAATGGCCGAATTCCATCACATATGTTGCGCGACCTTGCGTTAAGGAGCGCAACGATGTTGAATAACCAAACATTTCCGCAAGCGGGACTTCGCAACGAATTGCTTTGCCACCGCCCACAAGATCGTCCATACCCTGGATCATACCGCGACGACTTGAAAGATCGCCCATCACGTCGCCCATCTTTTCCTCAGGCGTTTCGACGGTCACCTTCATAATCGGCTCAAGAAGAACGGGGGATGCTTTACGCATACCATCCTTGAAAGCCATCGAGGCTGCCATCTTAAAGGCGTTTTCATTGGAGTCAACTTCGTGATACGAACCAAAGTGCAGTGTGACCTTCACGTCAACAACGGGGTAACCCGCCAAGACGCCAGACTTTAACGTATCCTCAACACCCTTTTGAACGGCAGGGATGTATTCACGAGGAACGACGCCACCTTTAATTGCATCGACGAATTCGAAGCCACCTCCAGGTGGAAGCGGTTCGAGCTTCAAGACAACGTGACCGTACTGTCCACGACCGCCAGACTGCTTAGCAAACTTACACTCGGCGTTCTCGACCACAGAGCGGATTGTTTCGCGGTACGCAACCTGCGGACGACCCACTGTCGCATCGACACCGAATTCGCGTCTCATACGTTCGACGAGAATTTCCAAGTGCAACTCGCCCATACCAGAAATAATCGTCTGGCCAGATTCCTCGTCGGAACGGACGCGGAAGGACGGGTCTTCTTTAGCTAAGCGCTGCAAAGCCAACGCCATCTTTTCTTGGTCGGCCTTGGTGCGCGGTTCAACAGCCTGACTAATCACAGGCTCTGGGAAATCCATACGTTCAAGGATGATGGGCTTGTCGATATCGCAAAGCGTATCGCCCGTTGTCACATCCTTCAAACCCACAGCGGCGGCAATGTCGCCAGCTTCGGCTTCAGTGATTTCTTTACGTTCGTTCGCGTGCATCTGCAACAAACGACCGATACGTTCTTTCTTGTCCTTTGTGGAATTCAAGACGGTTTCGCCAGACGTTAACACACCAGAGTAAACACGCAAGAACGTTAACTGGCCAACATAGGGGTCAGTCATAATCTTGAAAGCCAACGCCGAGAACGGAGCCTTATCGTCGGCTTCGCGTGTCACGGGCTTATCGTCAAGGTCAAAGCCAGGAACCGGCGGAATGTCAATCGGGCTCGGTAAGAAATCGATCACGCCGTCGAGCATACGCTGCACGCCCTTATTCTTAAAGGACGAGCCGCAGAACATCGGCTGGATTTCGCCAGCGATGGTGCGTGTACGGATGCCTTGGATGATTTGTTCTTCGGAGAGTTCGCCTGTTTCCAAGTACTGATTCATCAGTTCTTCGGAAGCTTCAGCGGCATTCTCAACGAGCTTTTCACGCCAGGTCTTAGAGAGTTCAACTAATTCGGCGGGAATATCGCCAAACGTGAACTTCACGCCAAGACTTGCTTCATCCCAAATAATCGACTTCATACGAATGAGGTCGACGACGCCCTTGAAGGTATCCTCGGCGCCAATCGGCAAAACGATTGGAACGGGGTGACCCTTTAAGCGCTTTTCCATCTGATCGATGACGCGATAGAAATCCGCGCCCGTGCGGTCCATCTTGTTGACAAACGCGATACGGGGAACGCCGTACTTGTTTGCCTGACGCCACACGGTTTCAGACTGCGGCTGAACGCCGCCGACAGCGCAGTAAACCATCACAGCGCCGTCTAAAACACGCATGGAGCGTTCGACTTCCACTGTGAAGTCCACGTGCCCCGGTGTGTCAATGATGTTAAAGCGGTAGGGCTTGTGCTGCATATCCATACCGCGCCAGAAGCACGTTGTAGCAGCAGAAGTAATCGTGATACCGCGTTCTTGTTCTTGATCCATCCAGTCCATCGTCGCAGCGCCATCGTGCACTTCGCCGAGCTTATGGTTAACGCCCGTGAAGAACAAGATGCGTTCTGTCGTGGTGGTCTTACCTGCGTCAATGTGCGCAGAAATACCGATGTTTCTGTACTGAGCAATTGGTGTAGTACGAGCCATTGTTTCCTCTCAGTGCCTAGAAACGGAAATGCGAGAAGGCCTTGTTGGCTTCAGCCATACGATGGACTTCATCACGCTTCTTCATCGCAGCGCCGTGGCCCTCAGAAGCCTCCAACAGTTCACCAGCCAAACGTTGGGGCATGGACTTCTCGGAGCGAGCCTTGGCGCATTCGCGCAACCAGCGCATCGCTAGAGCCGTACGACGAACAGGACGTACTTCGACAGGAACCTGGTAGTTTGCGCCACCGATACGACGGCTCTTAACTTCGACGAGCGGGCGTACGTTATTGACGGCAGCGGTAAACACCTCGATGGGGTTCTTGCCAGTTTTTTCTTCAATCTGCTGCAAGGCACCATAAACGATGCGTTCTGCAACAGCCTTCTTGCCGTCAAGCATGACGACGTTAATAAATTTTGAAACCTCTACGTTCCCGAATTTTGGATCCGGGAGAATCTCACGCTTGGGTACTTCGCGACGACGGGGCATATTTTTCCTCTTTTCGTTGTCTTCAGTCTAAAAACGCTGCAACCACAGTGTGGGTTGCGACTTACTCGGCCCTTTTACGGCTGGGCCGCCATTTCGCACGGTAAATAACCGCGCGCGAATTACGCCTTCTTCGGGCGCTTCGCGCCGTACTTAGAGCGAGCCTGTTTACGATCTTGGACGCCTTGCGTATCCAAAGAACCACGCACGATGTGATAACGCACACCAGGTAAGTCCTTGACACGACCGCCGCGGATCAAAACAACAGAGTGTTCCTGCAAATTGTGGCCTTCACCACCGATGTAGGAAATGACCTCAAAGCCGTTGGTTAAACGCACCTTAGCGACCTTACGCAAAGCCGAGTTGGGCTTTTTCGGGGTCGTGGTGTAAACCTTCGTGCAAACGCCGCGTTTTTGCGGGCAATTCTTAAGAGCAGGGCTCTTGGATTTATCGTGAGTGTTCTCACGGGGCTTGCGAACAAGCTGATTAATGGTGGGCATAGTGTCCCTATAAGGTAAAGCCATCCGATTTAAAGCAAAATGCCTTAAAAAGGAGATAAGTTGCTGATGAAAAATTTTTCTTCTTTTCCGTCCCTTTTCGCACGACAAACGGGGCGTAGCACAAAGCAACACCCCACGCTCTTGCTAACGGCAAGAGTCGGAAAAGACTGCGATTCTCGTCTTTTTTTAAGCCTATGTCAAGGCTTTTAGGAGGGTTTTTCAAAGAAATTCAAATATCTTGTGTTGCGCGGCGTTCACACCACAAGACCTTTATCGGGGAGATGCACCCATCGGAAAGCCCTTAGGCCAACTTGAAGCCCTGTCAACGGGGCCTTTCACACGGTATTCTGTAGCGCCTTTGTAGTGGTCATCGGCAATCTTATCGATATCGTAGGTAACGCGTTCACGATTGGCGGCAGGCTTTTTGAATTCGCCACTCGCTATCGCTGGAACGTCCGACAAATTCATCGGGGAGTTGTCGCGTTTGATTGGCGCGTGAGTGGCATTCTTGGGCTTTACAAGTAAAAGCGCATTCAGTTTCTTTGCGCCAAAGCCTGCGCCGTGATCGCTTGTCACAATAATCGTTGTGTTATCGTAGACCTTGTTGAGCTTCATCCAATCAAACCAACGAGAAAGCGCTTTAAGCGCACAGACTTCAACGGCTTTTTGCGGATAGTTTTGCCCGGGACCCGGGTCCTTAACAATCCCACACTTACCCGGGACCATCAACCACGGAAAATGCGTGATTTCCGAATGAAAGAGCTTATAGGTGTCTTTAGCCATATTGGCGTTGGAAATCTCGGGCAACTCATCCAAAAAAGCCCATTCCTGTAAGCGATTGGCGACGCGATCGCTTTGCCAATAGCCAATGGCTTGCGTCACCCAATGACCATCGAAGTAAACCACAGCCTTCATCGACCAAGGAACCGCCGTAAAAAGGCTAACTGCCGTTAAAAAGTCATCGCTTGCTCCCACATTAATTTCAATGCCGTGCTTTTGCGCGTAGCGATTAAGATACGCTGAACTTAAATACCGCACCGCACGAATAGGAACTGTCGCGTAGGGAGCAAGCCTTTGCGCCTCAAGCCAATTGTGTTCGTTTACGAAAATATCGGTCTCTTTCCCGTAGCGATTGAGTTCTTGCGCATAAAGGCGATTGATCTTATCGGAAAGCGCCTCTTTCTTTCCTTCGTTTAAGGCACCTACCGTGCAACGGTCTCCGCAGATTAGTGTGGCGATACTTGTACTGGTTCTAAAGCCTTGCGCTAGCGTATCTGGATACCACACAAAGCCAGAGAAAGCTTTGGAAATATCGGGATTCTCTTTTAGGATCGATGCCATATGTGGGCCCGAGAAGGCATCGAGAATGAAAACAAGGCGGTTGGTTCCTGCTTTTGTAAATCCAAGCATCTCATCGTTATAGCTTGGAAGCTCCGTGCGGCGCGATTGGGAGTCCGTAACCCACTGGCCTTGCGTTGCCCAAAGTTGCCCTAAGGCTGCAACGCAACTTGCCACACAGGCAAACGCCAAACCAAAGCGAAGGACGGGAACACCGCCGCGGCGCAAATACCTGTAAAAGAGAAGACCTAAAACGACAAAGATACCGACATCAAGGAAGATGTTCTTTAGCCGATAGAGGTTTTCGGGGTGCTCAATTTGAAAGCCATCAATCGTTCCCACATCAAGCGGGAGCAAGAAGGCATAAAGCGTAAAGAGCACCGCAATAAAGGCTGTGATAACGCTTGCCGTGCGCATTATCCCCATAAATTGCCAGAGTTTTCCCGCTAGATAAAGCACAGCACCAAAGATGGCGGAGTCAAGAAGCAATTTGGCTAAAACCACTTCAGGAGAAGAGAAAAGCTCAGGGGCTGTGCAATACGACTGTAGCGGCAGATAGTTACTCAGCAATATCACAAGCCAAAAAGCTGCTGGCGTGTAAAGGGACTCAGGATTAACTCGCGGATAAAGCCAAACCGCAGGCTTAAAGCGCTCAAAGGTAAGCGCCAAAACAGGAACCAAGCTCCAAAGGCCCAAAAGAACCGTAAAGAACGGCTTAACGCGACCAAAGGTGCCCTGATACCAGTAATACATGCAGCCGACGCTTGCAGCAAAAAGGAAAGCGGCAAGAAGCCAACGTTTCTTAAAAAGAAGAGATAAAGCTTCCTTCGCGCACCAAAGCATCGAAAGAGCAAACGTGGCATTCGCGGCTAACTCAAATAGGCGCCTCACCGAGCCTTCGAAAAAGGGATTCTGACCGCTTGAAAGAAACCCAAAAGAAAGGCCAACAAGCCAAAGAATTAGAGCAAGAAGCCCACGGAAGCGACCGACATTCTCTTGTGGCTCAACACTTACGGGTTCTTTACGCGTAAAGAAACGATTAAGTGCCTCTTTTGGCGCCTTGAGTTTGCGCACCAGGTCATAGACGATGTTTTTCCCTAGCGAATAGATGTTGTTGCACGTCCAGTAAAGGACTAAGCCGCTCGCTGCGTCATAAAGGAGCACAAGGAAAAGCGCTGCCATCGCATAAAGCTGAATCTTGTCTCGTTTCGCAAGATTTTTAGTGTAGATAAGCGCCGAACCAATGTTAATCACGGTCATCAAGATTGGCATCACGTTTATCGCGAAGCCCCCTATTTTGATGGCTTCATCGGGCTTACCTAAGTCAGCTAGTCCCATGAAACTTACGCCTAACAAGGGATCAAAGTGGCTTAAGAAGTGATAGGCAGCAAAGAAGAACGGAATCTGTAAGAAAAACCCGAGGCTTGATCTCATCGAAAGAAAGGCTGTGTAGCCAGCCTGCCTTCTCATTGTGGAGATCATCGCAAAGCGCTCTTGACCTTTAAAGACGCGCTTAATCATTGATTCTTTCGCTTCAAAGCCTAAGCGAATACGCTGCTCTTCTTCTTGCCAAGATTCTGCTTTCATGTAAATCGGGAGAATCACTGTGTTGACAACCAAACTCATCAACACAATGGCCCAACCCCAATTGCCTGAACAAACGCCGTGTCCCCATAGGAGAACGACCTTCATCCAATACTCCAAAGGAGCAATAAAGACCGTGTAAATAAAATCAATCACGGTGCTTCTCCTCTGTTTCTAGGGTAATAAGAGCTTCGGCAATGGGTTCTGCGGCTTTCCCGAAATTCACAATATTCTTATCTCGAAGAGCGCGAATGGTTTCTTTTAATTCGTTTTGTTTTCCTAAAACACGTTTAACCGCATCAATAAGGGTTGTTTCATCGGCTTTGAGGACTCGCTCTCCGAGCTCCGGGAGGATTTCTTGCTCCCAAGCCTCATGAGGGATTTCCCAGGCTTCAAAGCCGTCTTTAATGGGACCAGGGCCAATCGCTACAACAGGTCTTAAGAAAACAAACGCATAATCGAAAATGACGCCAGAGATGTCGCTTACCATTACCGCGGCTCGTGACAAACTCGTAAAACCGTCGGGATTACGGTCAAGTTCAATATTGGGATTCTCTTTAATGTCAGCGAGAACCTTTTCCATCACATCCTTATCAGAGACAAAACTCTGCGGATGTGGTCTCAAAATGACGTGAAAGCCTTCTTTAGCAAGCATTAAGGGAACGGCTGACCCAGTTTGGGTTAAAAGACCGTTACGACCCCACGTAGGAGCCACAAGAACAGTCTTTTCCTCAATATGTTCGCCTTCTGTTTCTTTTCTCTTAACTAGGCCATCCAAGTATGGGCACCCTAAGAGAGGTAAATCTTTGGCTTTTGTGCCACGAATCTTCTCAAGAGCTCTCAAGCTCTTAGCCTGGCCGTAAGCCGCGCAAAAGACTGCATCGTAATAATCAAAGCTAAAAAGCTTATAGGTGTGAATATCGCCTACGGCGTGAACAATGTGAACATACTTTTTAACGCCTGCGCTTCTTTTAATCTGTAAAACGTCAATACCAGGGGTCGTTAAAACAAAGACATCAGCCTCTAAAAACCCTAAAGCCGTATAAGCCGTGTTTCCCTTTCCGATAAAACGAGCCTTAACGTGCGTTAAGCCACTTTCAAAAACGGGATCGGCTTCATCGCTAGTGAGGAAAGTAACATCAACGCCTTTCTTGTTAAGTGCCGCTAAGACGGGTCTAAATGTGGACCAGTACGATTTACCTTCCGAGTAAAAAACGATTTCATTTCCCTTTAAATCGTCTTTTTTTCCTGTAAAGCGGAAAAAGAACGCTCGAATAAGGCTTGGCAATCGGCGAATGAGAAAGTACGCGCTTGAAACTAAACCCACCACCACAGAAAGCAACATGCTTCCTGTGCCTGGATCAAGGTAAGCCCAAGCGTTTGCCGGAGATATCAGGCAAAGGATGACACCAAAGAAAAACCCATGGCGCTCGAAGGATTTCATTCGAGACGAAATTCCTTTTTGATGATTTCAATAAGATAGGTTGCAAGCTTATCTGAGACGCTCTTACTACCCTTTTCCAAGTTCATTTCCGTTAAGCAATCGAGCACTCGCTCGCGAAGCATGGAGCTACTCACGCCCTCGGTTCTCGGGAAAATCTTGAGTTTCTCTGGCGGAATATGGTTGGAGTTATCCGCCCCGTGCACCAAATAGTCGCAATGGTGTTCTTCTAAGAATTCATTGGTGATAAGCCACGGGCAAGAAACCACTTCTTTCACGTCTTTCATCGCCAAAAGGATTTCACGACGCTCATCAAAGTTAAGTTCTGGTGTGTAACCCTTGGTTTTCTTGACTTCTTCGTCGCTTGTGAGCGCCACAACAACGTCGCCAATTTGAGCGGCTTTATGAAGTAGTCTTACGTGTCCGTGATGAATCAGTGTGGCAGACATATCGACCATGACACGCGGTCGTTTCGTTTCTGAAGTCATAAAAAGATTCCTTCGTTCGAAGTGGTAGTGAAGCGCATTCTAAAAGCAAAACGAGCACTCCCCTTTGCTCGCAACGCCTTTTTGTGTTTCTTTACTGAGCGCTGTAGTTTGATAGGAACGCCTTGGTGCGTTCTTCTTTCGGGTGACCAAAGACTTCCTCTGGCGTCCCCTTTTCCACGATAAGGCCCCCGTCCATGAAAACAATCTGGTCGGAAACATCTCGCGCAAAACTCATTTCGTGCGTGACGATAATCATCGTGGTTCGTTCTTTTGCTAACTCTCGAATCACACGTAAGACTTCGCCCGTGAGTTCTGGATCCAAAGCAGATGTTGGCTCATCAAAGCAAAGGATGCTCGGCTCCATTGCAAGAGCTCTTGCAATGGCAACGCGCTGCTGCTGACCGCCCGAGAGTTCATGCGGATAAAAGTTCGCACGAGCCTCGAGTCCAATCATGCGCAAAAGCTCACGCCCGTGCTCGATGATGTCCTCTTTGTTTTCGTGGTTCTTCTCCGCATTCAGTAAGCGCGCCAATGTGACATTTTCAAGCGCGGTGTACTGCGGGAAAAGGTTAAAGTTCTGAAACACCAAGCCAAAGTGGCGGCGACGACGAAAGAGATCAGCTTCATCTGTCGTCTGTTGAGCTGCGCCATCGAAAACGCGCTCACCATTGACTGTCACGGTTCCGCTTGTTGCAATCTCTAAACTCACTAGGCAACGCAGTAGCGTTGTTTTGCCGCCCCCCGAGGGACCGATCAAAGAAAGTGTCTGCCCTACTTCCAAAGAAAACGAAATATCGCGCAAGACGGTTGTTGTGCCGTAACTCTTGCTTAAGTGAGAAACCTCAAGTATCGACATAACAAATCCTTTTTAGCGGAAGTAACTCAACTTCTTTTCTAAAGCAGAAAAGCCGATGGTAAGTAGGCCTACGAACGCCAAATAATAAACGCCCGTGAAAAATAGCGGCCAAATGAGTCCCGAGTAGCCGTGAGAGCCTTTTAAGAACGCAAAGCCCGCCCAAATAAGTTCTTGCATCGAAATAATGCGCGCAAGCGACGTATCTTTCACAAGCGTGATGATTTCATTGCTCATCGGCGGGATGATGCGTTTGATCATCTGAAGCAAAGTGATCTTAAAAAAGATCTGACGCCGAGTTAGACCTAAGACAAGCCCTGCTTCACGTTGGCCAACAGGAACACTTTGAATGCCGCCGCGGTAGATTTCCGAAAAGTAGCAGGCGTAATTGATGATAAATGCGACAGAGGCGGCGGCAAAACGCCCCGCGTCGCCTCGCGGCCAAACGCTTACGCCATCAAAGAAATAACCGGGAATATAGAAAATGATGATGATTTGCAGCATCAAGGGCGTGCCACGAATCATCCAAACAATCGTACGAGAGATATAGCGAATCGGCGCAGAAGAATTCATGCTGCCGAATGCAATCACGAGCCCAAGTGGCAAAGCCCCAATAAGCGTTACAAGAAAAAGTTCAAGCGTTCGAAGAAAACCCTCGTTTAACGCTCCAATTACAGTCCAAAACACAATGGGTCCTCACACCGAGGGCGCTAGCCAGAAAAAATAGTCAAAAGTCCCCAGCCTTCGCGCTTTGCGAAGACTGGGAAAAGTTGAATTCTACTTCTTCTCGATCAAAGCTTCCTGCACGCCATACTTTTTGGCCAATTTAAGCAGGGACCCATCCTTGTACATCTTACTGAAAAGCGCATTCAACGCGGGCGTTAAGTCAGAACCTTTGCGGAAACCGACGCCGTACTCTTCTTTATTCAGTTTTACTGTGGCAACGAGGTTTTCGTAGCTTGTCTTCGGGCCGACCATCGCGGCGGCCATCAAAGAGTCCATAATCGCCGCATCTTGCGCACCAGACTTCACTTCCAAAAGAGCGGTGGCTTGATCTGTGACTTCTGTGACTTTAAAGCCGTTTTCTTTAGCAACTTTGGCGCCAGCAGAACCACTTTCAACCGCGAAAGAAAGTTTCTTTAAATCCTTTACGGTCTTGTATTTCTTGGCCATCGATTTCGGCAACACAACGATTTGCGCATTATTCAAATACGGAACCGATGTGCTCATGGCGCTTTTCACTTCATCGGTAAGAGTCATGCCGTTCCAGACGACATCGATATTCTTACTATTGAGTTCAAGAACCTTATTGTCCCAGTCAATAATCTGGATTTCGCACTTGACGCCAAGTTCTTTAGCGAAAACGCGAGCAAGATCAGCGTCAAAGCCAATCCACTTGCCGTCCTTGTCTTTGTAGTCCATCGGAGCGAATTCTGTTACGCCAACAGTTAATGCGCCCTTTTGTTTCACATAGGCCATGTCGCCTGCGGCCAAAGCGGCACCTGTAAAGGCCATCAACAATGTTGTTGCGGCAGCGACAAATTTTGTTTTTAATGACATCATTTTTCTCCTGATGAACATTGAAATATAGGATAAAAGTAGAGGAATCTTACCGATGTCTACAGAGCAAAGGCTAAAAAAAGGCGACCAAAAGGTCGCCTCTTTGTTGTTAGGCTAGAGCACTACTTAGAATCACTTACATTCTCGTAGCTCATCAAGCCCTTATTTTCATCGCTTTCAGGATCTTCGCGCGTGGCAAAGAGTTCTTCAGCCGCACGGCGTGCCGCAGAAAGACCTGTTGCCTTTTCAGGGGCTGCACTTGCGAACATATCCTCGGAAATTTCCTTGGCGATTTCTTTGCTCTCTTCGGTGCGAGGCTCAAAGAGTTCATCGGCTGCACGGCGCGCTTCAGAGCCTTCGGCTGCTGTTGTACGCGCATCGAGCGCTTCCTTATTCTTACGAGCCTTGCGAAGCGCAAGACCAGTGCCCGCAGGAATCAAGCGACCCACAATGACGTTTTCCTTCAAGCCGCGAAGGTTATCGCGTTTACCCATAATGGCCGCTTCCGTTAACACACGTGTTGTTTCCTGGAAGGAAGCCGCAGAGATAAAGGAATCGGTCGAGAGCGAGGCCTTCGTAATACCCAAGAGAAGGTTCTCGTATTTCGCAGGGGTCTTGCCTTGCGCAATAACGCGATCGTTTTCATTGAGCATTTCGCTACGTTCAACCTGTTCGCCTTGGATGAAGTTTGTATCACCCGGGTCAACAATCTGCACGCGGCGCAACATCTGACGAACAATCACTTCGATGTGCTTGTCGTTGATCTTCACACCCTGTAAGCGGTAAACGTCTTGAACTTCATCGACAATGTAGCGAGCGAGTTCTTCGATACCGAGTAAGCGCAAGATATCGCGAGGATCTGTCGGTCCTTCAACGATTTCTTCACCACGCTGCACGACTTGACCGTCGTGAACGAGGATTTGCTTATCTTTACCGATTAAGAATTCGTGTTCAACACCATCGTTGTTGGTAATAATCAAGCGCTGCTTACCCTTGGTTTCCTTACCAAAGGTCACGGTACCCGTTTCTTCGGCGAGCATGCCGCAATCCTTCGGACTACGGGCTTCAAAGAGCTCGGCAACGCGTGGCAAGCCACCCGTAATGTCTCGAGTCTTTTGCGTTTCACGCGGAATACGTGCAAGCACTTCGCCTTGGTGAATCTTCTGACCGTCTTGAACGCCAACGAGAGCGCCCACAGAAAGCTGAATGGTCACAGCGTGGTTCGTGCCCGGAATCTTGACTTCGTTACCTTCGTCATCGACTAAGTGCACAGACGGACGAATGACATTTAAGGCTGAGCTCTTGGCGTTGCGGCCAGCGGCCTTCGCGGATGCCGATGTCTTCGGGTCGATCACAACGAGTGTGCTCAAGCCCGTGACTTCGTCAACCTGATTCATCACTGTGAGGTTTTCGATCACGTTTTCGAACTTCACCGTACCAGCGTACTCGGAAATAATCGGCAAGGTCATCGGGTCGAACGTTGCTAACTGCTCTCCTACCTTCACTTCCTGATCTGGGTGAATAAGAAGCGTTGCACCGTACGGAACCTTATGGCGTTCACGCTCGCGGCCCGTTTCCTTATCGGAAATGACGAGCTCGCCCGAGCGAGAAATCACAATGAGTTCTTTCTTACCGTTTTGCACGTAGCGCATCGCAGGAGAGAACCCAACAACGCCAGCGCTCTTGGCTTCAACAGAGGATGCCACTGCCGCACGGCTTGCCGCACCACCGATGTGGAACGTACGCATCGTTAACTGCGTACCTGGTTCACCAATGGACTGTGCTGCGATAACGCCAACGGCTTCACCAGTGTTGACAAGTGACCCGCGGCCTAAATCGCGGCCATAGCACTTAGCGCAAAGCCCATAACGGGTTTCGCAAGTAAGCGGCGTACGGACCTTAACCTTGTCGACACCTTCTTTTTCAATCTTGTCGCAAAGTTTTTCGTCGAGCAAGACGCCGGCATCAACCAAAATCTCATGACGGTTGTCATAGATGGGTTCGGCTGTGACGCGACCTAAGATGCGATCGCGCAACGTCTGAATGACTTCACCGCCTTCGACCAAGGCGCGCATTTCAAAGCCGTTTGTTGTACCGCAATCGTCTTCAACGACAACGAGGTCTTGCGTCACATCGACCAAGCGGCGTGTGAGGTAACCAGAGTTAGCCGTCTTTAAAGCCGTATCAGCCAAACCTTTACGAGCACCGTGGGTTGACACGAAGTACTGCAACACGTTCAAGCCTTCACGGAAGTTCGAGGTAATCGGCGTTTCAATAATCGAGCCATCGGGTTTTGCCATCAAGCCACGCATACCAGCGACCTGACGAATCTGAGCGGCAGAACCACGAGCGCCCGAATCGGCCATCATGTAAATGGAGTTAAAGGACTCTTGAGAGGTCTTGTTGCCATGACGGTCAACAACGGGTTCGCTCGACAAATCCTTCATCATGACCTTACCGACTTCATCGGCGGTACGGCCCCAAATATCAATGACCTTGTTGTAGCGTTCGCCAGCGGTAACCAAACCCGAGGTGTATTGGTTTTCGATTTCCTTAACTTCAGACTCAGCTTTGTCAATTAAGCTTGCCTTCTGATCGGGAATCGACATATCGCCAATGCAAATCGAGATACCAGCCAATGTGGCCAAACGATAGCCGTTATTCTTTAATTGGTCAGCGAAAATCACTGTCGCACGAAGACCGCACTGTCTAAAGCACTTGTTGATGAGCTTGGCGATTTCTTTCTTCTTGAGTGTCTTATTTAATTCCGCAAAGGACATTCCGTGCGGCAAAATGGCACTCAAAAGAGCACGCCCTGCTGTTGTCTCGTAGCGCTTAAAGACTTCTTTTTCTTCGCCGGTTTCGGCGTTGACTTCGAATTCGCGAATACGAACCGTGCAACGGGTCTGGTGCACAATCACCTTCGCATCCAATGCACGCTGGATTTCATCCAAATCGGCAAAGAACATGCCTTCGCCAGGAGCGTTGATGCGTTCGCGTGTGGCGTAGTAAAGGCCCAAGACCATGTCCTGGCTAGGGACAATCGAAGGATCGCCATTGGCCGGGAACAAGACGTTATTGCTCGCGAGCATTAAGCAGCGGGCTTCAAGTTGCGCTTCTAAAGAAAGCGGAACGTGCACAGCCATTTGGTCACCGTCGAAGTCAGCGTTGAACGCTGCGCAAACGAGCGGATGCAATTGAATGGCTTTGCCTTCAATCAATTTCGGTTCAAAGGCCTGAATACCTAAGCGGTGCAATGTAGGCGCACGGTTAAGCATCACAGGATGCTCGTAGATGACCTCTTCGAGGATATCCCACACAACGGGCTCCTGATTGTCGACCATCTTCTTGGCGCTCTTAATCGTGTTGGCCAATCCGCGCTTTTCAAGCTTACTTAAGATAAAGGGCTTGAAGAGTTCAAGAGCCATCAACTTCGGCAAACCGCACTGCTGTAACTTCAATTCCGGACCCACTGTAATCACAGAGCGGCCCGAGTAGTCAACGCGCTTACCGAGTAGGTTCTGACGGAAGCGGCCCGACTTACCCTTAATCATGTCCGCCAAGGACTTTAAGGGGCGCTTAGAGGGACCCGTCATCGCCTTGCCGCGACGGCCGTTATCCAAGAGGCTATCGACGGCTTCTTGCAACATGCGCTTTTCGTTACGCACGATGATTTCCGGGGCCTTCAATTCAAGAAGTCTCTTTAAGCGGTTATTGCGGTTAATGACGCGACGATACAAATCGTTTAAGTCAGATGTTGCAAAGCGACCACCATCCAAGGGAACCAACGGGCGCAAATCCGGCGGCAAAACAGGCAACACATCCAAAATCATCCACTCGGGCTTAATGCCAGAGCGTTGGAAGGCTTCCAAAACCTTTAAGCGCTTAGCAAACTTCTTGATTTTGGCTTCCGAATTTGTCGCCTTTAATTCTTCACGGAGCTTTTCAACTTCCGCGTTGATATCGATCTTGGCTAAGAGTTCACGAATGGCTTCAGCGCCCATCTTGGCTGTGAAGTCATTGCCGTACTCTTCGGTGGCCTTAATGAAGTCTTCCTCTGTTAAGAGCATGCCACGCTTAAGTGGCGTCATGCCAGGGTCGACCACGCAATAGGTTTCAAAGTAAAGGACGCGTTCGATATCACGAAGTGGGATATCAAGCACCATACCCATACGAGACGGCAGGCTCTTTAAGAACCAGATGTGCGCCACGGGGCTCGCTAGTTCAATGTGGCCCATGCGTTCACGACGCACCTTCGAGAGTGTGACTTCAACGCCGCACTTCTCGCAGATCACGCCGCGGTGCTTTAAGCGCTTGTACTTGCCGCACAAGCACTCGTAGTCCTTAACAGGTCCAAAAATCTTGGCGCAAAAAAGACCATCGCGTTCCGGTTTGTATGTACGATAGTTAATCGTTTCCGGTTTCTTCACTTCCCCGTAAGACCACGAACGAATCTTCTCGGGAGAAGCAATGCCGACCTTAATTGCGTCGAAGTTGTCGTCGGCCGAAGCCTGACGAAACATTTCACGAAGCATATTCATTTCGTTTTATTCCTTCGTGTTAGCGTCATTCCTGACGAGGTCGATGTCAATACCCAACGACCGAATTTCCTTAACGAGAACATTGAACGACTCAGGCATACCTGCGCCAATCTGGTGTTCTCCACCGACAATGTTTTCGTAGACCTTCGTACGGCCCGTGACGTCGTCGGACTTCACGGTGAGCATTTCTTGTAAGACGTAGCTTGCGCCATAAGCTTCCAAGGCCCAAACTTCCATTTCGCCGAAACGCTGACCACCGAACTGCGCCTTGCCGCCCAGGGGCTGCTGCGTGACAAGACTGTACGGGCCCGTGGAGCGAGCGTGCATCTTGTCGTCGACTAAGTGGTGCAGTTTCAAGAAGTGCATGAATCCGACTGTAACGGGGCGATCAAACGCTTCGCCTGTGCGACCGTCATACAGCGTCGCTTGCGTCTTGCTTGGTGTTAACTCAAGGCGCTTGGCTTCTTCGTCTGTGAAGGCCAAATCAAGCATCATGCGAATCTGTTCTTCTGTGGCACCGTCAAACACAGGTGTCGCAAACGGAACGCCACTACGCAGATTGTTCGCAAGCTGCATGATCTCCTCATCTGTGAGGCTATCGAGGTCTTCTTTCTTGCCTGTGCCGTTATAGATCTTATCGAGGAAGGCACGAATCTGACCGACTTGACGAGTCTTCTCGTCTTGAAGCATCTGATCGATCTTCCAGCCCAAACCCTTCGCGGCCCACCCGAGGTGAACTTCAAGAATCTGTCCGATGTTCATACGGCTCGGGACGCCCAAGGGATTTAAGCAAATATCCACAGGGCGGCCATCTGCCATATAGGGCATATCTTCCACAGGGCAAATCTTCGAAACGACGCCTTTGTTACCATGGCGACCAGACATCTTGTCACCAGGCTGCAAGCGACGCTTCTCAGCAATAAAGACCTTAACCATCTTAAGAACGCCCGGTGGCAACTCGTCGCCACGTTCGAGCTTCTCTTTCTTCTTACGATAGAGTTCTTTATTTTCTTCGCGTTTGCCTTCGATCATCGCACGGGCTAACTCAACGAGTTTTTGATCTTCGTCTGTCTTCATGCGAAGTTCGAGAAGATCGTAGCCAGCGATGCCTTCAAGGATTTCTTCGGTTAACGTGCAGGCGCCAAGTTTCTTAGCTCCCCCCAAAGTCTTGTGATCCTTTAACTGGCGACGTAAGCGCGAGAAAACGTCCGTTTCAACAATCTGCAACGCGTCGCGCAAATTGTTTTCGTAGCTCTCTAACTGCGCATCGATAATCGACTTGGCGCGTTTATCCTTTTGCTTATCTGCCGCATCACGCGTAAAGATCTGCACGTCCATGACGATACCGGCCATGCCAGAAGGAACACGCAAACTCGTATCCTTCACATCACTTGCCTTCTCGCCAAAAATGACGCGCAACAATTTCTCTTCAGGCGTTAACTGAGTTTCACCCTTCGGGGTGACTTTGCCGACGAGAACGTCACCGGCTTTGACTTCAGCACCGATATAGACAACGCCCGACTCGTCCAAGCGATTTAACTGCACTTCGGCTAAGTTCGAGATATCACGTGTGATTTCTTCGGGACCAAGTTTCGTATCACGCGCCACCACATCGAGTTCTTCAATGTGAATGGAGGTGTAGCGGTCTTCTGCGACGACGCGTTCGCTAATGAGAACCGAGTCTTCGTAGTTGTAGCCGTTCCAAGGCATGAAGGCAATGAGCATGTTCTGCCCGAGAGCGAGTTCGCCCGTGTCGGTAGATGCACCGTCAGCGAGAACGTCACCCTTAGCAATCACGTCACCCTTGGAAACAATCGGACGCTGGTTCAATGTGGTTGAACCGTTGGAGCGTGTGAACTTTTGTAAGTTGTAGATGTCGACGCCAATTTCGCCCGCTTTGTTTTCTTCGTCGTTAACCCGAACCACAACGCGGTTAGCGTCGACGTATTCGATCATACCGCCACGCGTCGCGCGAACAGAAGCTTTCGAGTCAACAGCCACCGTGCGTTCGATACCCGTACCAACAACGGGCTTCTCAGGACGTAAGCACGGAACACCTTGACGCTGCATGTTAGAACCCATCAACGCACGGTTCGCGTCATCGTGTTCCAAGAACGGAATCAAGCTTGCGGCAACAGAAACAATCTGCGCAGGCGCCACATCCATAAAGTCGATTCGATCAGGAGAGGCCATAATGAATTCGCCGTTTTCACGAGCGCTCACCAAGTCACCTAAAAGGCGACCCGATTCATCCATATCGGCATTAGCCTGAGCAATCACATAGCGTCCCTCTTCGATCGCGGAGAGGTAAACGATGTTTTCTTCGCCCTTTAAAGCAACGCCGTCGACAACCTTACGATAAGGCGTCTCTAAGAACCCATAGTCATTTAAACGCGCATAAAGAGCAAGCGAATTGATAAGACCAATGTTCGGGCCTTCAGGAGTCTCAATCGGGCAAACACGACCGTAGTGCGTCGCGTGCACGTCGCGCACTTCAAAGCCTGCTCTTTCACGCGTTAAGCCACCAGGGCCTAATGCGGAAATACGGCGCTTGTGGGTGATTTCCGATAAGGGGTTTGTTTGATCCATGAATTGGCTCAACTGCGAAGAGCCAAAGAATTCACGGATAGCAGCCGAAATCGGTTTCGAGTTAATTAAATCTTGCGGCGTTAAGTTGTCGCTTTCGGCATTGCCAAGGCGCTCACGCACAGCGCGTTCGACACGCACAAGACCTGCGCGGAACTGGCCTTCGGCGAGTTCACCGACGCAACGCACACGACGATTGCCTAAGTGGTCAATATCGTCAACGCCATGGATTTCAACGGTGCGAGTGTTACCTTCGGCATCGGTCAAAACGACTGTGTCGCGGCTATTTCTTAAAGCCACAAGCACCTGCATCGTATCGATGATGTCTTCATTGGTAAGCGTGCTTGCGCCCGTATCGGTTGGACGACCGAAACGGCGATTGATCTTCATGCGGCCTACGCGAGAAAGTTCGTAGGTTTCCGAATCAAAGAACAAGCGATTGAAGAGCCCTAAAACCGCATCTTCGGTTGGGGGTTCCCCAGGACGCATCATGCGATAAATCGCGATGCGAGCCGAGAGGGCATCGGGCGTGTCATCCAAGCGCAACGTGCTCGAGATGTAGCTGCCGCGATCGAGTTCGTTTGTAAACAAGGTCTGGAACTTCTTGATGCCACCTTGGCGCAAAGCGGTTAAAACGTCTTCGCTAATTTCTTCGTTAGCGTCAACGATCTTTTCGCCCGAGCTTTCGTCATAAAAAGACGTAGCCAAAATGCGACCATAAAGGAGCTCATCGGGAATTTCGATGTGGTCGACTTCATTTTCACGCATTAAGCGCACGTGGCGTGCGGTGATGCGCTTGTCTTTGGCGACAATGACGCGACCGTTCTTACCCTTGATATCGACAAGAGCCGTTTCGCCCTGTAAGCGCTCAGGAGAAAGCTTCCAAACGGAGTTTTCACCTTCGGCGCCAAGTTCGAACGTATCGAAATCATAAAAGCGCGCAAGAATTTGCTCGGAAGTTAAACCGATTGCCTTTAAAAGAATCGTAGCGGGCATCTTGCGGCGACGGTCCACACGGAAGTAGACAACGTCTTTGGGGTCGATTTCAAAATCGAGCCAAGAGCCGCGGTACGGAATCACGCGAGCCGAAAAAAGGAGCTTACCCGAAGCATGGGTCTTACCCTTATCGTGCTCAAAGAAGATGCCAGGAGAGCGGTGTAACTGGCTAACGACAACACGTTCGCTTCCGTTAATCACGAAAGACGCTTTGTCTGTCATTAAGGGAATCTCACCCATGTAGACGTCATTTTCCCGGATCTCTTTAATGGTTCCAGGTGTTCCTGCGTCTTTATCATGGATTTCGAGTTGCACTTTGGCGCGAAGCGCGGAACTATACGTGAGACCGCGCAACTGGCACTCAGCAACATCGAACTCGCAAGGTAAAAGTTCATAACTTAAGAACTTCAATCTTGCGTAGCCATTGTGGCTTGAGATTGGGAAGATAGAATTAAACGCGGCCTGTAAGCCTGTGTCTTTTCTGTCTTCGGGTTTAACATTGGCCTGTAAGAACTCTTCGTAGCTGCGTAATTGCATCTCTAACAAAGAGGGCACTTCAAGGACGCTCGGACGAGTTGCAAAACTTTTCCGAATGCGCTTCTTTTCAGTGAACGAGTACGACATGGACACTCCGTTCGAAGCTGTGGAAGAAAAACTACGTTTCAGCAGAAACTAGAAGAAAAAAGAGAACAAAATTAATGACGCCAAAAACCGCGCGGCAAACGGCATCCCGTTTCGACCGTGCGGTTACACGTCAAAATTTAATGTTTTTTCTCTCTTATCATCCAGTGTCTGACTTTGAACTGGGTCGTTCAGTCTAGCACGATAAACGGCCAAATTCAAAGTCGCCTCAGAAAATGAGGCGACGCAGGAGACAATCCTGCGTCGACCTTTGGAACTTAAGATTACTTGAGTTCGACCTTCGCGCCAGCGGCTTCGAGCTTCTTCTTGAGCTCTTCGGCGTCGGCCTTAGCAACACCTTCCTTGACGGCCTTCGGGGCGCCTTCAACGAGGTCCTTGGCTTCTTTCAAGCCAAGACCTGTGATTTCGCGCACGGCCTTAATGACGGCGATCTTGTTGGAACCGACTTCAGCCAAAACGACATTGAATTCGGTCTTTTCTTCAGCGGCCGGGGCAGCGGCAGCGGCTGGGCCAGCAACGGCAACAGCGGCAGCAGCGGCGGAAACGCCGAATTTTTCTTCCATCATCTTGATCAATTCACTGATTTCAAGAACGGTTTTCGAAGCAATCGCTTCAAGGATTTCTTCATTGGTCAGGGCCATTTTTGACTCCATAACGTTGTGTATAAGTTAGTTAAATATTAGGCAGCAGCCTTTTCCTGGGCATCGCGGTAAGCAGCCACAGTGCGCACAAAGCGCGCTGGCACTTCGTTGACTGTACGGACGAACTTGGCAATCGGCTCGTTCATCGTGGCCATCAACTTGGCAAGGAGTTCTTCGCGGCTTGGCATCGTGGCGAGTTGTTCGATTTCGGCAACGTCCATAATGACGTCGGGCATCGCACCACCCTTAATGACAAGCTTGTCGTTTTCCTTGGCAAATTTTGCCAAAACACGTGCGGGAGCAACGGGGTCGGAAGCAAAGCCATAAACGAGAGGTCCGACAAACTTGTCGGCCAATCCCGCATACGGTGTGCCTTCAACAGCGCGGCGCACGAGCGTGTTCTTGACCACACGCAACTGCACACCTTGTTCACGTGCATTGGCACGCAACTTGGTGACTGCTTCAACGGTCAGCCCACGGTACTCAGCGATCACAATCGAGGCTGTGTTGGCAACAATGCCACGCATTTCCTCAATTACAGCCGCCTTATCTTGACGATTAAGACCCATGGTCTGGCTCCACTCAGAGGTGCTCGAAAAGGATTTCTTCTTTTCTCACACCGGTTCTTTAATAACCGGTTTTCACCTATCTCTGAGAGTTCTGCTTGTCGTTACACAACATTGGCATATCTCTCTTTGAGGTTCAACCGTCTGCGTTGGACATCTTTTTTACGGTTGGTTTTGCGCGGATTTCGCAAACTGTTTCCAACCCAAAAGACAATTAAAGCAATCGACTTTTTAAAGCACTCATTCCGCAGCCTTAAAAAACCGAATCCCTCCAACGGTCTTTGACAGCGGTCAAGCATTGCTTGACCACCCAAAGCCCTCGAGACCTCACGGTCTCTAGTGAAAGGGAAAGTGCAAGAAGCCTCGCTTCCGACTTTACCCTCTCGGTATTTCTATTACAGCGTTGTTAAATCCACGCGAGCGCCGATTCCCATCGTTGAGCTGATGGAAACCTTCTTGATGTAAACACCCTTGAGCGCGGCGGGCTTTAACTTGTTGATCTGTTCCATTAAGGCCTTGAAGTTCTTCACGAGGCGTTCTGTCTCGAAAGAAGCACGGCCAATGGCGGCGTGAACGATACCTGCCTTATCGGCACGGAAGCGAACCTGACCGGCCTTGGCGTTTTTCACAGCCTGGGCCACATTCGGGGTCACAGTGCCAACCTTCGGGTTCGGCATCAAACCACGCGGGCCAAGAATTTGGCCCAACTGACCAACAACACGCATCGCATCAGGCGAGGCAATCACGACATCAAAGTCCATCTTACCGGCCTTGACTTCGGCGGCGAGGTCGTCGAAACCGACAACATCAGCACCAGCGGCCTTGGCTTCATCGGCCTTCGCACCCTGTGTGAACACAGCAACGCGAATTGTCTTACCTGTGCCTTCGGGCATCACAACGGCGCCACGAACAGCCTGATCGGACTTACGAACGTCAATGCCAAGTTGGATGGCAACGTCAACGGATTCGTCGAACTTCGCTGTGGCGCAAGCCTTAACGGCATCGAGCGCCGCATCCAATGCATAGAGCTTGGAAAGATCGTACTTAGCGGCATTGGCCTTAACACGTTTAGAAAGCTTTGCCATGTTAGACGCCCTCCACCGTAACGCCCATAGAACGCGCAGAGCCCGCAATCATGCGAACGCCCGCATCCATATCAGCAGCGGTTAAGTCAGGCTTCTTCATCTTGACGATTTCTTCGGCCTGAGCACGTGTGATCTTGCCAACCTTATCGGCCTGCGGACGACCAGAACCCTTCTGGATTCCAGCAGCCTTCTTAATAAGAACCGTGGCCGGAGGAGTCTTCATAATGAATGTGAAGCTCTTATCGGCATAGGCGGTAATCACAACAGGAATCGGAAGACCCGGTTCCATGCTCTGCGTCTTGGCGTTAAAGGCCTTGCAGAATTCCATGATGTTAAGTCCGCGCTGACCAAGAGCGGGACCAACGGGTGGGGATGGATTGGCTTTACCTGCAGGAATCTGCAGCTTAATAAAGCCGACAATTTTCTTTGCCATTTTTATGTCTCCTTGGGTTCAGTCGCTTATCAGGCACCATTGCCGAAAGCTCCCCAATTGAAGTGAAGGGGCGCATTATGCCCGAGAGGCAAACTGAAATCAAATTCGCCTCTGTGAGCAAAACACACCAAATTAAATCTTTTCGACCTCGTGGAACGCGAGTTCAACACTCGTATCGCGTCCAAAAATCGAAACAAAACAACGCAAACGGCTCTTGTCGTACATAACTTCAACGACACGACCGTTAAAGTCAGCAAAGGGCCCTTGCGTAATACGAACCACTTCGCCAGCTTCGAATTCGACCTTGGGACGGGGCTTTTCTTCACCCTCGTTCATACGGCCTTTAATCTCAGCAATTTCTTCGTCACGTAACGGAACGGGGTGGTTATTGCCTAAGAACTCAATCACGCGAGGCGTTGAGTTCATCAGGTGCCACGTATCGTCGTTCATCACCATTTCAACGAAGACATAACCCGGATACATACGGCGTTCCGTTGTCTTACGCTGTCCGTTACTACGAGTTTCTTCAACCTTTTCAATCGGAAGAAGCACCTCACCGAATTGATCTCTCAAATCGGACTGTTCAATCCGTTCAATGATGGCGCGCTGCACGCTCTTTTCCATCGAGGAATAAACGTGCAAGGTGTACCAGTGCATGCCAGGAGCCTTCGGTTTTGCCTCAACCTCGGGCGCAACCTCACTCATGGGCTCGGCAGCAGGCGCCGCCACTTCGACATTTTCTTCGTTTTCAGCCATGATTTATTTCTTTCTACGTTAATTAGAACGTCAGCTTTAAGAGCCCATCGTACATGGCCCACTGCACGAGTTTGTCGATGAAAAAGAGGTAAATCGCCACTGCCACAGCAAACGCAGAAACCATTCCTGTCGTTTGGATTGTTTCACGGCGTGTTGGCCAAACCACGCGACGGAGTTCTTCGTAAGAATTGCGGCCATACGCAAAAAAGCGCTTTCCAGATGGGGAAAACGCCGCAATCACCGCTCCTAGAACAAGACCGCCACCTAATGCGACAAAGCGCACCGTAAGAGTCTCATCGGTCAAGAATGTGAAGGCGAGCAGCCCTGCGACTGCAACCAAAACCGCAACGAGGACAAGAACGGTGTCCAATGTTGCATTCGGTGCTTTTTGCTCGGTTTGTGTACTCATTTTCTCTTTTTTCTTGTTACTTAAAGCGAGGAAAATATCATTTCTTCGCAGATGGCGAAGCCGCGGACGGTGTTCGCGGCTTTTTTCGCACTATTTTTTGGCAGGGGCAGAAGGAATCGAACCCTCAACCTGCGGTTTTGGAAACCGCTGCTCTGCCAATTGAGCTATACCCCTGTTCGGTCGCTGCTCTTTGCTAAAGCTGCGACCAAAATTTCAAATTATTCCGTAATCTTCGCGACGACGCCCGCACCAACGGTGTGGCCACCTTCACGAATAGCAA
>CAVKJM010000012.1:0-23229 GCA_963656505.1 bacterium
TAGCCGTGAGGTACAAAGGCGTTTTGCCACTAATCATCAAAATTAGGACAACCGCCATCAAACATTGGGCAATTATCATTTGTGTGGTCATGATTTTTTCCTATGGTTTTATTTGTATGTGTTGTGAGCTAATAAAATCGAAAGCGTGAGAACGCGAAGCCTTTCGGGAAGAGAAGCCTTAATGGCGAATTCGCGATCTGTGTGAAGATTTCCGCCAACGATTCCCATGCCGCAAATCGTGGGAACGCCTTCGCAGGATGTGATGCCAGCGTCAGCGGCTCCTCGAACGTTCATTCCCGTTAGCGAAAGGCCAAAAGCCTCTCCCGCTTTTTTCACGAGGCCAAAGAGTTCTTGATTCGCCTCATTGGGTAGGAAGGGTAAGAAGCCCACAGGGTCGCTAATGGATACGCTTAAGTCGCCAGCGGTGTGCGCAGCGCAAATTTCCTTAAAGCGCTTTAAGAGATATTCACGTTGTTCGAGAGTTGAAAAGCGTGTGTAGACCTTCGCTGTGGCGTGGTCGGCAACGATGATGGCACCGTCTCCACCGCTAATAAGGCCAACGTTTGTACTGTATCCGGCTTTCGCATCGGAAAGTTCTGCCATTTCGGCAATAACTTTGGCTAGCCCGTGAATGGCCGAGGTTCCTTCTTCAAAGGCATTACCTGCGTGAGAAGAGTGGCCTTTGGCGGTAAGGACTAAAAGGTCTCCACCGTCGCGGCCTGTGACAAGAGCGCCGTTAGCGCGAGCCGGTTCCAAGAAAAACGCAGCTTTGGCAAGTTTTGCGCGGCCGTGCACAAAAGGCGACGAGGCTTCAGAACCAATTTCTTCATCTGATGTGAAGATAATTTCAAGCGGAATCTTTTCTCCGATGGCCTTTAAGAGTTTGATTGCATATAGGCCAATCGTGATACCGCCTTTCATATCGGCGCATCCAGGGCCGTAGCACTGCGTGGCGTCTTCTGTGAAGGGTCTCGTTGCCGTTGTCCCGTGTGGGAAAACAGTGTCTCTGTGGCAGACAAGGAAGATGCGACGTGTGTTCTCATCGTCGCAATTGAATGTGCAGGCAATCGGATCGCCATGCACCGCAGCTTTTGGCCGCGAGATTTTTGCCCCCATCTCTTTCGCGAGGCTCTCGAGGTAATCGCCAAGAGCATTGACGTCATCGGTATCGAAACTTCCGCTTTCCCGATTGACGATGTCAGCTAAGAAGGCTGTCATCTCGGCTTCTTTTCCTTCAGTAAGAGCCTCGATCTCCTTAGCCAGACGGTTGATATCCAACATAGTTCATCTCCTAAAAAATGTGTGTCTTTAAGACGGAAAACGAGGCTAACACTGAGAGAAACAAGAGGTAAATAGTTGTCATATGGCACTAACAACAACTATTGACATTAAAGGCAAAGAGCCTTTAGATTGAGAGCCCCTAACTTGATTGTTTAGTAAGGAGTAGTGATGACCTATCCTGTGATTTCGATTTCTGGTAACGTCTTTGAGCGTGGCGTTCAGTATGGTTCGCAAGTCCCCGAGCGCATTCGTAAAACCATCGATTTTTATAAGGCGATGTTTCAGACCTATGGGGTCTCTTGGAGAGAGGCACAACTCAGAGCCAAATCGTTTATCGAGTACATTGAAGAGTATTTACCCGATGGCTTAGAAGAGATGCGAGGAATCGCCGAAGGCGCCAAGTTAAGTTTTGATGAAATCCTCACAATTAACTGCCGTAGCGAAATTCTTTTTGCTTTCACAGATGGCTGCACGTGTCTTGGTGTTCTCTCTTCGATGAGTAAAGACGGACACACCTATCTCGGACAAAACTGGGATTGGTTGCGCCGCGCTGAAGAAGGTGTTGTGATTGTCAAAATCGAAGAGCCGAAGGCTCCGCGCCAGATTATGTGTGCTGAAGCGGGCATCATCGGTGGCAAGGGTCTTAATGAGGCTGGCGTTGGTGTTGGATTAAATGCCCTAAGTGTCGGCCGTGGTCAAAAAGGTGTTCCCCTTCATGTGATGTATCGCTCGATTTTGCGCCAAGAAACGATAAGTAACGCCATTGGCGCTGTGGCTTCCGCTAAGAGAGCAGGCGCGGGGAATTTCGCGATGGGTAGTAGCGAAGACTTTCTTTTTAATGTTGAATTCACGCCCGATAACTTTGATGTCATTGGAGCGGATGATCTCACGCCTTTAGCTCACACCAATCACTATCTTTCGTCAATTTTCCAAGCTCAAGATACGTTTAAGCGTGATTTGCCTTGCACCTTTGTTCGCTTAAATCGCTTAAAGCGACTGATGGCTAAACAGGGAAAAGACTTCGATTGCGACATTCTTTTTGATATTTTGCGTGATCATAAAAACTATCCCGATTCCATCTGCAGTCACGAAGACCCAGCGGATATCCCAGGTAAGCAAATCTGCACGATTTATGCAGTCATCATGGACTTAACAGAAAAGAAACTTTGGATTACCGATGGCAATCCTTGCGTAAGTCGTGAACTCACAGAAGTGGGTTTTGACTAAGCTTTTCGTTGCTTGAGAGTACATCCCGAGAAACTCTTTAAAGCCTCGGGATTTTTATTGCATGAAATAGCCAAACGCCTTCAAATTGTTTAAAAGCCCTTATAAATCATCAGAGTTTGAAACTGCGTGTTTGGCAGAAAACATCCGTAAATCTATGGGGTATCGTGACTTCTGCGCTCATCGCTTAAGCGGTCTTTGGCAATGTAAATGGCGTAAGAACCAATAGCGATACTAACGAGAATAATGCCTGTGGCAGTCGCAGCCCAGAATCCATGCGCTCCGTAGGGACCACCGATAATCTCAGCGCTAAAGCCAAGCCAGCAGCCGCCACCTAAGCCAACAGACCAAAGAAGTACGCCGTAAATGACCATCGGTAAGAATGTGACGCGATAGCCACGAAGCGCAAAGCAACTTGTTGTCTGCAAGGCATCTGCAACGTGGAAAATCAAAGCGACGGCAAGAAGCGATTTCGCAAGATTGGCAACCGCAATGTCGGTTGTATAAAAGTTAACAACGACATCCCTAAAGATAAATAGGCTAGAAGAGGTGATAGCGGCAACCAAAAGCGCTAAACGCATCACACGAAACATCACTTTTCGTGCCATTGTCGGAGACCCTGCACCTAAGCATTGCGCAACTAAGACACTTACGGCAATGCCTAAAGAAAGAGGCACCTGGAAAATAAAGGACGTGGCATTTGCAACAATCTGGTGTGCGGCTACATCAATCGTTCCAATGCGACCGATGAGAATGGCCATCATCGCAAAGCAACTGATTTCGAAAAACATCGAAAAAGAAATCGGCACACCGATTTTCAAGTGCGTTGCAATCGCACTTAAATTTGGAAGGTAAAAACGCTGCGGGCGGAATCTATCGTAGACCTTTGCAAAGCGCCAGTAGCCGTATAAAGCAAAGAGGCTTAACGTTGCACCAAGAGCAGAGGCAATGCCAGCTCCCCCGCCACCGAAAGAAGGAAGGCCGAAAAGCCCATACATAAAAAGCGCATTAAGCGGAAACTTCAAAACAAGCAACCCCACCGAAACCCACATCGTTACCTTCGGTAGATTAATCGCCGCATTAAGCGCAACGTAGGGTCGTCCGAGCATAAATGCGGGAACACTTAAGGCACTCGCAAATAAATAGATTCGAAGCATGCGGGCGACTTCGCCGTGCGCATTACAAAGACTTACCCAAATATCTGTTGAGGCAAGAAGCGCAAAGCCAATCACACTCAAAAAAATTGAGAGCCAAAGGCTTTGTGTGAGTTCAAAACCGATTCTTTCGTATTTACCCGCACCGAAGTGGTGTCCTGCGAGAGGGCTTAACGATTGAATGACGCCAACGAGCGTCATTAAGACCATCACAACTGTTGCGTTACCGATAGCGACTGCGGCTAGGTGATCAGCGCCCAAGCGACCGGCCATCACCGTATCGATAGTGCCCGAGCCCATAATAGAAATGTTGGCAATAAGAATAGGCGAGGCAAGACGAGCGATAGCTCGATATCCGATATCGGGTTTAGCAAGCGTAGCGTTTTGTGTCATACAAAAAAACTACTTCACATCCTTATTGTGATTGGCAACACTCACGAGTCCTCGAATCCCGTAGGGCGACTCCACAGGCCGCGTTGCTGGCTCATCTTTGAGAAAAGCTTGGCCGCTAACGATTGAGCGAAGGCTTTCAAAGTCAAGAATCTGTACGTGCTTTTGATTAACGATAATTAGGTTATCCGTTGTAAAGCGCGATAAGACGCGGCTAACGGTTTCAAGCTTAAGACCTAAGTAAGAGCCAATCTCAGCGCGCGTCATACGAAGCACGAATTCACTTCGTGAGTAGCCGCGCTGCTCAAAGCGCTGCGAAAGATTCAGTAAAAACGCAGCGATGCGCTGCTCGGCGTGCATCGAACCTAAAAGCAAAAGCACACCATTTTGGCGAATGATTTCGCGCGACAAAAGGCGCTCAAAGTGCTGAGCAACGGCAGGGGCGTTGACGGTTGCATCGCGCAATCTCTTATAAGAGACAACACAGATTTCCGTATCTTCCAAGGCAATCATGTCGCTTGAATAGACGCCATTGGCAAGACCATCAAAGCCCACAATGTCGCCAGACATATAAAACATCGTCACCTGTTCACGGCCATCGCAAGCGAGAACAGAGCCTTTTAGAAATCCAAGACGCACAGCGTAAAACGCCTCAAAGGGGTCGCCTGCTCTGTAAAGGGCCTCACCACGACGAATACGACGTCGTGTTGTGATGAGTTCTTCGATGCGCTCGAGTTCTTTAAAGTCGAGTCCCTCGGGTAAGCAGAAATCGCGCAAACTACAGGCTGAACAAACGATGCGGATACCGCATGCAGCCGATCCTGGTGTGTGTAACATGCTCGCAACCCCTCTCAAGCCGAATGTTTTCGGTCTTATGTTGTGTGGCGCGCTTTTCTCTTAAAAGCTAAGGAAAAGCAACGCTTCTTATTTTCTCCTTGGCGCTAAGATTAGACCAACGCGTTGCCGTTGAGCTTTTCGTATTGGAAAAGAGGGCAAGTCGGTATAATCCGCGCCACCCGATTCGGCTTTAAGCCCTTGAAGCGCAAGGCTTTCTAGCCTATTGCATCAAAGCGTAACCGAGTCGAATTTGACAAAAGTCAATTGATTATAATCAATTGCAAAAATCCAAACAATGCCTTGCAAACGAGTTTTTTGTTTCAATCGCAGGGACTAGTAGTGTGAATCAATGACCGATCCCAATGTAAGTGGCGTGCAATTGCCTGATGCCGAGCTCTGGCGCAAATTTGATGTTCCCGCACCCCGCTATACGTCGTACCCGACAGCTGACCGCTTTGGGCCAACGGTAGGAGTGGCTGACTATAAAAAGGCTCTTGCCTCACGCGACCCACAAAAAGGGCTTTCGGTTTATACGCACATTCCGTTTTGTGCCGATGTGTGCCTTTACTGTGGGTGCAATAAGATTGTTACGCGTGATCACGCGAAGGCAGATGAATATCTCGATGTCGTCTTAAAAGAAGCCGATTTAGTGAAAAATCTCCTCACAGGCAAAAAGACACTTTCGCAATTGCATTGGGGCGGGGGCTCTCCCACATTCTTAAACCCAGAGCAAATCGCGCGCTTACTTGAAGGCATTCGCGCGCGCTTTCCTTTTGAAAAGGATGCGGAGATTTCTGTTGAAGTCGATGCAAGAACGTGCAATGAAGAAAAGGTTAGAACGTTCGCCTCTCTTGGCTTTAACCGTATGAGTCTAGGGGTTCAGGACTTTAACCCTGAGGTTTTAAAAGCCGTCAATCGCTTACAAACCTATGAGATGATTCGCGATGTGTTGCATGAGGCGCGCGCTGCAGGATTTCATTCGGTTAACATGGATCTTATCTATGGGCTTCCAAAGCAGACGCGTGAGAGTTTTGCTAAGACGATTGAAAAAGTAATCGAACTGTCTCCTGACCGCATCGCGCTTTATCACTACGCGCACCTACCCAATATCTTTAAAGCGCAGCGCCGTATTGTGTCAGCGGACCTTCCAAGCACTCCCGAGAAAGTCAATATCATGTTTGATGCGATTCGTGCGTTAACGAGTAACGGGTATCGCTACATCGGGATGGATCACTTTGCAAAAGAAACTGACGAGCTTTCGATTGCACAACGCAATGGCACGATTCAGCGCAACTTCCAAGGCTATTCGACTCAAGCCGAGTGCGACATGGTCGCTCTTGGGTCAAGCGCCATTTCCTATGTTGCCAATACCTATGCATGCAATCCTCGAGAAATTGAGCCGTACTACGAAGCGATTCGCGCAGGCGACTTAGCCACTTCGCGCGGCTTTGTTTTAAGCCAAGAGGATATTTTGCGGCGCACCGTCATCATGACCATTATGTGTCGCTTTGATTTGGTGAAAAAAGAAATCGAAGACGAATTCGGTATCAATTTTGATGAGACCTTCGCCTACGAATTAAAGAAGTTGCAGCCTTACGTGCATCACGGCTTAGTTGAACTTAGTGATGAGAGGATTACCGTGAGTCCCAAAGGCAAGATGTTCGTGCGAGCCGTTGCTATGCAATTTGACCGTTATTTGCGAGAATCCAATCGTGCAGGCGGCTACTCACGAATCGCCTAGCAAAAAGAAACGAGGCCTAAAACAATGTCCGATACCACTTTTTATTGGCATGACTACGAGACCTTTGGATTAAATAAAAGGTTAGATCGCCCTGTGCAGTTTGCGGGCCTTCGCACAGACGAAAACTTCAACGCGATTGGCGAGCCTGATGTTTGGTATTGCGAAACAAGCCCCGATTATTTGCCAAATCCCGAGGCTTGTTTAGTCACAGGGATTACTCCGCAGGTTGCGCATGCGAGAGGCGCGGTAAAAGAAGCAGAGCTTGCAGATCGCATCGAAAAGGTTTTTACTGAGGCTAATACGATTTCTATTGGCTACAACAGCCTTCGCTTTGACGATGAGGTGACGCGCTTTCTTTTCTGGCGTAATTTGAAAGACCCATACGCACGAGAATGGATGAATAACTGCTCGCGCTGGGACTTATTCCCTCTTGTGCAAGCGGTGTGGGCCTTAAGGCCTGAAGGCATTCAATGGCCTGAAGTTCTAGACGATGATGGGAAAAAGAGAATCTCATTTCGCTTAAGTGAATTAAGTGCTGCCAATCACTTAGAGCACACACATGCGCATGATGCGTGTAGCGACGTGTATGCAACGGTGGCTCTTGCCAAACTGATTGCCACAACGAATCCCCGGCTTTGGCAGTGGGCGCTCGAGAATCGCTCCAAAGATGCCATTAGCCACGCCTTTTCTTGTAGCACAGGGGGTAATCCTGTGGTCTACATCGATCGCACAGCAGGTCAAGAGCGCGGCTTTATTCGAGTGCTTTTCCCGATTTGGCAAAAAGGGCCTCGCACAGACATCATCGCTTGGGATTGCTTTGAAGATCCAAGCATTCTTACTGCGTTGTCTTCTGAAGAGATTGAACGTCGTGCTTGGCACCGCTCTCAATTAGAAGAGGGAGTCTCGCCTTTAGCCCTAATTAAGGTGAGGGTTTCGAAGTTCCCGTTTGCTTGCCCGAATTTATCTGTCTTAAAGCAAAGTGCCGTTAAGCGCTTTGGTTTTGACATGGACGCGATCTCGCACAACATCGATGTTTTGCGTGAAATCCTCCCTGAGATTCGAGAGAAAGTTAAAGAGGCTTCCGCAGATAAGCACGACGAGATTGAGGTCGATGTGGATGCGTCGCTTTACTCGGGATTTCCCGCTGACGTAGATAAGCACCTCATGCAGCGCCTTGCGAAAATGACGCCTGAAGAAATCGCGGCTGCCTTAGGTAAAGATGAGATTCACTTTGCTGATGACCGCTTAGCAGAACTCCTATGGAGAAAAAGGGCTCGCAATTGGCCTCAGACGCTATCGGAAAGCGAAGTTATTCGTTGGAAAGCTTTCTGCGCGGCTCGCTTAAAAGGCCTTGTTGATGGGACGTTGAGCCTTAACGAATATTTTGAAGAGATTGATAAAGCCGCTCAAAAAGATTGTGAAGCTACAGAAAATGGCACCCTAACGGATGCGCAATTTGAAGCGCGTCAACAGGTTTTAGATGACCTATATAACTGGGGCGAATATGTGGCATCCCTTTCTGATGTGAGCGATCAAGGAGAGCAAGAGGATGAATAAGAGAAAAGTTGCCTTTGTTGGGCTTGGTGTTATGGGTTACCCGATGGCAGGGCACTTAGCCAAAGCCGGATTTGACGTTACCGTTTTTAACCGCACAAGTGCGAAAGCCGAAAAGTGGGCCGCCGAGTTTGGCGGTAAGTTTGCCGCAACGCCCAAAGAGGCTGCAAAAGACTGTGAGGTTGTCTTTGCCTGCGTTGGCAACGATAACGATGTGCGTAGTGTCGTTTATGGCGATAACGGCGTTTTAGCGGGTCTCAAAGCGGGCGCCGTTTTAGTCGATTGCACAACAGACTCTGCAGCGCTTTCGCGCGAATTGTCGGAGGCTTGCCACAAGCAGCACTGTGGCTTTGTTGATGCTCCGGTTTCTGGCGGCCAATCGGGCGCTCAAAACGGGACGCTCACTGTGATGGCTGGGGGCGATGAGGAAGACTTTGCAAAAGCCGAAGAGGTTTTAAAGGCGTTTTCGAGCGCCATTACCCATATGGGAAAAGCCGGAAACGGACAACTGACCAAGATGGTCAATCAGGTCTGCATTGCAGGTGTCTTGCAGTCTCTTTCTGAAGGGCTTGCTTTTGGACTCAACGCAGGACTCGATATGGATCTTGTGCTAAAGGCAATTTCCAAAGGCTGCGCCGGTTCCTGGCAAATGGAAAATCGCACCAAAACGATGGTTGCCGATCAATTTAATTTCGGATTCGCTGTCGATTGGATGTGCAAAGACCTCGGCATTGCACTAGCGGAAGCCGCAAGAAACGGTTCAGAAATGCCGCTTACGAAACTAGTGGATAGTTACTACGTAAAACTACAGAGTCAGGGCGACGGGCGCTTGGATACCTCTGCCCTTATTAAGCTTTTACCGAGAAAGAAAGCCTAAAGTCATTTTAGGGTTTGGTTTTCGATTTCTAAACGCATTATGGCGCAACTTCAGTTGCGCCATAAACATGCAAAAACCCTTTGGTTTCAAAGTATTCAAGCCTGCCGCAGAGGATAGTGCGACAGGCTTGAAAACGCTAAACTATGTGTAAATTAGGAGGTTTTGTAAGCTAAGAAAATCAAAACGAGAGCAACGCCACCGGCGATGCACAAAGCGATGAGATCCAAGGTGTTATCGATCGGGAACATGGTTTTTCTCCTTGCGTGTTCTAACTAAGTATTTTCTACGTAGTAGACTTTAGAAAATATTTCGCTTTTACGAAATTGTGGTTTCACGCTAAGTAGAAAACGCAATATGAGCCATAGCGGTCTGAAACACTTACCGATTAACCTTGAGTGGCTCACTTTTAAATCGTTTTTATGTCGAAGTTTTTTTCTCGCTGCTTTCTCTTTTTTGCCAGCCTAATGTGTGCGGCAACGGGTTTTTGCGCTGATCCGTCTGTCAATTGGGTAATTGGCGTCTTAGATAGCTCAATGCCTAAGATGCAATGGGTCATTCGCGATTCTTTTCATAAAATCGATCCGATCTACTCCGATCGGCGCCTTGTGGTGCGACAACTTCCCGCCGATGCAATCTATGAGGCCGTCCGCAATCAATCGGTCGATTTCGTGTGCGCTAGCCCGCAAGTGATTAGCGTTTTAGAGCGCTACTACGGCTATGAGCTCTTAGCATCCCTTTATCAGAAAAAGGGCGAAAACTTTTATTCGGAAACGAGCGCTCTCGTTTTTACTCGTAAGGGAATGAACTCCTGGGATAAGCTTCAGGGTAAAGACATTGCCTTAATTGTGCACGATATCCCTGATACAGAACTCTTACTTCTCGAGGAACTTCGCGAAAAGAATTTTTCAAAAAAAGACGCCTGGAACTATGTGCGCTACCCTGTTTTGGAAGATGCGGTCAGAACGCTAAAAAATGGAAGCGTTGATGCGCTAGCGATTTCTTCATGCTTATATCGCGAGGTGGATGCAAAGATTTTTGCCGATTTCGATCTCATTCCGCCCGATGTAAGCGACGGGGAAAAGGGCTCCTTAACGCCGCACTCGACTGCGCTTTATCCAGGTTGGGCCTTCGCTTCTAGCATTCGCGTTAATCGCAAAACAGGTGAAGAATTCGCCAAAGCGCTACGAGGTTTTGACTTTTCAAGCACGGTCACATGGGATACGGCGCGAGACTACACGAAGGTGCACCGCGCGCAAGAAGAACTGCAATTTGAGCCGTACTTAAAGTTTCAGCGCATGTCGACGCTCGAATTCTTGCGTGAGCACATCATTTGGATTTTTGCGGTAATGGCCTTTGTGCTCGCTTTGATTTTGCGTGTATTACTGAAAGAAAGAACAGTAAGGCGCTTAACCGTTGAATTGATGCACGCCATGCAAAAAGAGCGGGCCTCCGAAAAACGCTTTGAAGAACTCGAACACATTGCTAGTGTTTCGCAGATTTCAAGCATTGTTGCGCACGAATTAAGGCAACCCTTAGCCGCGGTCACAAACTTTGCGATGGGAATTCGGCGTCGTGCGAACAATAAGACCTTGACGCCTGAGTCACTTGACTTCGCCTTAGGACGCATTCTTCAAGAAAACGAACGCGCTAGTGCCATTGTCGATCACGTGCGCAATTACGCGAAAAAGCACGAGAAGCAATCCGAGGAAATTAAGCTCACATCCTTGATGAGTAAAGCAGGTCTCGGTTTAGAGCTCAACAACGATAAGCGAATCGAATTTAGAGTCGAGGGCGACCCACGATTTAGAGCCGATGCTCTTGAGATGGGATTGGTGATTCGTAATCTCGTGAAAAATGCAGTGGAAGCCATTGGTGATGACCCAGCAGGGCACATCCTAGTGGATTTACACACCGAGAAAGACCACATCGTCTTTACGGTTTCCGATAACGGTCCGATTACAAGCGATGAAGATATCGAAAAGCTTCTTGTTCCGATGCGCTCGGAAAAAAGCGAAGGTCTTGGTTTGGGTTTATCGATTGCGCGAAAGATTGTGGAGTCCTATGATGGAACAATCGAATTCGCACGCAATATTCCGCGTGGCTTGAAAGTTACGGTGAAGTTTCCCCTGAAAAAGGAGTAGATGAATGGATGCACGAAAATCACGGGCGGTGGTTCGCATCGTCGACGACGACAAGGGCGTTCGAGATTCTTATAAGTATTTAATTGAAGGCGAAGGCTGGCTCGTGCGCACGTATTCGAGCGCAGAAGATTTTCTTGAAAACGACGACCCAACGATTCAAGGTTGCGGCGTTTTCGATGTGCGTATGCCCGGGTTAAGTGGGATTGAACTACAAGCGAAACTTGCGCAACGCGCTACGCAACTGCCGGTGATTCTTGTTTCTGCGCACGGCGATATTGAAATGGCCGTGAAAGCCTTAAAGCAGGGGGCGATGGATTTCTTATGTAAACCTGTTGTCGATGAAAAACTCCTAGAGGCAATCGATCGCGCGGTCGAGAAGAGTTTTTCTGATACGCAAGAGCAAATGGAAAACGGCAAAATCATCGATTGCTGGAATTCTTTAAGTCGTCGTGAGCGAGAAGTGGCCCTTCTTGTTTACGAGGGTTTAATGAATAAGGTCATTGCCGATCGCTTAAATATCGCTGAAAGAACCGTACAGGTGCATCGCGCCAATCTTTGCCAGAAATTAGGCGTTCGCAATGCCGTCGGGATTTCTAAGTGCTTAAATCAACTTACGCAATTAGGCGTGGTAATCCGCGACACACAAGAATAATTTTCCTTTAAGTTTTCTTTCATTTTTAAGGCGTCAGAAGCGGTTTACTTCTGGCGCCTTGGAGTTTTAGGCAGAAATTTAAGACAAAAAGGCAAAGAAAGAATTAAGAGGCTTTCTAGAATTTTTTCCCGAAAAAAGGCGCAGGAAAGTTGTGCGCCTTATGAGAAACGTTTTAGATATTGAGGTGTCTCATGCCTTGTTCTCGACGCGAACTTATTGCAGCAACAGCCGCTTTTGGTTTAGGAGGGTCTTCCGCGATAGCAAAGTTAGTTTCATCAAACATTCAGGGCTCAAGCCCAGTTATTGGTAGTAAGCAAATTACAGAGGCAAAGGCTGGCGAAACAGCAGCCAAGGTCTTTTTCACTAAGCACATCGATGCTGAGCACTTAATCAAACTTTATAGCCTTATTAATAGCGAGATTTACGGTAAGGTCGCGATCAAATTACATACCGGTGAGCGCCATGGCCCCAATATTTTGCCGCGCGATATGGTTAAGGCTTTTCAGGCGCAAGTACCTGATAGCACCATCGTTGAAACCAACACGCTTTATAAGGGAGATCGCTACACAACAGAAGATCACCGTAAGACCTTGGAAATTAACGGTTGGACCTTCTGCCCTGTGGACATCATGGATGCCAATGGAACAGTCAATCTTCCTGTGCGTGGCGGCAAACACTTAAAAGAAGTTTCAATGGGTGGCACGCTTGTTAACTACGACTCGATGATTGTGTTAACGCACTTTAAGGGACACGCGATGGGAGGCTTCGGGGGCTCGATGAAAAACATCGCTATCGGGTGCGCCGATGGCCGCATCGGTAAGCAGCAGGTGCACGGCGTAAGTGATGTTTCACTCCCGTGGGATCAGTGGCCTGCGAAAGAGCACTTAATGGAAACGATGGCTGAGTCTGCGAAAGCCACATGCGACTTCTTTGGTAAACGCATCTGCTTTATCAATGTGATGCGCCGCATGTCTGTCGATTGCGACTGCGCAGGTTTAGGAGCAGCAGAACCCACAATTCCTGATGTCGGCATTTTGGCATCCACGGATATTCTTGCAATCGATCAGGCCTCGGTTGACTTGGTGTTTCGGATGACGCATAAGGAAAACCACGATTTGGTTGAACGCATCGAATCGCGCCACGGTCTGCGCCAGCTCTCTTATATGCGTGAACTCAAGATGGGTAATCCCAACTATGAGTTAATCTCCATTGACGACTAGTACATCTCCTTTTATTTGAGGGACTCCTGAGGGGCACTGCCCCTCATTTTTTTCTCGAGAAAAACCGAAGAAAGGGGGTTAGGCAAATGTGAGTGAGAATCTTTCTCACAGAAAATCACGATTTTTCAAATAAATTATTGCCCTTATTGCAAGTTCTTATCTCTCCTGCCTATAATGCCGCGAAATGAGAATCATTCTCACCTGTTAATTGCTTACTTTTCTGGAGAAAAAGATGCGCATTAAGGATATGCTGCCAGGGCAAAACGCGAAGATCGTTGCCTTCACACGGGGTGCAGCAGAATATAGACAGCGCCTTTTGATGCTCGGTTTGGTGCCGGGAACACAGTTTGAATTGCAACGTCTGGCTCCATTGGGAGACCCCGTTGAAATTAAGGTGCGTGGTAGCCTCGTAAGTCTTCGTAAGGGCGAAGCCGATGTCATGGACGTGGAGGTCGCCTAATAATGAAGCACACCATCTGTATTGTCGGCAATCCTAACTGCGGAAAGACAACACTCTTTAATGCTCTTACGGGTGCACATCAGGATGTCGGCAATTGGCCTGGCGTTACTGTGGAAAAGAAAGTCGGGCACTTCACTAACGAAGGCGAAGACTTTGAACTTGTCGATTTGCCGGGTATCTATTCTCTTACGACAGTTTCAAAAACAGGTGAAGACGAACGCGTTGCGCGCGACTACATCTTAAGTCACGAGGCAGAAGCGGTGATTAACATCGTTGACGCTTCTAACCTTGAACGCAATCTTTACCTTACAGCGCAACTAATTGAAATGCGCGTACCTGTGATGATTGTCGTCAACATGCTCGATGTGGCGAAAAAGCGCAAGATTGAAGTTCGCACCGAAGAACTCTCGAATATGCTCGGGTGCCCTGTCGTGGGAATTGTCGCTTCGCGCGAACAAGGTGTGGTGGCGTTAAAGGAGATGATCTCTGCCTTTGTCGCCAATCCTTCGCTACCGAAGTTAACGCTTCCTTATGCGCCTGAAATCGAAAAAGCGCACGAAGAAATCGAAGAGCAGATTGTCGAAATTAAGACAGTGAATCCGCATTGGCTTGCCATTGAACTCCTTGAAGGCGCCAATAACGCTCGCGACTTAATCCCACAGGATGTTCGCGAACGTGTGATGCCGATTATCGAAAGAACCGAAAAGAATTTCGAAGGCAATCTCGATATCGCAGTGGCCGATGCCCGCTATAAGTTTGTTGCTGATGTAAGCGCCAAGGTGATTCACCACATCGGTGAACTGCCAACGACACTCACAGATAAGATCGATAAGATTGTTTTAAACCGCGTCCTCGGTTTCCCAATCTTCCTATTTATCATCTACTGCATGTTCCTTTTTACGCAGAACCTGGGGTCGGCTTTCATTGACTTCTTCGATATCCTCGTTGGCGGCATCATGGTCACAGGCTTTGGTGAACTCTTGGAATCGATTGGCGTACCTGAGATTGTGAAGGTTGTTTTAGCCGATGGCGTTGGTGGCGGCTTACAGACTGTCTCAACGTTTATTCCGGTTGTGTTCTTCCTCTTTTTCTTCTTGGCAATATTGGAAGACTCAGGTTACATGGCCCGCGCCGCTTTCGTGATGGATCGCTTAATGCGTTTCTTAGGGCTTCCTGGTAAGGCATTCGTTCCGTTAATCGTTGGTTTCGGTTGCAACGTCCCTGCAGTGATGGCTACGCGTACGATGGATCGTGTGACAGACCGCATTTTGACGGTGCTGATGGCTCCCTTTATGAGTTGCGGTGCACGACTTCCCGTGTACGTCCTTTTTGCCGTGGCATTTTTCCCAACTAATGGCCAAAACCTCGTGTTCGGTCTTTACCTCATTGGTATCTTTGCGGCAGTCCTCACAGGGTTCTTAGTGAAGAAGCTCATTCTTCCTGAGGCTTCTGGGTCATTCGTGATGGAAATTCCGCCGTATCACATCCCGACCGTAAAGGGCGTTTTAATCCGCACTTGGGATCGCTTAAAAGGATTCGTGTGCCGCGCAGGTCGCGTGATTGTGGTGCTTGTGGCGTGCCTTTCGATTCTGAACTCTTTAGGCACCGACGGAAGCTTTGGTAACGAAGATAGCGATCGCTCTGTTTTAAGTGAAATTGGTCGCACGATTTCTCCTGTGCTTTCCCCGATGGGTGTGACGCAGGAAAACTGGCCAGCCGCTGTCGGTGTCTTTACGGGTGTTCTTGCGAAAGAAGCCGTCATCGGTACGATGAATTCGTTGTATGAATCGATGGCGCGTACAGAAAACGCCAAAGAAGAAGCTGAAGAATCTGAACCGTGGTCCTTTGGTGCAACGCTTCATGAGGCGTGCTCAACGGTAGCGGATAACTTAGCGTCTCTCGCGGATTCTTTGCTTGACCCCTTAGGGATTAAATCGGCTGAAGATGAAGCCGCAGAGTCGATTGCTGAGCCAAATCAGGCAACAGGCGCGGATATGATGCGTAAGCTCTTTGGTAGCGATACAGCCGCGTTTGCTTACCTACTTCTCATTCTCCTTTATATGCCGTGCGCAGCAGCGATGGCGGCAATCTGGAATGAAGTAGGAACAGCGTGGACGATTTTCGTTGCCGCTTGGACGACACTCTTAGGGTATTCGGCTGCAACCATCTTTTATAAGGTGGGGACCTTTGGAGCAGATCCTACGGGCGCGACATTTGCGATTGTCTTATGTATCGCAGCATTGGCTGCCGTGCTTCTTATCATGCGTCGAGTCGTTCAATCGATGCGTGCGAAGGCGCCGAAAGTAATCGAAATTCACCACGCTTAAAGAAGGAGGGTTTAACTTATGGGATCTATTCTTGATATGGCTCGTCTTATTAAAGAAAAGGGCGCCGTAAGTGAACCCGACTTGGCCCGTGAACTGCACGCCAATGAAGAGGTCGTTGCGATGATGGGAGAGCGCTTGGCTCAAAAGGGCCAAGTGCACCTTGAGGTGCGACACCGTGCGTGTAAATTCAATTGCGGCTGCGGGGGGTCGGACACCCGTTACTGGGTATCGGGGTCAGCTGCGTAAATTAGCGGCCAGCGTGGTTTGGCAGTAAATCCATAACGAAGCGTAGCGGCGAATCGCTGCGCTTCGTTCATATTTTTAAGGCGCTCCAATCCAGCAATCGCAATCATCGCGCCGTTATCAGTGCATAGATTTAGTGGCGGAAAGAAAACTTCTGCGCCACGCCGCTTAGCAGCCGTGATAAGCCCTTCTCGAAGTTGCTTATTCGCAGATACTCCTCCTGCGACAACAAGCCTCTTAATGCCTGTCATCTTGATTGCCTTCATCGCTTTAGCAACAAGCACCTCAACCACAGCATCCACGAAGCCTCGCGCAACATCACATCGAAATGCGGGGTCTTCAGGGTTTTCTGCTTTTGTGACAGCCGTGAGTACCGCAGTCTTTAATCCAGAAAAACTCATATCGAGCGTTGCACTATGAAGCATGGGGCGCGGGAAGACGATGGCGCCGGGCTTACCCATATCCGCTAAACGCGATACAGCAGGTCCTCCAGGATAACATTCCCCTAAAAGTTGCGCGGTTTTATCAAACGCTTCTCCTGCGGCATCATCAAGTGTTTCCCCAAGTAGGGTGTATTTCCCGAAGGAATCCACACGCATAAATTGGGTGTGGCCGCCAGAAACTAAAAGCGCAATAAAGGGAAATTCGGGTTTGGGGTCAGCGAGTCTTGCAGAAAGTAAATGGCCCTCGAGATGATGAACGCCAATCACTGGAATTTTGAGTGCGTAGCCAATGGCATGCGCAACAGAAATCCCAACAAGCAGTGCCCCAGCAAGTCCTGGGCCTTCTGTAACCGCAACGGCATCAAGTTCTTCTTTTGTGACATGCGCCTGATCTAACACTTGATCGACAAGGACGACTGCGCGACGAATATGGTCGCGGCTCGCAAGCTCAGGGACAACACCCCCGTAAGCGCGATGCATGTCAATTTGTGTGTGAATCGCGTGAGCGAGAACGCCTTTTTCGCTATCGATTAATGCGACACCGGTTTCATCACACGAACTTTCAATACCAAGAACTTTCATCTTTGTTGGGTTACACGGTTATCTTTACTTAGAGTGTACGCATACTACACTTGCCAAACAATGCTCGCGAGAAAAGAAATCGAATCGATGAGCATTTCTTAAAGACTCTTTTCGCCGCTTTTGGCAGAGTTCATAGGGAATTTGCCGTATTTTGGTGGATTTGGGATTGTGGCAAAATGCCTTGCGAATAGATTAGAAATTTCGCCTGCAGGATTTAAGCGAACTTTCCGCAGAACTTGCGTGATATGGGAAGAATGAAGGAGCTTTCCATTAAAGGTGTAAGTTCATAAATAATAATTAGATTCCTAGGAGAGTAAAAGATGCAAAGTGTATTGCCATGGATTGGCGTAGCAATTTTGTTTTTGACTGGCTGGGCCATTGTCAAAAAGTACCAAGTCAATATGGTGCTTTTCTTAGGCGGCTTAGCATTAAATATCCTCGCTGTCATTAGCGGCGTTGATTCAATCCTTCCGAAAAATGTCGCTTCCACCGGTTTCATTGGCTTTGACTTTATGGAACTCTTGCGCGCGATTTCTCGTACGCAGTTAGCCGGTGTCGGCTTCATCATTTTGGTCTCAGGTGGCTTTGCTGCTTATATGCAAGCCATTGGCGCCTCCGAGCGTTTCGTCACGGTTTGCGCTAAGCCCTTATCGAACATTAAGAACCCGTATTTAATTTTGGCTGCGGTCTTTATCTTCGGTCACTGCTTAGGGCTCGTGATTGTTTCTGCTGCAGGCCTCGCGATGTTGATGGTCGTGACGGTTTACCCATTGATTATTCGTGTGGGGTGTTCGAGCTTAGCGGCAGCAGCTGTGATTGCAAGTGTCTTATGTATTGGGTACGCGCCAGCTTCTGGTATGGCTGTGATGGCAGCGGGCCTTGTTAATCTAGATCCAATTGAATACCTTGTTCACTATCAATTGCCAATGGCCGTTCCCGTTGTTTTAGCCATGGCCGTAAGCCACGTTTTCGTGCAGTACTACTTTGATAAGAAAGATAACGTTAAGGGTGAAACGCTTGACTTAAAAGAATTGGAAGGTAAGCGCCAAGAGTTAGAAAAGACGCCTGCGATTTATGCGGTTCTTCCGATTGTCCCCATTGTCCTTTTGCTTATCTTTAATAAGATGGTCTTTAAGACCGTGACGATGAATGTGGCAACCGCGATGTTTGTTGCGTGGTTCCTTTCTTTCTTACTCGATCTCGTCGTTCGTCGCGATGTAAGAAAATCTTTTGAACTTTCCTTTGCTCTCTTTAAGGGTATGGGAAATATTTTGACAAGCACGATTGGCCTTATCTTTGTTGCGGCGTTCTTTGCAACGGGTCTACAAAACATTGGCCTTGTGACGATGCTTATCAACGGCGCGAAAAACATCGGACTTGATGTTACGGGTACGGGCGTCCTTCTCTCAGCCGTAATCGGTGTTGTGACCGTGTTGACGGGTTCTGGCGTCGCGGCCTTCACAAGCCTTGCGCACATTATTCCTGATGTTGCCAAACAGCTCGGCACCGATGGCATCACCATCATGCTCATGATGCATACGGCTAGCGAAATGCTCCGTGCGATTTCTCCTGTTGCGGGTGTGATCATCATCGTTGCTGGCTTTGCGAAGGTCAATCCCCTAACGATGGTTAAGCGCACGACAATCCCTTGCTTAGTCGGTTACATCACCATGCTGATTGTGGTGGCGTGCTTCTTCTAAAGAGGAAATCATGACAATCGAATTAACAGGAACTCTCACAGGTAGCGTTGTTGAACATACGCCTGAGTCGATTGCGAAAACGTGGGATGAGGCATTGCTTGTTTTGCCGCAAGGGAAAGGAAGCGAACCTCTTACCACGACACCAACGCAGGTGAAAGCCTCTACGAAATATCCCGTTGTCCTTTTTTCGCACGGTAGTTCCGGTATCACACCAGCAATTCGTGAATTCGCTGCGTGGCTTGCAAGAGATCTTGGCATTGCCACGGTGATTCCCGATTCCACACAGACTGAAGACCGTTTAGCGTATTCGTCTCCTGTGGCGCGCGATGCGTATGAGAAAATCCACGCGATGCGTTTAGCGGAATTGAAATTTGCCGCTTTGCAGTTAAAGAGCGCGGCGTGGTTTAACGGCAGTTACGTTGTCGCAGGAACAAGCGAAGGCGGTGTTGCAGCGGCGCGCTTTAGTGCCGAGTGCGGCGTAGCGCTAGAAAAAGGCAAGATCATTTTCTCCTGGTCTTGTGAGCCTAACTACTTTGTTGATGCTCCTGGTAATGTTTTTTATGAGAAAGAACCCGTGCTTTCTGTGATGAGTCTTAATGACAAATACTTTGGCACAGGAAATTCTTACCTTGATAATCCGAAAGCCTATGGTTATCCCCATGAGGCTTTGAAGGATAATTCGTGTGCGGCCTTGGTGTTAATCCCTGAGGCTCCCCACACACTTTTAAACTTAGTTCAAACCCACGGCGCAGTGGCTGCATTTTTGGGCCGTGTGTTTGGGTAAGATAAGCAGTTGTTAGTTTTATTAACCTAAACGAAAAGGAAAAAACCTATGAAACTCGGAATGGTCGGTTGGCGCGGCATGGTTGGCAGCGTCTTAATGGGCAGAATGCGTGAAAACAATGATTTCTCTTATGTGGACACAACAACATTCTTCTCGACATCGGCCGCAGGTAAAGCTGCACCGAGTGGCATTGCTAACGCCAATCCCGTTTTGCAAGACGCAACAAGTATTGAAGCGCTTTCTCAGTGCGATGTAATCATCAGCTGCCAAGGTGGCGACTACACCAAGGCAACGCATCCGAAGCTTCGTGAAAGCGGGTGGGACGGCTACTGGATTGATGCGGCAAGTTCTTTACGTATGAAAGACAATGCCGTCATTATTCTCGATCCCGTGAATCGCTCTGTCATCGATAAGAGCTTAGCCTCTGGCATTAAAGACTACATCGGCGGTAACTGCACAGTCTCTTTGATGTTGATGGCTTTGGATGGTTTGGTAAAAGCTGGACTCATCGAATGGGTAAGCTCCATGACCTATCAGGCCGCAAGTGGGGCAGGCGCCAAAAACATGCGCGAACTCTTAAGCCAGATGGGATTCTTGAATGCCTCTGTAGCCGATGCACTTGCTGACCCCCACTCTTCGATTCTTGATATCGATAAGACAGTAAGCGAAGCGTTTACAAAGCCTGATTTCCCGAAGGCTGCGTTCGGCGCTCCTTTAGCTGGGTCTCTTATTCCCTGGATTGATTCTGACTTAGGCAATGGTCAGTCGCGCGAAGAGTGGAAGGGTGGAGCTGAAGCCAATAAGATCTTGGGACTTCCTGAAAACGGAAAGCCCGGCTCTCTTACCGTTGAAGGTTTGTGCGTGCGTGTTGGCAGTATGCGCTGCCACAGCCAGGCACTTACGATTAAATTGAAAGAAGACGTCTCTTGCGAAGAAATCGAAGCGATGCTCGATAAATCCAATGAATGGGCTTATGTGGTTCCCAATCACAAGGAAGAGTCGATTGCTGAGTTGTCTCCTGCGAAGATCTCTGGAACGCTACGTATTCCTGTCGGTCGCATCCGTAAGCTTGCGATGGGCCCGAAATACATCAGCGCCTTCACAGTGGGCGATCAACTTCTGTGGGGTGCAGCAGAACCCTTGCGCCGCATGTTGCGCATCCTTGTAGAAAGCAAGGCGTAATTCACGCAAAGCGCTTCAAACGCTAAGCGCTCTTAGCTTTGAAGCGCAGCACTCATAAATTGCACGATGTGTTTCATCTCATCGGCAATCACTTCATGCTCCATGTTGTACTCGCGCCAAACGAGCGTATCGATATGCTTTTCGATAAAGTCTGCGGACTTGCGAGCAACAACAGGATTAATCACCGTATCAAAGGCGCCGTGCGCAACAAAGAAGGGCGTCATCTTTCCTGCGGGCGTAATGTCATTTTCTAAAATCTCGGGCGCTGGTAAATAGCCCGATAAGGCAATAACGCCAGCCAAAGTGCGAGCCTGGCGCAATCCGCTATAAATTGCCATCGCGGCACCTTGCGAAAATCCTCCTAAGAAGATTGTTTCCGCAGGCGTCCCTTGACTTACGATTTGATTGATGATTTGAGAAACCTTTAAGTGCATGGCTTTAAGTCCTGGGAGGTCTTCAGGCTGTTCGCCAATGCGCGTTAAAACATCGTACCAGGCCGTTGTCGTGGCACCGGCTTGCACAGTAATCGGGCGTTGCGGCGCACGCGGGAGAATAAAGCGCGATTCGGGACCGCCGAAGTCGACGATTTCTTTGGCAAATGGGGCGAAGTCTTCTGCTTGAGTACCCATGCCGTGAAGCCACACAATCGTGCAGTCGGGCGCGCGACCGCTTTCAGGCAGTTTTTCTAAAACATCAAGCGCTTCAAAGGGGTGCTTGTTCGTATCGGATACAAGTCTTACACCGCGCTGCACCGAGCGTCGGGCAATCGCTTCAGCACTCATTCTTTGATTTACACCGTGGCCAAAGGCACTTGGATTTAAGTGCGTGATTTCTGGTGTGCTTGACGCTTGATTCGCGTGCGCTTCACGCGCTGCAGCGGCGGCCTGCGAATACGTGGGATACCGGGGCTGTGTAGGAGCAGTAACAGAAGTTTCAGCTGGCGCTTCGCTTTTTTCTTGCGAGTAATCTTGATTTCCTTCGGTTAACTCCTCGTCAATCGTATCGCGTAAAGCAATCGCAGGGCCTCCAATTTGCTCAAGGTAATCGCATAGGCAATCAAAGACACCGGCTTCGTGCACCGTGTTTCCTTCAGGAGTCACACCACGCAAGACATCAGGGATGTCAGTTGCGTGCGTAGGAAGATTGACAATTAATGTGTCGTGCTCGGGTGTTTCGCGAAGCGCAGCAATCTGGCGCGAAAGCATCGCAGCCGGATTCTTCAAAGATTGAATGCGGCGCATTTGCTCGGCAATGCCAGGCAGTTCATAAGTTGCAACAAGACGCGTTGCTTGGGGAACGATGTCAGCTTTAGATAATCCTGTGGCGCCAGCCGTGAAAATGATGTCGCAATGGGTTTTGTCCGACAATTCGCGCAAACAATCTTCAACAGAATAGAGTTCATTGATCACTGGGCGCGCAATGATGCGAATCGGACTAGTGAAAGAAGCTCTGCAGCATGTTTCCACAGCGCCCATAACGCGAGCGGATTGCTCGGGAGTTTCAGCCACTCCAACGATACCAATCAAGAGTTCATCGAGGTAACGACGTTCGGTTTGCATCTTGCGTCCTTATTTGTCAGGGTTTTCTTCGTCTTTAGCGAGTAGGTCAAGCGTGGGTAAGAAAAGCGCGTAAAGAAGCCGATAGAGTTCTCGAGCGCTCTTCGGTGGCTTTGATAGACTTGCTTCTTTTCTTGCAGCACGCACCAATTGACGCAACTTCTGTACATCAACATCGGCGTGCTTTTCTACGAATTCTGTGAGAGCTGCGTCATTGGCAATCATTGCATCGCGTGCCTTTTCAGCTCGGTGTTGAGCCGCGACTGCGGCTTTACTTTTACTTGTGGCGCGATCGATCGCTTCTCTTACGCTTGCAGCGTCCATAGCGCGCATCAATTTTCCAATAAGCTGCAACTGACGGCGCCTTGCGCCAAAGCTTTTCATTTTCGCGAGATCGTCGATTGCTTCCGAAAGGTTTTCAGGCAACTCAATTTGGCTACGTTGTTCGCTTGAGAGTTCACTTAACTCTTTGCCGAGCGCTTGAAGCGCTTCGGCATCGCGTTTTTTTTGAGATTTCGACGGGCCATCGTAAAGGCTATCGGCCTCTTGATCGTCTGCTTCGTGCGTGTTGTAGAACTGTTTTTTCATGCTCAGCATCATAAACGAGTTTTCGTGAATTCTCTTGAGTCTTTTGGCATAAGAGAAAGCGCATCATTGACCATAGAAATGGCCTCTGAAAACTTTTCTAACAATTCCTATCGCTCTGAAAGAAAAAGGAGCGATTCTGAAATGAAGAAACGCGATTAACTGCGATAAACTCCAAAATCAGAATTTAGGGCGTAAAGCCTTAAGATTCTTGTTTCAACGATTTGAATGACAAAAGAGTTTACTGCTATGAAACGCGTTGCTTTGCTGATTCTTACGAACGTTGCCATTATCTT
>CAVKJM010000013.1:0-21262 GCA_963656505.1 bacterium
GTTAAAAGAAATGCGCACTACTGTTGAAGAGAAACTTCAAGAAACGCTTAACGCTCGTATTAGCGAAAGCTTCCGTCAGGTCGATGAGCAATTAAAGTCGGTTTATAACGGCTTAGGCGAGATGCGACAGGTCGCGCAAAATGTCGACGGGCTTCGTCGTGTGTTAGTGAACGTCAAAACCCGTGGGACTTTTGGTGAAGTGCAACTCGGGAATCTCCTTTCGGAAATCCTGACGCCCGATCAATACGAAAAGAACGTTGCAACGATTCCCAAGAGCTCTGAGCGTGTGGAATTTGCGATTAAATTACCCGGTAAAGACGATGGCCGCACGGTTTATCTGCCGATAGATGCGAAGTTTCCGATTGAAGATTACGAAAAACTTCTTGATGCAACCGAAAGAGCCGATGCCGAGGCTGTCGAGGTTCACGCCAAGGCAATCGAAAACCGCATCTTGCTTGAAGCGCAAAAGATTCAAAAGAAATACGTTGAGGTTCCCTACACCACAGAATTTGCGATCCTTTATTTGCCTGTCGAGAGCCTTTGGGCAGAAGTCTTAAAGCGGCCAGGCTTAATTGAGAAAGTGCACCGCAATTACCACATCACTATCGCAGGTCCCACGGTGCTTGCGGCACTTTTAAATAGCTTACTTTTAGGCTTTAAGACGCTTGCGATTGAGAAAAAGAGCGCCGAGGTTTCTCAATTGCTTTCTCATGTGAAAAGTGAATTTCTTAAGTTTTCTGAAGTCTTTGAGAATGTGGAAAAGAAGGTCGATGGCGTTCGCACGGCTTTGGATACAGTGCGTAAACGCACCAATATCATGTCAAAGAACTTACGCGATGTGGAAATGATTTCAGAGTGTGCCTTAGAAGGGGAAACTTCACAGACGCCAAAAATTGAACCGCCTCAAAGCGAAAACTCATAACGCAAAACCCATATTTAGGCCGTTATTTTTTAAGGCAAATCAAACGAAGTGCCTTAAAATAGCGGCACTTTCTTTTTTAGCCAAAATTTTCTTTACGTATGTCGAAAAATAAACCTGAAACACCTGACCTTTTTAGCGCTGTAGAGAAGGCTTCAGAAACTTCTGAGCCAAGCCCTGAAGTAAAAGAAGAGGCAGCTAAAGAAACTATCTTAGAGAGCGCAAAAGAAAAGGACTGTGCTTCAAGTACAAAGCCCACAGCGGATCTTCCTGAGGCACTGCAAGACGGTGAACCCTTTGAAACCGATGGGGAGTTAACGTTAGCTCGTTATGCGGCTAAAGCCTATCTTGAGTATGCGTTGTCTGTCGTAAAGGGCCGCGCTTTGCCTGACGTTTTCGACGGGTTAAAGCCTGTGCAGCGTCGCATTCTTTATGCGATGAATCGCATGAGGCTTGCGCCTCCTGCGAAGGCTGTGAAATGCGCCCGTGTCGTAGGCGACGTTCTCGGTAAATACCATCCGCATGGCGATCAAGCCGCCTACGAAGCAATGGTTCGTATGGCCCAATCTTTTACGCTTCGCTACCCACTCGTTGACGGAGAGGGAAACTTTGGTTCAAGAGATGGCGACGGGCCTGCTGCGATGCGTTACACAGAGGCGCGTCTTACAAAAATCTCCGAGCTGTTGCTCTCAGAAATCGATAGCGAAGACGTGGACTTTGTTCCCAATTACGATGGCTCTTTTGAAGAGCCAACGCTGCTTCCTGCTCGGATGCCTTTCGTGCTACTAAATGGCGCAAGCGGTATTGCTGTGGGGTTGGCAACCGAAATTCCTCCGCACAATTTAACGGAAGTCGGGGAAGCGGTTCTTCTTCTTTTAGAGAACCCTGAGGCCACATTAGATGACGTACTCAAGGTGCTTCCTGCGCCCGATTTCCCAGGTGGCGGTCAGATTATTTCTTCTGCTGAAGAAATCCGCGAGATCTATCGTACGGGTCGCGGCAGTCTAAAGCTTCGTGCCCGCTGGCACTTTGAAGAGTTGCAGCGCAATCAGTGGCAACTGGTTGTCGATGAATTGCCGCCTGCGGCAAGCGCCGAATTGGTGCTTTCAGAGATTGATGCCATCACGAATCCAAAACCGAAAGCAGGGAAGAAGGTGCTTTCCGCCGATCAACTGCAAACGAAAACGCAGATGCTCTCGATTTTGGAAGGCGTAAGAAACGAGTGTGATAAAGACACACCGATGCGATTGGTTTTCGAGCCAAAGACCTCAAAAATCGATCGAGACCTTTTCGTTAACGTTCTCCTTTCTCAAACATCCCTTGAATCGAACGCCCCAATGAATTTGGTTGTCGTCGGTACCGACGGTCACCCAGGACAAAAGGGGTTGTTGCCGATTCTTTCTGAGTGGGTTGTCGCACGTATCCAGACTGTGAAGCGTCGCTCGGAGGCGCGTCTTGCGAAACTCAATAGCCGCTTACATATCCTCTCGGGGCGCAAGATTGCAGTCGATAATCTTGATCGCGTCATCGAAATCGTTCGCTTCGACCCCGATCCCAAGGCGAGGTTGATTGAAGAATTTCAGTTAACCGACGTTCAAGCCGAAGATATCCTTGAGTTGCGCTTACGTCAGTTAGCCAATCTCGAGTTTGAAAAGTTAATCGCCGAGATGCAGAAACTCACTGATGAGGTGAGGAGCCTTGAGCGCCTTATCGCAAGCGATAAGCTTTTACGTAATTTGGTGGCTCGTGAAACGCGCGAAGCGATTAAAACGTATGGCGATGCGCGTCGCACACTCGTTGAAGAGGCTAAGCGCGCTACCGTGGAAATGAAACCTGTGACAGAACCCGTGACAGTGGTTCTTTCGAAAAACGGGTTTGTCCGTAGCCGCACGGGTCACGGGCATGACGCTAGTTTGATGAACTATAAGATTGGCGACGCGTTTGGTGTTGCCTTTGAATGCACGACAGAAGACACACTTGTTGCCTTTGGTGATAATGGGCGTGTGTATTCGATTGCGGTTTCTCAATTGCCGAGTTCTCGAGGAGATGGATTACCTGTTTCAAGTTTCTTTGATTTAGAGCCAGGAACTGCGATTGTCGGTTACATTGCCGCAGAAAAGGATGCCAAAGTCACCATGGCAAGCAATGCGGGTATGGGGCTCTCGTGCCACGTCTCAGATTTAATTGCTCGCGTAAGATCTGGTAAAGCCTTTATGAAGCTTGAGGCAAAAGAAAAGCTTTTAAAGCCACGCCTCGTTTCAAGTACTGACGATCACTTAGCGTGTTTATCCTCTGAAGGGCGACTACTTACATTCCCGCTATCTGAATTGCGCACTTTAAGCGATGGCGGCAAAGGCGTAACCCTGATGGAACTTAATAAGGGTGAAAAGCTTTTGGATACCTTACCGTGTTCGAAAGTCGGGTGCGTTGTTGAAGGACAGGGACGCACAACGCTACGGGAAAAGACACTCACGCACGCGGATTGGGAGCGGCATTGTGGGCGTCGTGCTCGAAAAGGAAAGGCGCTTGATATTCGCTTTAAGGCAACGGCTCTTCGAGCAGTTGCCACAGACGAAAAGGGTGAGGCGAAAACAAGTGACTCTGAAGAGACCCCTGAACCAATGCTAATCTAAAGGAAAAGTGCGACGTTAAGCCATGAAAGAAAAGACGCAACAGATTAGTGGCCTTGTTTTTGAAGGCGCCAAATCTCAGTCTTACAGGTTGTCCTGGAGACTAGCGGTGCTTTTTTTACTCTGGATCGCGCTTTTAACCGCGTCGATTAGTTACACCTTTGTTTTAAATAAACGGATCAGCGACTACTACGTTTCGCTTTCTTTAGTGTCTTCCATTCGTTCGGATATTTATAAAGCGAACATCATGACTGATGACCGCTTCACGCGCGTCGAATTTAAAGAATTAACCGATTCTGTGGGCGCCTCGATTCGTAATCTTCGCGTTTTAATTGAGGCCTCGAATAGCCCAAGTAAAAATGAAGCACTCGAGTACGAAAGAAATATTCGTCTACAGTGGCACACGGTTTTAAGCAAAATGTTAACCGACGCCCGAGCGTTATCTCAGCCACTAAATGTGCAAACAATCGAGAACCTGATGCCAGACTTAAGGAGTCTTGAATATTTAATTCAGCGCGATAGAAACGTTTACGCCACTGTCGTTCACACCGTGCAGGTGATTCTGGTTATCTTGTGCATCTTTGGCTTTTTTGTCATTCTCTACTTTTTAGTCAAGTGGGTGATTCGTCCAATCGATACCGTTGCCGATACGATTGAAAACATCACGCGAGGCAATTTATCGACTCGCATGGATTTACACGGTAGCGCTGAGTTCGAGAAAATTTCCGAAGGCTTTAACCGAATGGCTGCACGCTTGCAAAGCCTAGTTCACGGCTTAGAAACGATTACGCAAGAAAAAACCGCAGCCGTTGAAGAGCGCAATAGAAACCTCGCGCAGCTCTATGAAATCACATCCTCGCTTTCTCGCACACAAAGCGTAGGCGAGATTTGCGATAGTTTCACATTGCGTTTAATTCATTACACAGGAGCCTATGCCGCTGCTGTTTTCCTATTAGACGACAAAACTCAGCGCCTAGAACTTGCAGCTCAAACCGATTTACCAGAAAAGGCTCTAGATTTTTTGCGTAAGCAAGAGCTCTATTACACCGATGCTGAATATTTTTCGCTCACAGAAATTGGTCTCAAAATTTATCCGCACGGCAATCGCGAGCCTCTTTTTGATGAGCTTTTTGTTCCCATTTCGGAATTTAAGAGCGCCTACTGCTTTCACGTAAGAAGCGGCGGAAAGACCCTAGGGCTTTATCTCCTTTTTTATGGTGATGATGTAACGCTTAGCGCAAGGCGCGTACAGCTTTATGAAAACTTTGGTACGCACTTAGCGGTTGCTATCGATAATCGACGCCTCGTTAATCGCGATCGCGAGTTTGCTGTGACGCAAGAACGTACGTTCTTAGCGCAGGGTTTACACGACTCGATTGCGCAGTCACTTTCCTTTTTGAATTTACAGGTTCAGATTCTTGAAGCCGCACTCAAAGATAACGATAAGGAACTCACAGAAGAAACCGTTAATCAAATTAAAACCGGTGTTCAAGAGTCCTATAAGGACGTGCGTGAGCTCTTACTTAACTTTAGAGCAAGACTACACAGTGAACCCTTTGATGAAGCCATCACAAGCGTTATCGATCGCTTCCGTTCGCAAACAAATATCGCTGTGGATTTCAGAATTCACGGTATTGGTGAAGAGCCAAGCGAGCAGCAAAAGCTTCAGATTGTCTTTATTTTGCAAGAAGCACTTGCCAATGTGCGTAAGCACGCGATGGCAAGCGAAGTGACTGTGCGTATTACAAAGGGCGTTAACTTTGAAATGCAGATTATCGATAACGGCCAGGGCGTAGACCCCGAGCTTGTCGCCGAACGTAAGAGTTCACACTTTGGACTCACCATCATGCACGAAAGAGCTGAGCGTATCGGTGGGCAGGTAAGCATTGAAAGCGCTCCGAAGTCACTTTATGCGCACGGCACTGCAGTGACGCTTACGATTGAGTCTCTTGCGAAGAAAGGTCGCTCATCATGATGATTTTTTCAGTAATCCCTCTTTTGGGGCTTTACGTCTTTTTGCGTGTGGTTTACCCCAATTGCAAAGGATTCTTACGCTGGGGACTTTTCCTTCTTATTGCTATCGGAGCAGGGTTTCCGACCTATGTTGATCTTTACGCAGGAGGTATTGCGTCTCCCACATTAGCGCTTGTGCCTACACTTATCTGTGAGGGACTGCTTTTACTGCTTTTGCAGTCTGCGATTTTCTTTTTAATCCGTGATGGATTGCTGATTGCTTCTTGGATTGTGAGGCACCCCTTAAAAGCGCTAAATGAAAAGAAAGTCACTGTTGGGATTTTTCTTATTTCTTTTCTTGCGACATCCTATGGTCTATGGCATTCGCTTGAAGACCCCGTTGTAAAAGAACTCACGGTAAGCGTTAAAGATCTTCCTCAAGAGCTTTCTGGGATAAAGATTGCACAGCTATCTGATTTACATCAGGCCAATGTGTTCGGCCCCGAGAGATTACGTCGCATTGTCAATCAGACAAACGCCCTTGGAGCCGACTTAATCGTTATCACAGGTGACTTTGTTGATGGAACGGTTCAAAAGCGTGGTCCTGAATTAATCGCTTTAAAAGACTTGCGTTCGCCTCTTGGTGTTTTCGCTTGTGAGGGAAATCACGAACACTATGTTGACTACGATGGGTGGATGAAGTTTCTTCCCACATTGGGTCTAACGTTACTGCGTAACGAACACACCGTTTTAAGTTATCACGGAAAAGACTTTGTCCTTTATGGCGTTACCGATCGCGCCGCTGAGCGTTTTGATCGCGAGATGCCCGATGCCGTGAAGGCGCTTAAAGGGGCTCCTGAAACCGAATTAATTATTTCTTTAGCCCACCAGCCACGACACACCAAGTGGGTTTTAGAGACGCCAACAGACCTAATGCTTTCCGGGCACACGCACGGGGGACAGACCTATTTGTGGTCGATTGTTGTCGCAGCGTTTAATTTGGGTTACGTTCGAGGACTCTATTCGGTTGAACGAAACGATGGCGGCGAAACGCAGATGTATGTGCATTCAGGGACAGGCTTTTGGACAGGGTTTCTTGAACGCATTGGAACCGATAACGAAATTGTTCTTATCACACTCAAGAGCAAATAAAAAAAGGGAAACGAGACTTTTATGGCAATACAGAATGTGGCAGTTTTAGGTGCAACGGGATCAATCGGGCAAAGTGCTCTTAAGGTCATTTCCCTTTACCCAGAACGATTTCGTGTGAGATCTCTTTGCGCGGGGCACCGCACCAAAGAATTAGTCGATTTGGCTCTGAAGTTTCATCCCGATTATGTCGGTATTGCCGATAAGACGAAAGCGACGGAACTGCGCGATTTATTAAATGATGCAGGCTTAAAGGACATTAAGGTTATCGCAGGAGCTGAAGCTGCTACGGAGTTAGCTCAAGATCCTGAAACCCAGACTGTGATTGGCGCCGTTGTGGGTGCCGCAGGGCTTTCTCCAAGTTTTGCTGCCGCAGAGGCCGGTAAACGCTTGCTTCTCGCTAATAAGGAAAGCGTTGTCTGTGGTGGCTCGCTATTGATGAACGCAATTCGCAAAAACAGGGCAACGCTCTTGCCTGTTGATAGCGAACACAATGCAATCTTTCAGTGCTTAGATGGCGCTTCAGAGCCTGAAAGAGCGAAAGCCAAGATTTGGCTAACCTGCTCAGGCGGCCCCTTCAGAGCCAAAAAAGACCTCGATTTATCCACTGTCACCCCTGAGATGGCACTGAATCACCCGACGTGGTCGATGGGTAGCAAAATCACAATTGATTCGGCAACCCTTATGAATAAGGGCTTTGAAGTCATCGAAGCACATCACCTCTTTGGTGTCGCACCTGACTCGATTCGTGTTGTTGTTCACCCGCAATCGGTGTTGCACTCGATGGTCGAATTTACTGACGGCTCTGTAATTGGCCAGATGGGGCCGACAGACATGCGATTGGCAATTGCCTATTGCTTGGGATACCCCGAAAGGATTTCTGGATTAACAGAGCGCCTTGACTTTACAAAGCTCTCGAACCTTACATTTGAAGCGCCTGATGTGGAGCGGTTTCCGTTACTGAAAACGGCTTACGAAGCTCTTAAAGCCGGGGGCATCGCTTCGATTGTCTTAAATGCGGCTAACGAAGTGGCAGTTGCCGCCTTTTTAGCCAAAAAGATCCGCTTTACAGATATCGCTACCGTATGCCGTAAACTACTAGAGCAATTCACGGAGCACGCCCCTTCGAGTTTAGAAGAGATTTTGAGCGCTGATGCTGAGGCTCGTGCTCGCGCGAAGGTTCTTATTTCCTATCTAGCCTAGGAAACGACGCTGTGATCTCAGGACTTATTGGTTTTTTAATTGCCATTGTCATTTTGGTTTTTGTGCACGAAATCGGGCACTACGTTGCCGCGCGTTTATCGGGCGTTCCAGTTCTCGCGTTTTCCATCGGATTTGGGAAAGTTCTTTATACCCGTATCGATAAAAGAGGCTGCGAGTGGCGTATCTCTGCGATTCCCTTAGGTGGCTACGTGAAGATGCTTTCCGTTGAAGAAAAAGAAGATCTTCAAACCGAGTACCCGAACCGCCACTTTGACTGGGACCACGCCTTTGAGCTTACGAAAGCGTACAAGAGACTTTTTGTTGTCTTAGCCGGTCCCGCGATGAATCTAATTTTCGCAGCTCTTTTGTATTCAGCCCTGGCTATCAATGGGGGCTACGAGGTCGCGCCCCGTATGGGAGTGCCTCTTGCGGGTTCGCAAGCCGAGAGCGCTCACGTGCAAGCAGGGTGGATCGTAGAAAAAATTGGAAAGACGCCCGTAGCCTCATTTAACGATATTCAGAAACTTTTAAGTAAAGTCCCTGAAGGAAAGAGCGTAAGCGTTTTTTTCCGAAATGACACTGGCGAAAGCGCTTGGGTCGACTTTCATAAAGAAAAGGGAGAGGGAAATAAAACGTTTCCTTTTGGTCTTACGCCAAGCTTTCACTCTGTTGCCATTGGGCATCTTGAAGCGAATTCTGCGGCAGAAGCCGCTGGCATAAAGCCAGGCGAAACCGTTTTAAGCGCTAACGGTGTGGCAATCGTTCACGTGCAAACACTCATCGATATGATTCGGGCAAGTGCGGGTAAGGCAATTGAATTGAAACTTACAAATGAAGTAGACGGAGTAACTCGAACGATTCAAATTACGCCTCGGTTAACCGAAACTGAAACCGGCGAAAAGGTCTATCGGATTGGTGCGACGCTTTTAAGTCTCCCAGAGGTGGTCCTTGTGAAATACGGTCCCGTTGAGGCGCTCGCCGTGGGCGTAAGGCAAGTCGCTGCGGTTACCGTGATGTCTGTGAAAAGCATCGCGCGCATGTTTGTTGGGCAAGAAAGCCTAAGTTCGTTAGCCGGTCCCGTTACCATCGGAAACCTTGCAGGGAAAAGCCTAAATAATGGCTTTAAGACCTTCGTCAATTTCATGGCGCTTATCTCTATTGCCCTAGGGATTACGAACCTCATTCCTATCCCCGTTTTAGATGGCGGACAAGCTGTGATTGCACTCTGGGAAATGGGAACGGGAAAGCGCTTATCGCAGACAACGCTTTCGATTTTGGCTCGGATTGGAATGGGGCTACTCCTTGCATTATTTGCTTTGGCGCTTGTCAACGATTTTGTTCACCTTTTTTCATGAGCAAATTCATGCATGAAAGTCACAAAAAGTTGTGACTTTTCTGTAATCTGACCTGCTAGACTAGCGAGCACACCATCTTCGAGCTTTCTTTACTCTAGAAACTCGAAGACGCTTCTTGATGACTTGAAGAATTTCATACGAACGATGAGAGCACGTAAAGTATTTCAAATGACTCTAATCGCTGCTGCGGCAGCGACAATGGCCACGGCCTCTTTAGCCCAAGTTTTTACCATCAAAGACATCCGTATTGAGGGTATTCAAAGAACAGAACCCGGAACCGTGTTCTCTCACTTGCCGTTTCAAGTTGGTGACGAATATACGCCAGAGCGTGGTACCGAAGCGATTCACGACTTGTATGAATCCGGTCTCTTTCGCGATGTAAGCCTATCGTCTGAAGGCGATGTCTTATTGGTTAGCCTTGTTGAACGGCCTGCGGTTGCCGCTATTGAAATCAACGGCGTCAAAGCCTTTGATAAGGATGCGGCACTAAAGAGCTTAAGAGACGTAGGACTCGCTGAAGGCCGCATCTTTGATAGTTCTGTTTTAGATCGGGCCGAACAAGAAATCCGTCGCATGTATTTGGCGCGCGGCTTTTACGGCGTGATTGTTGAAAAAACGACGACGCCTGTGGAGCGTAACCGCCTAAAGATTTCGATTAACGTCAATGAAGGTTTAGCGAGTTCTATTAAAGAAATTCGCTTTGTTGGTAACCGGATCTTCGATCGCGATGACCTGCTCGATCAAATGCAGTTGCAGCCTCATAAGTGGTCAAGCTTTTACACAAAGCGCGATATGTATTCGCGTGAAAAGCTCGCAGCTGACTTAGAAACGCTTCGCAGTTTCTATTTAAACCGCGGCTATTTGGATTTCAGAATCGATAGCACACAGGTCTCGATGGCACCAAATAAGTCCGATATCTTTGTGACGATTAATTTATCGGAAGGCGAGCAGTACAAGGTTGAGAAAGTTACTCTGGCTGGCGACATGTTAGGGCTTGAAGCTGAAGTTCAGCCGCTTATTAAAGAGATTAAAGCTGGAAGTATCTATAACGCCGAACGCATTAACGATGTGGGTAAGAAAATTACCGAGAAGTATTCGGCTTTGGGCTATGCCTTCTGTACAGCAACACCGAATCCTGTGACAGATGCCGCCAAGCAAAGCGTCAACATCGTCTACACCATTGACCCAGGTCGTCGCGCTTATGTGCGTCATGTGAACATTGTGGGTAACTCTCGCACCCGTGACGTTGTGATTCGTCGAGAGGTGCGTCAGTATGAATCCGCTTGGTTTAATAGCGACAAAGTCAAACTCTCGCGTGACCGTATTGACCGCTTAGGCTACTTTGAAAGCGTCGAAATCAATCACGTCCCTGTGGAAGGAACGCGTGATGAGGTCGATTTAGAGATTCGCGTGAAAGAACGTCCCACGGGCTCGATTAGTTTAGGCGCAGGCTATTCAAGCGATGATGGCATCATCCTTTCTGCTGGGTTTGCTCAGAACAACATCTTCGGTACAGGTAACTCCTTTGGCATCAACATCAACACAAGTAAGAGCCAAAGAACGATTGCAGCAAGTTTAGGTGAACCCTACATCACACCCGAAGGCATTAGCCGCAACTGGGAAATCTACGACCGTCGTACGGACTTAGATGAGCTCGATGTTTCTAACGTTGCTTACGAAACCTTAGGCGGTGGCATCGATTTCGGTGTTCCTGTCACGGAATTGGATACCGTGTACTTTGGTGCCAAAGTTGAAGCAACCAAGGTCACATTGCGCGGTTCAAGAGCAGGCGCTATCAGCGGACTATATGCATCGTCTCCCTATCGTTATTGGAAGTACGTCGACGACTACGGTAAGACATCAAATGCTGCATTGCTTACCGTTGGTTGGGGCCGTGATAGTCGTGATAACCCCTTAGCGCCAACGCGTGGCCGTTATCAACGCTTTAGCGGTGAGGTGAGCTTACCAGGCCTTGACCTTCAGTACTATCGCGCCACATACCAATTTACGCAGTACGTGCCGCTTTCGAAGAACTGGACCTTGGGGCTTAATATGCAGCTCGGTTACGGCGGCTCCTACGGCAACAAAGACTACCCGTTCTTTAAGAACTTCTACGCTGGTGGTATCGGATCGGTGCGTGGCTTCGAGAGTTCTTCCTTGGGTCCGCGTGACGTTGGTACGAGCGATAACTTAGGTGGCGATCGTCAGGTGGTGTTTTCTGCTGAACTCTTAACGCCGTTACCTGGCGCGGATAAGACTTTGCGCGGCTTAGTCTTCTTTGATGCGGGTACGGTTTGGGGCTATGAGGCAGTCAGTAGAACAAGTACTGCTGTCACCTACAGACACCAGAAGATTGATTTCAATGATTTACGTTACTCCTGGGGTTTCGGTGTAGCGTGGATCTCACCCTTGGGACCGTTGAAGTTCTCGCTTGCCTTCCCGCTTAATAAGAAGCAGGGCGACTCCACAGAGCGCTTCCAGTTCCAGATTGGTACAGGTTTCTAAAAAGGTTTTTACAAAGGACAAAGACAATGTTTAAGAAAGCTTGCATTGCAATGGCTTGTTTCGGACTTCTCGCAGGAAGTGTTGCTGCGGCTGAAGGTAAGATTGGCGTCGTGAATCCGCAGAAGATTCTCTCGCAATCGCAGACAGCTATTTCGGCTCAAAAGAAGCTTCAAAACTACTTTAAGCCGCGCGAGGATGAAGTCAATCGCTTGACACGCTCCTTTAAGACGCGTGCGGCGAAGTTTGAAAAAGATAGCGCAATCATGACCGAGTCCGAGCGCTTAAAGCAGCGCAATGAACTCGCTGAAAGCGAACGCGACATTGCTCGTAAGCAGCGTGCCCTTGTTGAAGAACGCAATCAGCGTAGCAACGAAGAAGCGCAGATTATTCTTTCGCAGTCTGTGAAGATTATTCAGCAGATTGCTCAGAGTCAGAACTACGATGTGATCATTCAAGATCCTGTGTGGGCCAATCCCAAGAATGACATCACAGATCAGGTGATCGCTAAGCTCGATGGTAAGAAATAATTAAAGAGACTTCCTATTATGAAGATTCGTGAGCTTGTCGCGGCCATCGAAGCGCTTTCTAATGGCCGCTTAAAGAGCGTCTGTTATGGCGGAGCCGAAGACGTTGATATCGTTTCTTTTGCCCCCTTAGAGCACGCAGGCGAAAAGCACGTTGCCTTCTTAGCACAAAGCAAATGGCGCGAAGCAGCGCGATTAAGTCATGCCGCTGTTCTCGTTTTAATGCCTGAGGATGCTAAGGCGCTTTACGGAGAAACCCCAGAGCGCGCAGTGATTGTCACAGAAAACCCCTATGCGTGGTTTGCTTGGGGACTGCAGGTCATGCTTAAAGGCCACACGGAAAGTGGCTATGTATCTGAAAAAGCTTACGTTTCTTCAAAAGCCGTCGTTGACCCCACAGCACGCATTGATGCTTTTGCCGTGATTGAAGATGGTGCCGTTGTTGGAGCTAGAGCTCATATTGAATCGGGCGCTTTTATCGGTAAGGGTGCGAAGGTCGGAGAAGATTCTCATATTTACGCGAATGTGAGCATTTATCACGGCTGCACTGTAGGAAAACGCGTCATCATTCATTCAGGCGCCGTAATTGGCGCCGATGGCTTTGGCTTTGCTCCCTTTAGAGGCGAGTGGGTCAAGATTCCGCAAATCGGTGCTGTGCGTCTTGGTGACGATGTCGAAATTGGCGCTAACACCACAATCGACCGTGGTGCTTTGGAAGACACGGTTGTTGGCGCTGGTACGAAGCTTGATAACCAGATTCAACTCGGTCACAACGTCAAGATTGGCGATCACACGGTGATGGCCGCTTGCACAGGCGTTGCCGGCTCTGCGCAAATCGGAAGCCACTGCATGGTAGGGGGCGCGGCAAGCATCAACGGTCACATCCGTATTCCGGATGCTGTGCAGATTGGGCCTTCCACTTGTATTCGTCGTTGGAAAGAGGGCGCTAAGGCGATGATGGGTGTGTTCCCTGCGCAAGAGCGTATCGCTGCCGAGCGCACGATTGTGATGGTCGAGCATCTAGGAAAGATGAGAGCCGAACTAAAGGCGCTTCGCGAAGAGCTCGAGGCGCTTAAAGCGACAAAATAATCACGACGCGTTCGATTACGTTTACGTTAGTTAGAAGAATTCATTGAGGGTAAATTCATGGCCACAATCCATCCGCTGAGTGTTGTTGATCCGAAGGCTGAGCTTGCCGAAGACGTTGTCGTAGGTCCCTTTTGCGTGATTGGACCCGAGGTTCGGATTGGTAAGGGTACGGTACTTGATTCTTCTGTGAGAATTACGGGTCGCACAGTTATCGGTGAAAGAAACCATATCTTTCATGGAGCGGCTCTCGGATGCGAACCGCAAGACAAAAAGTACGCTTTTGAAGATACGCAGTTAATCGTTGGCGATGATAATGTGATTCGTGAACACTGCACGCTATCGATTGGCACGATTCAAGACGAAGGCATCACTCGCGTCGGGTCTCGTAATTTACTCATGGCCAATGCACACGTGGCGCACGATTGCCGTGTTGGTAACGATACGATTCTTGCTAATAACTGCGGATTAGCCGGCCACGTGCACGTGGAAGATTTTGCGATCTTGGGCGGCCAGTCTGGCGTACATCAGTTTGTTCATATTGGCACACACGCTTTTGTCGGTGGCGCTTCGGCTGTGGCTAAAGACGTTCCGCCATTTGTGATGTGTAATGGCAATCCCGCTCTTGTTCATGGCTTAAATCTTGTGGGGCTACGGCGCGCAGGATTTACCGCAGAAACCGTGGGATTTATTAAGCGCGTTTATCACGCGATATACCGTGAAGGCAACTTAATTGCCGATGCCGCGCGCGAAATCGATACGATTATTGCCGAGGCTCCCGAGGCGATTCGCCCGATGCTCACACACATGCGTGACTTTGTTGTCACGAGTCCTCGTGGCATCACGCGCTAGAGATACCCTATGACAGAAACCGAAGCCCATCGTTACGTTGCATGGCTTGCCGGTGAGGCTTCGGGCGACTTTCTCGCAAGTCTTGTTCTTCCTGAATTCGCTAGGCGCCACCCAGAACTCACCAATTGCGGAGTCGGCGGCGAAAAGATGGTCGCCTCTGGCCTTAAACTCTGGGAAAGTAGTGAAACACTAAGCGTTCGCGGTTACGTTGAAGTGATTCGCAAGATCCCGGCGATTCTTGCGATGCGGTCTCGTCTAATTTCGCGATTAAAAAAAGAGCCTCCCGCGCTTTTTATCGGTGTCGATGCTCCAGACTTTAATCTCGCGATTGAAGAAAAATTACGGAACCACGGAATTCCAACCATTCACATGGTTTCCCCCTCGATTTGGGCCTGGAGACCAGAGCGTATTGAGAAAGTGCGCCGTGCCGCAGATCACGTATTACTGATCTTTCCTTTTGAAAAAGCGATTTACGAAAAAGCAGGGATTCCAGCCACCTATATCGGACATCCTTTGGCGAGCATTATTCCGATGGTTCCAGATTCCATTGCAGCTCGCAAGAAACTAGCCATCGATGCGAAGGCTGAAGTCGTTGTTGCGGTTTTGCCTGGGTCTCGTGTTGATGAAGTGAAAGGCTGTGGTCCCGTTTTCTTTGCCGCTTGCGAAAAACTTGTCACCCTTTTAGGAAAGTCGGTGCGCTTTGCAATTCCTGCGATGACAGGAGAGGCCAGAGCCAAGATTCTTCAAGTCGCATCGAAATATCCGAAGTTTGCTGAAAACCTAATCGTCACAGTCGGTATGAGCCACACGGTTTTAGAGGCTTCAGACGTTGTGCTTGCTGCTTCGGGAACGGCAACGCTTGAAGCGGCGCTTTTTAAAAAGCCGATTGTCGTAGGCTACAAGATGCCTTCTCTTACTGCGTGGATTATGCGAAATAAGGGAATACTTCCCTATGTGAGCCTACCCAACATCCTATTAGGCGATGCGGTAATCCCTGAATTCTTACAGTATTACTGTGAGGCAGAACCCATTGCCTATCGCTTACTCGATGAACTCGCGCCCAAAAGAAGAGCCGATTTAGCAGAGCGTTTCACGGAGTTACATACGAAACTTTTGCGGCCGACTGCTGACTTGGCCATTGGCGCAATTGACCGGGTCTTAAAATCGCAAAAATAACAACAAAAATCTTCTTGCCAAAAGCGTAAAAGTTTGAAAAAAAAGAGTTGTATTTTCAGTACGGATCTTTTAGTATCTAGTCCGAAGGTTTTAGTGAATTTAAACAATGAGGGAGAGGGGGGATAAGGAGAACATGAATGATTGCCAGACGATTTGATAATGCCTTGTTTTTGCCAGCAGAGCTCAAAAAGGAATATCAACATAGACTCGATGAAGCGTGCCGAAACGATTCAGGCGATGGAATGACAATCGCCAAAGTTTTTTGTGAACTATGTCACGAAGTTGGCATGGGACGCGTAGCGAATGTTTCTGGTATTGAACGCAGCGTGTTTTATCGCCTCTTTAATGGAAAAAACGAATTAAGAGTGGGACCGGTTATGCGGGTCTTACGTTCTTTCGGTTGCACCTTGCGCCTTCGCTAAAGACGCAATCTAATTCTCAGATCAAACATACTCTCAAATCTGAAGATGCCCTCGGGGGAGGGGAATCTTCAGAATAGTCTTTTTGCCGTTACTTTCCCGCAAACACTTCTTTTAAGTGCGCTTCCCAACTTTCGATATAGGCATCAAACTGCGGGTTCTTCACCACATCGTTTAAGACAAATGTCGGCAACGGTTTCATGCCGATAAATTGGTTTAGCTTATGAAAGTGAAGGAGCACGCCATCGATACCGAAGGATTCGAAGAATTCGCCTTCTTCTGTGAAGGCTTCAAAGGGAGCGTTCCACGTTGTCGAAATCATGTAGTGCTTGTCAAGTAAAACGCCACCAGTGCCGTAGTTATGCGCGGGATCGATCCTGTGGCGACCGTCAGAGGTGAGGAACTTTTTGCCGCCAGCGCAGAAAACCTCATCGATGTACTGCTTTACAAACCAGGGTTCCCCCATCCACCAAGCCGGGAATTGCCAAATAACAGCGTCGGCCCAAAGAATCTTTTCAACTTCTTGAGCGAGATCGTAACCGTCTTGGATCTTGGTTGTTTTTGTTTCAAGTCCTAAGTCACCGAGGACTTCGAGCGACTTTGCCGTGAGGGCATCATTTAACTTACCACCCGTGCCCGCAAAAAGGCCGCCACCATTTAAAACGAGGACTTTTTTTATCATGATTCTCTCCTTTTTCATACGTTTCGCATTGCAGAGAGCGTTTCAAACGCTTTCTGCATTTTCTCTTTCACAAGAGAATTTTTCAAGGTATAAAGTGTCCTGTAGCGCTCGGTATTTTTCGCCTGCGGCTCATAAACAGCATCAAGGACTATTGTTTCTGTTAGCGCTTTTTTCGGTTCTTTAAGAGCGCCCGTTGCAAGGGCAGCAATCACGCAATTGGTGATCACGGCGCCTCCTGCGTTTCGGTACCGTAAGATGCGGCTTCCTAACATATCGGCTTTAATCCGATTCCAAAGTTCATCGCGGCTTCCGCCTTCGGTGACGCTAATCGCATCCAAAGCGACGCCAGCCTTTCTGTAGGTATCGACGATTTCCATATAGTCGTACCCGATGGCCTCAAGCACGGCGCGCCAAGCAACAAAGATATCGTCTTTAAGCGTCATATTTAAAAAACAGCCGCTTGCATTGGGGTTCGGTCCCGACCCTCCAGTAAGATAGGGAAGGAAAACGACGCCTCCTGAACCCACGGGGACATTGGCAGCACCCTCTGAAAGTGTTCTGTAGTAGGAACCGTCGCCTACTCTCTGGCACACATTATCTTTAAACCAGCGTAACCCCAAGCCCCCCGTTCTAATGTAGCCCCAATAAAAGTAGGTGTTCTCAAGCGTCCCACTATTAAAAATAAGACCTGCGCCTTTTTTCGAGAGTTCAGGAACGATGCCATTGGTGGAAACGCAAAACATCGAGCAAGTGCCTGCGACGTCAACACCTTTGTTCGCTTCAAAAACTCCTGCCCCTAACATCGATTGCATCGTGTCGCCCGCTCCCGCGCACACAGGAGTCCCAGCAATAAGGCCTGTTACCTCAGCAATTTCTTTAGAGATGCCGCCTACGATATCCCAGGGTTTCACAATCCGCGGCATGTACTTGGGATCAATTTCTAGGATAGAAAGTTGCTCTTTGCTCCACTTTTTCTCTTCGATTTTGTAGCCCAAGCCCCAACCTGACATCGTGCCCCAATCGATAAAGGCGTCTTTGGCTTTAAGACCGGCTAAGTGTGAAAGGATGTACGGGGCGTTATGCATAAATTTCACGCCGCGCTCTTTAAAGGCTTCGTTATTCTTTAAAAACCAGCGCGCAAACATCGCTGGGAAAAGACAAAGCGCCTCGGGATTTCCTGTTTCTTTGGCCCAAATCGGGTTTTCGCAGGCGTTAATCGCATCACAATCGGTTTGTGTACGGCTATCAAGGTAATTGACGTAGGGGGTAATGGCGTTACCTTCGGCATCGACCCCACAGATTCCACAGATAATGCCATCTCCCATAATCGCTTGAATCTGGGCTGGGTCCAATCCATCGGCTTTAATCGCTTTCACGCAATGGGCGATGCATTCGATCGTAAGGCGCACGTACTCATCGACATTCATCTCAACCCAGCCTGGGTGGGGGTAATGTAGGGTTGTCGCAAGGGTGTGCGAAGCACGAATGTGCCAAGCTTCATCGTAAATGGCGACTTTGACGCTTTGGGTACCTGCGTCAAATCCAAGAAAGAGTTTTTCCATTGTCTGTCTGAATCCTTATTAGGACAAAGGCTTATTAAAAAGGAGAGTAAGGCTTTATCAGGGAGCCATTTCTCAAAAATAGAGGAAATCTGCCCCAAAATTTGGTGTTTCAGTATAATGCACCTCGCTTCGAACCGACCATAGGGTTGGCTCGAATACTTTTTTGTTCCTAAAACTTGCCGCGAAGGACGTAACTCTTGTCTTTCGTGACGCTAAAAACATATTCTGCGATGACTGATAACGTTGAAGAAAAAAAGGCCGAAGCGCCTGTAGCGACCGAAGAAAAAGCTCCTGAGGTTAACCCCTTAGAGAAGACTCTTGAATTTACGGTTTCCACCAAAGAACTCGAAGCGGGTATTGATGCCGCTTTAAAGCGCTACGCAAAGAAGGCGAAGCTCGCGGGCTTCCGCCCAGGTCACGTTCCCTTTGAAACGGTTCGTGCCATGTACGGGCACGATGCCTATGTTGAAACGCTCAATGGCTTAATCGAACGCGAGTTTGAAAAGGCGGCCACCGATGCCAAGTGGCACATGGTGGGTATCCCACACATCGATCCTGTGAAAACAGAAGAAACCGATGTCATGAAGTTTAAGGCAACCGTTGAGTGCTACCCTGAGTTTGACGTGCCGAGTTTTGCTGAACTCGAATTAAAGCGCTACAACTGCCCAGTTACTGACGCAGAAGTCACAAAGACGATCGACATGATGCGTAAGCAGCGCGCCTCCCACGTTGTTGAAGAAGGCCGCAAGGCGCAGGATACCGATTACCTCACAATCAACTTTAAGGGCACGAAAGATGGTGTTGCCTTCGAAGGGGGTACTGCCGAGAACTTTACGATGGAACTTGGCGCTAAGCGCATGCTTCCTGACTTTGAAGCCGCGCTCCGCGGAATGGCCGCAGGAGAAAAGAAGACATTTAATATGACCTTCCCGGCCGATTACGGCGCGAAAGAACTTGCTGGCAAAGAAGTTCAGTTCGAAGTCGAAGTTCTTAAGATTGAAAAAGAAGTGCTTCCTGAATTAGACGACGCCTTCGCAAAGACCGTTGGTCAAGATAACGTCGAGAATTTAACAAAGGAAGTGCGCGTGAATATCGAGCGCGAAGTCAAATCTCGCGTTACAGAACGCACCAAGGTTGAAGTTTTGAATGCGATTGCAAAACTTGCTCCCTTCCCAGCTCCCAAGCAGATGGTTCTTGAAGAGCAGGAACGCTTAAGTAAGCAGATGCAAGAGCGCATGGTCGCTCAATTCGGCATCGACCCGAAGAAGGCTCCGAAGATGCCCGCTGAGGTCTTTGCCGAAGAAGCCAAGCGCCGCATCGTTGTGAGCATCATGCTCGCGAAGCTCGTTAACGACGCGAAACTTCAGGCAACCGACGCTGAAGTCGAAGCGTTCGCGACAGAGCTTGCCGCAAGCTTCGAAGATGCCGATCAGGTGAAGTCTTACTACTTAACAGACCCCCGCCAGCGCGAGGTTCTTACGGGTGTTGTCACGGAAAACAAGGCTGTTGACTACATTTTGAGTCAGGCCAAGACCACAGACGAGACACTCTCTTTTGATAAGATCATGTAAGTTTCACCCGAATTGATCCGAGAATAAAGAAGAAAGCGGCAGTCGGGATGACCGATTTCCGCTTTTTTCATTTTTAGGGATGTTTTTATGTTGACACCGACAGATACATTGATTCCGATGGTTATCGAGCAAAGCGCTCGTGGTGAGCGTAGTTTCGATATCTATTCCAGACTTTTGCGCGACAGAATTATTTTCTTAAATGGCGAAGTCACAGCTGAAAGCGCTAATTTGGTTGTTGCGCAGCTCTTATTTTTGGAAAGCGAAGACCCGCAAAAAGATATTGCGCTTTACATCAATAGCCCAGGGGGGTCGGTGTACGCCGGTCTCGGAATCTATGACACGATGCAGTTTATTAAGCCCGATGTGCAAACAATCTGCGTCGGGATGGCAGCCTCGATGGGCGCCTTTTTACTCGCAGCCGGTGAAAAGGGTAAACGCTACGCGTTACCGAACGCACGCATCATGATTCACCAGCCCTCGGGCGGTAGCCGCGGAATGGCAAGCGACATCGCGATTCAAGCCCGCGAAATCCAGGACTTAAAAGAAAAATTAAATGCCATCTTAGCCGAGCGCACAGGTCAAACAATCGAAACGATTGCGCACGACACAGATCGCGACAATTACATGAGTAGTGAGGATGCCTTAAAGTACGGCCTCATTGATAAGATTCTCACAAAACGCGGAGCCTCATAGTTTATGCCAGGTGAAACCACAGAGCGTTGCTCGATTTGCGGAAGGTGTCGCGCCGATTGCCATGACCTCGTTGATACGGGGCGCGGCATCCTTGTTTGCGACCGTTGTATTAAGGGATTAGCCGCAGCGCTCGATTACAAGGTCCCTGAAGGAAAAGTTGAGGGGAGTACCGAAACTGCCCCTGCGATTGAAGAAGAAGCGCTTCCAACGCCAAAAGAACTTTACGAGCACTTATGTAATTATGTGATCGGACAGGAGACTGCGAAACGAGTTTTGTCTGTTGCCGTTTACAACCACTACAAGCGCCTAAAGCATCTTGAGAGCGACTCGGAAGTAGAACTGAGTAAATCGAACATCCTTTTAATTGGACCTACGGGCTCTGGCAAAACACTTTTAGCGCAAACCCTAGCGCGCGTTTTAAAGGTGCCTTTTGCAATCGCTGATGCAACAACGTTAACCGAAGCCGGCTACGTCGGCGAAGACGTCGAAAACATCATCCATAAGCTTTTGCAAGCCGCAGGAGGCGAAGTCGCGAAAGCTGAGCGTGGCATTCTTTATTTGGATGAAATCGATAAGATTGCCCGCAAAAGCGAGAACCCCTCGATTACGCGCGACGTCTCAGGAGAAGGTGTTCAGCAGGCGCTTTTAAAGCTTGTTGAAGGGACTGTGTGCAATGTCCCAGCCGCAGCAGGGCGCAAGAACCCGCGTGGTGCGATGATTCCCGTGGATACCACAAACATCCTCTTTATCTGCGGGGGAGCGTTTGATGGCTTAGAGAAAATCATCGATAAAAGGACCGCTGGGCGCACAGGTATCGGCTTTTCCTCTGAAGTAAAGAAAAAGACCGACGCCCACTTATCTGAATTGATCGGTCAGTGTGAACCTAAAGATCTCGTGAAATTTGGTCTTATCCCAGAATTGGTCGGGCGCCTGCCAGTGCTTGCCGCCTTAGAGGAACTCACTGAAGAGGCGCTTCGCAATAT
>CAVKJM010000014.1:0-20760 GCA_963656505.1 bacterium
TCATGGGACTAGCTGACTTAGGTAAGCCCGATGAAGCCATCAAAATAGGGGGCTTTGCGATAAACGTCATGCCAATCTTGATGACGGTGATCAACATTGGCTCGGCGCTTATCTACACGAAGAATCTTGCCAAACGCGACAAGATTCAGCTTTATGCGATGGCTGCCCTTTTCCTTGTGCTCCTTTATGACGCAGCAAGCGGCCTCGTTCTTTACTGGACGTGCAACAACATCTATTCGCTTGGGAAAAACATCGTCTACGACTTAGTAAGAAAAGCCGCACCTTCCGTTAAAGGCATTCATCTTCCTTCTTTCAAACTTCCCGCTTCGAGTTTTGAGGGTGAAAAACTTCCCCTTTGGAAGGCATTTATCGTTTTTGAGATTTGGCTTATTGCCGCCGTCTTTGGAAGCCTTTCTTCAGGACAAGCCACATTCTTAGCAGAAGCCACACGTGTTTTCTTTGGTAAAGGCGCGAATATCCTATTTTTAATTGCTGCGATTGCGAGTGTTATTGAACTCGTTCGCACTGGTATTTATAAGCGCCACATTGTCTTTACTCTGCTTCTTTTAGCAGGCGTTTTCTTTACCGCCAAATTCTGGTATCGCGGCGAATTTGTTTCGATGGCACGCCACGGCGCAACGCTCGTTCTTGCGTTAACAAGCCTCATTCCAGCGTTCGGTGTCTCTGCGATTCGCGCCAATCTCCTCTCTCGTATCGCGCGTAAAGAATCTCTTACGGGTCTTTATGAAGTTTCTTCTGGTTGGCTTGCTGTTTTACTGACTCTTTACCTACCAATTCACGCCTTTAATACGGCCCCAGAAACCTTTAGTGGCCCTGATGTGATTCTGGCGCGCCTTCTTATTTTCTTTGGTTTGGCGATTGCGCTTTTCTGGGTTCTTGGAAAACTCTTTGACTTATTTAAAGCCAAAAGAGCCGCAGCTCTTATCTTTGGCTTTCTAGCGCTTTACTTTACGGTCTACGCCTTCTTGTTGCCTCTTAACGTAGGAACAATTGATGGCTTTCGTATCTCGGAACCCCGTCGACTCTTTAGAGGCGTTAACCTATTGGTAGACACTGGGCTCTTTATTTTCCTTGCCGCTCTTTTTATTTGGGCAATACGCCGAGCGCACGCCAAAGCGCTTAAAACGATTTTTGCGCTTTGCATCACGTTTTCTTCCGTTGCAGCTCTCACAGAACTTTGGTCCACACGAGCGCAATGGGATATGGAAAACGATGCAACATTTAAGATGGGGTCAATTCCAAGTTGGAATGACCGCTTCCTAGGCTTTAGCAAAACGGGAACAAACACAGTTCTACTTATTTTGGATATGTTCTCGGGCTTTCACGTGCAGACCATTTTGGATAACAATCCCGATATTCGTGAGACGTGGAAAGATGCGACGTGGTATGCCGATTGTTTAGCAACGGGTCCTACGACTCAAGCGAGTCTCGCGTCGATTGTTTGCGGTAAAGCCTGCACCCCACAAGCCTTAAATAAGAAAGACGATGAAACGCTCATTGTGAAAATTAATCGCGCTTACGCTGCTGTCGCAGATCGCTTTGGTCCCGATGTCGATGTGAGTTTGAATGAACGCACCTGGCTTGAGCCACAGTTAATTGGCGAATACGCAAAAAACAATCCTTTGGCGCTTCGCTATATGCCGCTTTTTTATCTTTCTTACTATTCAGCCAAACGCGGTATCAAACATAAAGCAACAAGTGGCGATGGCTTCTTAGTTAGCGTAAGTCTCTTTTCAGCGACCCCGTGGTCTTTAAAGAACTTTATCTATGAGGGGGGAAGCTGGATTGGATCGACGCGCGGTCACAACGATTCGCTCTCAACGTCACGCTTACGCGATTGGGCTTTCTTAGAGTCTTTCCCAGAATTGGCGAACGCTAACGCGACAAAGAGCACCTTCAAATTGATGTATTCAGAAATCACGCATCAACCGTGGTATATGGAACCAGGCAGTTGCGAAATCTGTCAGAAGGGTTATCCGCATAAGGCAGGTCAGGCGATTAACCCAGGACACCTTCAAACAGAAACTTGCGCCTTGCGTAGCATCGGTAAGTGGCTTACGTGGATGAAGGCTAACGGCGTCTACGACAACACAACGATTATTCTCACAAGCGATCACGGCCATGGGATTGGCCGTAAGAGTGCTCTCTTGCTTGTGAAACCTGCCGGGGCACACCAAAAGGCAATTCGGATTGACCGGAGTCCTGTGGAGTTATCAGACGCTTCTCAGATGATTTTTGGCGTCTATCCCAAAGAGAATCCCAACCGCGTGAGAACCTTTACAACCGTTGGCGCTCGTATGGGAACAACTTTCCGTGACGTGAAAGAAGTCAAGGTGAAAGGCCCGCACATGGAAAATTCGAGTTGGGCCACAGGGAAAGCCTATTCTGAGTAAGACTTTTTAAGCGCTAGTTATTTTTGGCTTCGCTTTGCGGGAGATTCCCGAAAATCCAATTAAGGAATCCGCCACGGTTTCTCGAGCAAACAAGGACTTTGCCTTTACCCGTGAAGGTCAAGACAATGCCTTCGCCCGTTAACGTGCTTTCAACAATCTTTCCGAAGAACCCTTTGCGAGCAGTATTTAGCGTCAGTTTGTAATCAAGCGTTGCATCCCACGCGACAACGTGTCCGTTGTCGATAATAAGAGGGCGCTCAGGAGTGACTTCCATCTCACGAATTGAACCAAAGCCAGAAACGGCTAAGGTGCCAGAGCCTGAAGCTTCCATTACAAAAAAGCCGCCAGACTTCGCAAAGATTGCTTTTCCAAGTCCTTGGCTTTTCGTTTCAATGGAAACGTCTTTCGTGCAAGCTAAGAAGGCGCCGTCAGAAAGTGTGTAGCGGGCAGGCCCCACTTCAAGTAACCGAACATCTCCTGGAATGTTTGGCGCTAAAAGAACGGAGCCACCAGCGTCTGGCGCCTCAAACTTTTGCTGAAAAAAGTTCTCATCATTAAGAAGCTTTCGACCTAAAGAGCGAAAGAAACCACCGGAAGCGCTCGATGTGAGGACAATGCTGCTATCCATCGCAACCATCGCATTATTTTCTGCGTAAAGTTCTTCTCCCTTTTCAAGCGTGACTTTTAAAAGGGGATCGACGCTTCCTGTGATTTCAAATTGGCTCATAGGTTTTCTCTCAAGATTTTTTGAGGCGTTTTCTCTTTAGTCGATGTATTCGATCTTAGGGATTAAGCGCTCAACAATCGGCTTTTTACTTTCGTTAAAGAGCGCCTTATTCTTTTCAAAGAGATTACCACCGTGCGTATCAATCGAAACGATCAAGGGACCGAATTCTTTCACACGCATTACCCACATTGCCTCTGGCATCCCAAGGTCATGCCACTGCACGTCTTCGACTTCTTCAACGCAGCTTGCGGCTACCACTGCACATCCCCCTGGGAACACACAGTGAAGCGCTTTAAATTCCGAGCAAGCGCGAACGGTATTCGGTCCCATGCCGCCCTTACCAACAATTAAGCGCACACCTGTTTCACGGGTAAATTCGTATTCGAACTTTTCCATACGCATGGAGGTTGTTGGGCCAATGGAAACGACTTTGTAGCCTGAAGGCGACGTCTTGTCTTCAACCATAATGGGACCAGCGTGCAAAATCGCTTTTTCTTTTAAGTCGACGGGGAGTTTGCGACCTTGCTTCACTAACCTTGTGTGAACGCAATCGCGCGAGGTGACAAGAGTGCCTGTTAAGTAGAGGATGTCTCCGATATGGATATCCTCGAGGTCTTCGGCTTTAATCGGTGTAGTAAGAATCTTGATACTCATAGTTTCGCCCCCTTATGCGTAAGGACTTCGTAGGATAGGTCGGATGCGAATCGAATTGTGGCGCGACGGTGTGCCCAGCAGCCAGTGGAAATGCCAACGGCAAGGCACGATGGGTGGCGCGCGGCGTGCTCAACGTGAACAGCCATCACAGAATCCTTTCCTGTTAGTCCCTGTGGCCCAATGTTGAGTTCATTTAAGCCTTCGGCAATCAAGCGCTCAAATTCAGCTCCACGGGGATTGGGGTTATGTGTCCCAATCTGACGCATCAACGCTTTCTTACTTAAGCGAGAAGCGACTTCAGCAGATCCCGCAATACCGACACCCAATAAAAGGGGTGGGCAAGCGTTAATGCCGCGTTCTGTCACCAAATCAAAGATAAAACGCAAAACGCCTTCGTAGCCTTCAACGGGCATCAAGACCTTGGCCGTTCCTGGGAGCGAGCATCCGCCTCCTGCCATATAGCAGTGAATGGTGCAGGAATCCCCATCGACGATATCCCAATCAAGCCACGGGATGCGGTACCCGGTGTTTGTTCCTGTGTTTTTTTCATCAAAGATTTCGACAGCGTTGTGGCGAAGCGGGGCTTTCTTTGTTGCCTCTTTCGCGGCGGCTTCCAAAACCTTTGGAAGGTCTTTTAAGTACGGGAATTCTGAGCCGCACTCAATAAAGTATTGAATAACGCCTGTGTCTTGGCACAAGGGGACGTTACGGTCATTGGCTAGTGCCAAATCACGAAACATTGTGTCGTATAAGAGGGAGGCAAGTTCTGTTTTTTGCTCGTTTTTTAACTCGGTTAAGCGCTTTAAAACATCATCGGGAAGGTGCTTTCCGAAGTAAGCGGTTAGCCGAGTCATCGTATCGAGTAGATGCGATACAGCTTCAGCGTGTTCCATGTTGGACTCCTTTTAACTCAATATGAGAAGAGTTGAAGTTGGGCGCTATTTTAAAAGGAAACGCCACTGACGTTTTCTAAAAAAATAAGGAATCCTCTTTAGGAAAGTCAATTCTTTTCAAGGGAGTGTTTCTTATTTCAAAAGAAGCGGGATTTCTTTTCCTACAGAAATCCCAAGCCGCTTAAGGGCACCTTTTTTAAGTTCAATGGCAGCGGCCGTGAGTCCATAGGAATAATGAATATCCTCAGTATTGGCTGCCATCGAATCGGTGTGAAAGACAATGCCTTTTTCGTTGATAAATGCGATATCTAAATCTAAGGGCGTATCTTTCATCCAGAAGCCAACAAACTGTGTCGGATGAAAAAAGAAAACCATCCCCGCGTTATTAGGTAATGTTTTTCGCCCCATGAGCCCCATTTTCTGTTCCTCAGGGGTTCGGGCGACAGTAAGGGTGAGCGTTTCTTTTCCGATAGAAAGAAGAATCGTTTCTTGAGCCCGCGCATCTATTGAGCCCCAAAAAACAAAGAGAAGGGAAAGAAAGAAAAAAGCTTTTCGCATAAAAGAAAACGCCCTCTGTTTTCCTTTTGAAGACGAGGGCGTATCAGAAACCTGAAAGGTGTTTTACTTTTCTGGTTTGATGTGGGCGGCCTGTTTGCCTTTGGGGCCCGTGACAACTTCAAAGGTGACCTTCTGGCCTTCCTTGAGTGTCTTAAAACCTTCGATCTCGATCGCAGAGAAGTGAGCGAACAAGTCCTCACCACCTTCATCGGGAGTAATGAAGCCGAAACCCTTGGCATCGTTAAACCATTTGACAATACCGCTTGCCATGCTATTTTCTCCTAATATCCTCCACTTCAGACTCCCCGTGGATCAACGTGCCCACTTTGTACGAAGGAAGTCTCAAGTCTGGTCAGCGCGAAAAAAAAGGATATGTGACCGCGCGACCCTTGGCGACGGCGGCAAGAAGAGCATGGGACAACATCCCTACACGTCAAGCCACTTCACACTATCAGCACATTAGCACCGAAAGACGCTAATAAGCAAAACTAATTAGATGAAAATACCCCCTTTCGCGTCTCAAAATCACGAAAGTGCTCAAAATTTAGGCATATTTTGGGGCGTTGCACGTTTTTTAGGGCTTTGAATTTGGTAGAAAGTCCTGTTTTGCTGTACGATGACGCCCTCATTTGCAGTAATACGTCAACTTACTTTTGATCTCCCCGTTTTCCACTGGGTCAAAAGGCTGATAAGTTTTCTGTATTAAAAGCAAGGTGACTAGGATAGAGTCTATTGGATTCTGTCAATTCGTGACTAGGTAAGTTGCTTTAAGATAGACCGCAGCAATAGAGCTTTTTCCTCTCTACTAACTGCAGGCCAAAGCGAAGGCGCCATCTTTCGTGAGTTTTAAAGCGTTTACCGCATTGAAATTAGGTGAAAAACAAATGAAGACCTTCTCTGCCAAGCCGCTTGAAGTCAAGCGCGACTGGTATTTGGTCGACGCCACAGATAAAGTTCTGGGCCGTCTGGCCGCTGAGATTGCCTTGCGCTTACGTGGTAAGCACAAGCCCGAGTACACGCCGCATGTCGATACGGGCGACTACATCGTCGTGATTCATGCCGATAAGCTTCGTCTTTCTGGCGAAAAGGCCGGTAAGAAGACGTACTACCGCCACACCGGATACCCAGGCGGCATCTATGAGACAACGTTTGCTCAGATGCAGGCCAAGCACCCGGGTCGTGCGCTCGAGATTGCCGTCAAAGGCATGCTCCCGAAGGGACCCTTGGGCTACGCGATGATTAAGAAATTGAAGATCTACGCTGGCGCTGAGCATCCGCATTCGGCTCAGTCTCCCAAGACGCTTGAAATTTGAGGTGAACCAAGATGATCGGTAACTACAATTACGGCACCGGCCGTCGCAAGAGCTCTGTAGCGCGTGTGTTTATTAAGCGTGGTACAGGCAAGATTACGATTAATGGACGCGCCTTAGATGATTTCTTTAAGCGTGAAACAGGTCGCATGATTGTCATGCAACCGCTGCAGGTTACAGACAATGTCGAAACCTTTGATGTGATGGTTAACGTCACAGGTGGCGGTGAATCTGGCCAAGCAGGCGCCGTGCGCCACGGTTTAACACGCGCCTTGATTGACTACGATGCGGCGATGAAGCCCGTGTTAAGTCAAGCAGGACTCGTCACTCGTGATGCGCGTGAAGTCGAACGTAAGAAGGTGGGCTTACACAAGGCTCGCCGCGCCAAGCAGTTCAGTAAGCGTTAATTCGTTTTCTTGTGCTGTTTCGTATTTCGCCATTCAAGCTGACAAAGTTTTGGATGGCGAAATTCTTATGGGGCATTGTGTCTCTTTGTGTTTTTTTCTACCAAAGAGAAGCGAATCTCCATATACTTACGCGTTGAATAAGTGAGCGCTTTTTTTAGCGAAAACGCTCCTTTCGTTTTATCAGTTCAAATCCTTTTTGAGATTGAGGTTACATCGTGTTTTTTATTTCTGACGCTTACGCACAGACCGCCTCGGGCGGCGGCATCGCTGATATTGCCGTACAGGTTCTTCCGCTTCTTTTGATTTTTGCGGTGTTTTGGTTCTTTCTGATTCGTCCGCAGCAAAAGCGCCAGAAGGAACATATGAAGCTTTGCCAGTCCTTGGGTAAGGGCGATGAAATCTTGACCGTAGGCGGCCTTGCAGGACGCATCGTAAGCTTAGATGAGTCTTACATCGTGATCGAAATTAGCCGCGTTGACGAGAAGTCCGTGACGATTACGATGCAGCGTGGCGCTGTGCAAACCGTTTTGCCGCGCGGCACGATTAAGTCGATTTAAGCAACATTTTTTGACGTACGAAAAGACGCGCAAGGCATCCCTTGCGCCTTTCGTGCTTTCTAATAAAGTAAAAAAGAAGAGCTACATTTATCAAAGTAGCCAGACTTGAAGGAAACCCCGAATGAATCGATACCCGCTTTGGAAATACATTCTCATCGCCGTGGTGCTCGTTGTCGCATTCGTGTACACGTTGCCGAACTTTTATGGTGAGTCGCCTGCGGTGCAGGTCAGTTCCGCGAAGTCAACTGTGAAGATTGAGGAGCGCACGTTAGATCGCGTGGAGGCCGCTCTTAATGAAGCGAAATTGAAACCCAATGGTGTTTTCTTTGAGCGAGGTGCTCAGCAAAACACGATTCGTGTGCGCTTTGACCCAACGCAAGGCGAAGAGCAACTTCTCGAGCGTGAAGTAATCGAAAAGACACTTAATCCCGATCGCACAGATCCAAGCTACATCGTTGCTCCCAATTTGGTTCCAAACACCCCACAGTGGCTTTTAAGCATTAATGCGTTGCCAACCTATTTAGGTTTGGACCTTCGAGGTGGTGTGCACTTTCTACTGCAAGTGGATATGCATTCTGCAATCCTTAAAAGAGCTGAATCCACAGCTGCTGACCTTCGCACTCAGTTTCGTGAAAAGAGAATTCGCCACGCAGGTATCACACGCTTGGGGACAAAAATCGAGATTGCTTTTAATAACGAAGAAGACAGGGCTCGAGCGCTTGACTTAATGCGCAACACGCAGCCAGATCTCTCTTTTAAGCCCGTGGAGCAAGAAGGAAAATACATGATTGCCGCAGAACTCTCTCAAAAGGCAATCAAAAACGTTCAAGAGTATTCCTTAAAGCAAAATATCTCGACACTACACAACCGTATTAATGAATTGGGTGTTGCTGAGCCCGTCATCGCGCAGCAAGGCGCAGACCGCATTGTTGTGCAATTGCCTGGTATTCAAGATACCGCGAAAGCCAAAGACATCTTAGGCCGTACGGCTACTCTTGAAGTGCGTATGGTTGACGATACGCCTGAAGCTTACGCGCAACTTCAACAGGGTAACGTTCCCTTTGGTGATGAACGGTACTTTGACCGTGAAGGGCGCCCCGTATTAGTGAAGCGCCGCGTCATTCTCACTGGCGAAAACCTAAACGATGCGCAGCCAGGGTTCGATCAACAAACGCAAGAACCGACGGTGAACCTATCTTTGGATAACAAGGGCGCTCGCATCTTTAAGGATGTGACGCGCGCCAATGTCGGAAAACGTATGGCGATCATCCTTTTTGAAAAAGGTAAAGGTGAGGTTGTAACAGCACCTGTGATTCGCCAAGAAATCGGCGGCGGTCGCGTGCAGATTTCTGGTCGTATGACAACGATTGAAGCAACAGACACGGCTCTTTTGTTGCGAGCTGGTTCTTTGGCTGCTCCCATGGAAATTGTTGAAGAGCGACTCATTGGTCCGAGCTTAGGCGCAGATAACATTAAAGCTGGTTTCAAATCGACTCTCTACGGCTTTGGCATCGTTGCGATCTTTATGATGCTTTACTACTCCGTCTTTGGAGTGGTATCTGCCACGTGTCTACTTTGTAACGTGATGTGCTTGGTGGCTGTCCTATCGATGCTACAAGCAACGTTGACGCTTCCTGGTATCGCAGCTATCGCGTTGACATTAGGTATGGCTGTGGACTCAAACGTTCTTATTAACGAACGTGTAAGAGAAGAACTTCGTGAAGGCCGAACGCCGCAGCTAGCAATTAGCGAAGGGTACGATGCCGCGTTTAACACGATTATCGACTCGAACTTAACAAGCTTAATCGCGGGTATCGCGTTGCTAATTTTCGGTTCGGGCCCTGTGAGAGGCTTTGCTGTCGTGCACTGCTTAGGCATCATGACATCGATTTTTACATCGGTCACGGTCTCTCGCTCATTGATTAACCTTATTTACGGTCGCGTGAAAAAGCTCTCGCACATTCGCGTTGGCCAGGCTTGGGACCCGCACGGCAAAGACCGCACGGCCAAGCACTATCAGAAGTAAAAGGGGGACATCATGGAATTTTTCCGTATTCATAAAACAATCCCCTTCATGCGCTATTCGCTCATCTTGAATTCGATTTCTGTGGTGAGCTTTTTGGTTGCTGTCTACTGGATTTTCTTTCATGGCCTAGCGTTCTCGATCGAGTTCACCGGTGGTACGCAAGTTGTGGTGCAGTATCCGGAGGCGGTTTCCGCGGAAGCCGTGCGTCACGACATTAAAGAGGGGCTTGGCGTAGAAGCTGCTGTGCAAAACTACGGCACCGCTCGCGACTTGATGATTCGTATGCCTTTGAAAGAAGGTGCGGATTCTGGCCATCAAGCGCAAGAACTGATGAAGGTTTTATCTGCGAAAGAATCTGGCGTACGCATGATGAATAACGAGTACGTGGGTCCACAAGTCGGTGAAGAACTCGCTAGCGACGGGTTAACTGCTTTGTGCCTTGTTGTCTTTGGCATCATGATGTACTTGGCGTTCCGATTTGAGTGGAAGTTCTCAGTGGCGGCCATTATCGCGAACCTGCACGACATCATTATTGTCGTCGGTATCTTTGCTGTAATGCAGTGGGAATTCTCGCTACCAGTTCTAGCAGCGGTCCTTGCTGTACTTGGGTATTCGGTTAACGAATCTGTGATTATTTTCGATCGCGTGCGTGAACACTTTCGTAAGATGCGTCGCGTCGATTCGGTTGAAATTATTAACTCGGCGATTACCGCAACAATCTCTCGTACAGTGATTACCCATACGTCCACATTGGCGATGACGCTTTCGATGTTTTTCTTCGGAGGCCCCGCGTTACACCACTTTTCGTTGGCGTTAACGATTGGTATTTGCTTAGGTATTTACTCATCGATTTTCGTTGCGGCTGCGATCGCTCTTTATCTTGGCGTAAAGCGTGAAGACCTCGTAAAACCAATTCGCCACGATGAGGTGGAAGCGAACGTTCCGTAATTGGAATTGTTTGTGATTTAGATGTGTTAAAGCGGGCCAAATTTGGCCCGCTTTCTGTTAGCGCGTGTAGTGCAATGTGTGTAGCGCTAGCCCTTTAAGAACTTCCACGTTGCGATTGGGTTTTCCAGCAGAAGTTTGAGGAAGTGATTTGACCCACGCAATGCGTCTTGGGCACTTGTAGGGAGAAAGGCGCCTTTTTAATTCTTCCTTTAAAACGTTCTCATTAAGAGGACTTTCTTTAGCCACTAAAAGCGCAGTGACTATCGCGCCCCAGGTTGCATCAGGGACCCCTAAAACTAAAGAGGCTTTGATTCCTTCAATCGAATTTAAAGCGAGTTCCACTTCAGTGGGATAGACGTTTTCGCCTCCCGTGACAATTAAATCGGTGCGACGGGCGTGAACAACGACTGCGCCATTTTCATCAATTTCACCGATATCACCCGTATCAAACCATTCACCATTTTCTAATGGGGCATGTCCCCAGTAGCCGCGCATGACCATGGGCCCACGAACGTGAATCGTTTCGTTTTCGATTTTAAGTTCCACTAAGGCATTGGCTTTTGCGGTTGCTTCTGGATTAAGTCTCTCAGCGTAAGGACTAGTGACGATATTGCTTGCCGTTTCTGTCATGCCGTATGTGGTCACAATAGGAAGGCCTTTGGCTTTTGCTAAGAGTTCTTTTGAGGCGCTCGAACCGCCAAGCAAAATTGTCCGAAATGCTTTAGCTGGTTTCCATTCTGGAAATTCATCCATGAGTTTTACAAGCATCGTAGGAACAATGGATGCAAGTGTGATGTGGTTTTTCTCAAGGACGGCAATAAAGTCTTTGGCGCAAAAGTGCGGGAAAAGAACCACGGTACTTCGCGCAATAAGGGACCTCGTCAGAATCGAAAGACCGCCAATCCGAGAAACCGATAGGCTCATGAGCCACGCGTCATTTGTGCTCATCGTTATGTTTTGCGCACTCGAATAAGCGCTAGCAACAAGAGCAGCTCGCGTTAGCATCGCAGGTTTCGGAGTGCCGCTTGTTCCAGAGGTTAAAAGAATCGCTGCCACATCATCAGGAACAGGATCTTCAATTGCTTCTAACGATGTAAGGATGGATTCTTTTTCGTGCTCGGTTAATGTCGGATGCAATAAAAGAAAGGGGATTCGTTCTTCTAAGAGCGCATAAAGAGTCACAAACACATCGAGCGTATTTTCTCCAACGAGAATATACGGGCGCCCCGCTTTAGGGCGCACGAGAGTTTTGATGCGCGCATCAACCAAATCCCATAACTTTGCGAAAGTAATCGACTCGTGTTCTGTGCAAAGCGCAATGCCGCGGGGACACTCGCCTGCGGCGGCTCGAAGTGAAAGGGCTCGAGCGCTAAGACTTTCAAAATCAATCATGAGGGCTTTACGGAAGGCGCTTAAATTTAGAGAAGTCTGGACGACGCTTTTCTAAAAAGGCGTTCTTTCCCTCGCGACCTTCTTCAGTCATGTAGTAAAGGAGAGTCGCGTTACCCGCGAGTTCCTGCAAGCCCGCTTCACCGTCACAATCGGCATTTAACGCGGCCTTCAAACAGCGAATTGCAAGAGGCGAGTTTGCTAAGATTTCTCTACACCACTGAACGGTTTCTGCTTCTAAGTCTTTATAAGGGACGACTTTATTCACGAGTCCCATATCAAGCGCTTCTTTCGCGTCATAAAAGCGAGCCAAAAACCAAATCTCTCGCGCTTTCTTTTGCCCAACAATGCGCGCCATGTAGCTTGCGCCCCAACCACCATCAAAAGATCCCACTCGGGGGCCCGTTTGGCCGAATTTGGCGTTATCGGCAGCAATCGTTAAATCACAAAGCATGTGAAGAACGTGACCGCCTCCCACGCACCAGCCTGCGACCATCGCAACAACGGGCTTCGGACACGTGCGAATCTCACGCTGAAAATCAAGAACGTTTAATCGGGGTGTTCCGTCAGACCCCACATAACCACCAGTCCCGCGAACCTTCTGGTCTCCTCCTGAGCAAAAAGCGAGTTCCCCTTTCCCTGTGAGAATCACAACACCAATGTCGGCATCGTCTCGTGCGTCAGATAATGCTTCACGCATCTCTTTTACTGTAAGAGGCCGAAAGGCATTTCTCACTTCAGGGCGATTGATTGTAATCTTTGCAATCCCTTCGGCTTTCTCATAAATGATGTCAGTAAATGTCCCCGCGCTTTTCCACTCGGGGATGCGTGGAAGGTGTGATGTGTCAAGCATCGGTTGCATACGTTGTTCTCCAAAAAGTGTCGAGGGATTGTAGCGGTTCTCGGTGCTTGTTTTTCTCAGGCAAAGAGGAAGATCTCTTTTGGAAAGGAAGTGCCAATAAAAAGGGAGCGCTCTTTTTTATGAGACACTCCCTTTACAACGCTTTAAAAAAGGAAACTGTGTTTAAGCTACAGCGTCGTAGATGCGAACCTCAGGGTCCGCACTCCACAAGGGCTGTAAACCCGTGAAGACATCTTTCTGGAACATTTCGCTTGTAAGATAAGCCTCAGCCTCTTTGCGGCTAGCAAAGCCGTGAAGCACCTGAACGTCTTCAGCTCGAACAAGAAGCGTCTTTGTAAGTGCCCCAGGGATCTGAGCGAGGAACGGACCACGCCAATCGCTATAGACCTTAGCGGCAGCGGGACGCTTTGCGGCGTCAATCTTCATGGTGATTTCAAGATAAGCCTTAACTTCCATTTTTATTCTTCAAGTAAGTCGTTACTTCAAAAAAAGTAACGGTCGTGGTTTAATGAACGGTGGCATAGTAGAATGCACACTTAAGGATTTGAAGATATCAATAAAACAATGAGTCACTCAATGTTTTATTAGTATGATGATTTACAAGAGATTTCAGATTTCGAAGGGAAGTTATGTACGAGCCGAAATTGAAAAAAGACATCCGCTGTCCACTTGAACATGGGCTAGATATTTTCGGTGGCAAATGGAAGTCGCGCGTGATTTGCGTCTTGGCCGCAAAGAAAGTTCTTCGCTATAGCCAATTGCGTCGTGAGATGACAAATATCTCTGACACAATCCTAGCTGCGACCTTAAAGGAACTTATCGAAGACGGCATCGTTTCTCGTGAGCAGTACGTTGAGATTCCGCCTCGTGTTGAGTATCGCCTCACAGAGAAAGGTCTTACCGTCGTTCCAATCTTGCAGAGCATTTGTCGCTGGGCAGGGCTTTTTAAACCGAAGGGAATCGAAACCGATAAACCTTTGCCGCAATGCCAGCAGTGCGACTACGGCAAACATGCGCCATAAAAAGTAAGGCGTTTCCCATAGAGATTCGGGCTTTTACAACAGTCATTCTTTTGGTCGAGCGCTCTTTGTTGCGTATGTCTATCGCGGGCAGTTATCTTTGCACTATTCGATGGGAATGTCTTAAAAAACACTTTGAGCTTTTTTAAGAAATCGCCCTAGGAAAACTGGTTTTTGGATTTGCAAAATTGGAGAAAAAAATGAAAAAGCAAATTCTCGCAAGCGCTGTAGTAGCTGCCTTTGCAACGGGCGCCTTCGCTGCAGAAATCTCGCTTTATGGTACTGTTGATACGGGTTTTCAATATACGTACTGCGATGACACAGAAGAGGGATCTTTTAGTGCTCATTCGATGGCTAGCGGCATTAGTTCTGCCTCTCGTTGGGGCATTAAGGGTAGTGAAGATCTCGGCAATGGGTACTCGGTAAGTTTCGATCTTCAGAGTGGCTTTAATTCCGATGACGGCACGTTAGGACATGATGGCCGTCTCTTTGGCCGTGAAGCACGTCTGACGGTCGCAGGTCCCTTTGGTGAATTAAGTTTTGGCCGTATGGGGTCTCTCACTTCAGGCGCAGGAACTTACGATATCTTTATGGGAACGGCCGACGTCTTTGATGGCGGCTGGTCAACAAGGTCGCAGGCCATCGGCGCAACGAATTTCTTTTCTGATGTTGGCCGTTGCGACAACATGGTCACATATGCCACGCCTCGCGTCGCTGGTTTCAAGGGCTATGCCCAGTATTCTTTTAAGGTCGATAGTGTTGGTAAGTTCAAGGATGTTGGCACAGAAGGACGTAACTCTGCTAAGCGCTATCTCGGCTTTGGTATGACCTATGAAAACGGTCCCTTTGCTGGCGTTATGGTTTACGACATGGTTCTTAACGGAACAGAAGACGGACAAGCTCCGAAAGATGGTCGTGCCTTTAGCGTTGGTGCAAGTTACGACTTTGGGGCAGCTAAAGTCTTTGCGGCCTATCAATATGGAAAGAATCAAAACGTTCTCGGTATTGCTGATTTTGCCTACGATACCCGAGAAGTAGAGCGCGAAAGAGAGACGGTTGAAGAGTACGATCCTGACGATACTCAGGTAAAGGGCCACAATTTCCATGTGGGTGTTTCTGTCCCTGTGTGCTCAGGTACGTTTAATCTTGGCGGATATTATTCAAGAGCTAAGCGTGCTGATGATAATAGTGGCACAGCAAAGTTCTTTGATGTGGCTGCAAGCTATGTTTATCCGCTAAGTAAGCGTACATCGCTTTATGCAGGTGTGGGCTATCTTTATATCATCGACCGTTTCGACGATGAAAAGGAAACAACAAAAGCTGTTGAGGGAGCTATTGGTATTACTCACACCTTCTAATCGCATAGTGGCTTAATTTGCCTCTAGCATAAGTAACAAAGGGCCTACTGAGATTTCCGAAATCGGTAGGCCTTCGAGTTCGCAAAGTAGGAGACAAGGATGAAAAAGCAAATTCTCGCAAGCGCTGTGGCTGTTGCTTTTGCAACGGGAGCCTTCGCAACAGAAATCTCGCTCTACGGCACTGTTGACACGGGTTTTCTCTATTCATACGGTGACGACTCGGAAGAGGGGTCGTTTAATTCTCATTCGATGGCTAGTGGCATTAGTTCTGCTTCTCGATGGGGTATTAAGGGTAGTGAAGATCTCGGCAATGGGTACTCGGTAAGTTTCGATCTTCAGAGTGGTTTTAATTCTGATGATGGCACTTTAGGTTACGACAAGCGCCTCTTTGGGCGTGAGGCACGCTTGACGGTTGCGGGTCCCATGGGTGAATTAAGTTTTGGTCGCATGGGGTCTCTCACTTCAGGCGCAGGAACTTACGATATCTTTATGGGAACCGCTGATGTCTTCGATGGTGGTTGGTCTACATCGGGACACGCCATCGGTGCAGCGAATTTCTTTTCTGATGTCGGCCGTTCTGACAACATGGTCACATACGCCACGCCTCGCGTTGCGGGTTTCAAGGGCTACGCTCAGTATTCCTTTAAGGTCGATAGCGTTGGTAGATTTAAAGACTGGGGCACAGAAGGGCGCAACTCCGCTAAGCGTTATCTTGGCATTGGGATGACCTATGAAAACGGCCCCTTTGCTGGCGTCATGGTCTATGACGTTGTTCTTAATGGAACAGCAGACCAATATGCTCTGAAAGATAGTCGCGCTTTTAGCGCTGGCGCAAGCTATGACTTTGGTGCGGCGAAAGTTTTCGCAGCCTACCAATATGGTAGACACCAAAACGCTGTTGGCGTCATTGATTTTGCCTACGATGATTTGGAAGACGATACTGAAGATTTCCCAGATGAGCCCGATGACAAACTCCAAATCAATGCGCATAACTTTCACGTTGGTGTTTCTCTCCCAGTCTGCTCGGGAACGCTCAATCTTGGCGGATATTATTCACGGGTTCGGGCCGACAATAATTCAAATAGCAAGGCAAAGATTTACAACGTGGCAGCTACCTACGTCTATCCGTTAAGTAAGCGTACATCGCTTTATGCTGGTGTTGGCTATATGCATTACAAAGATCGCGTCCGTTACGCACAAGGGCAAGAAAGACAGATAGTCAAGGTCTTTGAAGGAGCCTTTGGGCTTTCTCACACTTTCTAATTGCATAGCGGTTTAAATCTCGCATAACTTTTAAGTAATAACTGGCCTACTTTGTTGTGAAAACGGGTAGGCCTTTTTGTCGTTTACTGAGTCGAAATTAGGGGCACAAAAAGCGTTTTTGACGAAGTTTTATGTCGCTTAGGTACTATGCTGTAGAAAAAATAAGGTGTTCTCCCTAGAGATTATGTATTTCACAACAGTCGGTAAAAAGCCGATAGGACTTTATTGTCAACGCGGATTTGTGACCGTTATCTTGTCGATATTTAGCGGAGGATTTTCTTGCAAAATAAGGTTCTTTTTAGATTCTTAGAAGGAATGCTCCACAGTCATAAGAATTTGTCACACAGGAGATAAGTATGAAAAAGCAAATTCTCGCAAGCGCTGTCGCTTTTGCCTTTGCCACTGGCGCTTTCGCAGCCGAAGTGTCGATTTACGGCACAGTTGATACAGGCTTGGCCTATTCACATATCAAGGCTACTGACACTGAAGATGGGCCTATTTCTGCGAATTTCTTCAAAATGGGTAGTGGAATTAGCGGTCCAACTCGCTGGGGTATCAAGGGCGGTGAAGAGCTTGGCAATGGTTACTCCGTGAGTTTTGATCTTCAGAGTGGCTTTAATTCTGACGATGGCTCATTGGGCCAAGGTGGTCGCCTCTTTGGCCGTGAAGCACGCTTGACGGTTGCGGGTCCCATGGGTGAATTAAGTTTTGGTCGTATGGGTTCTCTTACCTCTTCAGCTGGTACCTACGATATTTTCATGGGAACAGCCGATATTTTCGATGGCGGTTGGACTACAGAAGGTAAAGCCATTGGCGGAATGAACTTTTTCTACGATGTCGTTCGTTGCGACAATATGATGACCTATGCGACGCCTTCTCTTGCTGGCGCAAAACTATACGCACAGTATTCCTTTAAGACCGATTCCGTTAAGGGAGTTGGCAATGAAGGACGCAATTCTGCCAAGCGCTATCTTGGTTTTGGTGCTACCTATGAGAATGGCCCCTTCGCTGGCGTGATGGTCTATGACATGGTTCTTAACGGAACAGACGATGGCTATGCTCCGAAGGATGGACGCGCCTTTAGCGTTGGTGGTAGTTACGACTTTGGTGCTGCAAAGGTCTATGCAGCATACCAATATGGTAAGAACCAAAACTCCGCTGGTGGTGTCGACGCTGCCTACGAAATTGACGAAGACGCCGAGGAACCGGACACGCCTTATTATGGTACACAGGTTAAGGGCCACAACTTCCACGTCGGTGTCTCTATCCCTGTTTGCTCGGGTAAGTTAAACCTTGCTGGTTACTACACAACGGTTAAGTCGGTTGACGACTCTTCTCGCACCGTGAAGAGCTTTGATGTGGCTGCGACCTATGTTTATCCGTTAAGTAAGCGCACCTCGATTTACGCTGGCGTCGGCTACGCGCAAATCAAGGATCATCTTGCCGTAACAGAGAGCGGCGATATCATTCGTGAAAAAGACAAAATCTTTGACGTTGCCATTGGTCTTTCTCACACCTTCTAATCGCGTGGCGGTTTAATCCCTGCACGAATGTAAAGTAACAAATGGCCTACTGAGTTTTTCGAAATCGGTAGGCCTTTTTGTTCTTTGACGATTTAAAAATAAAAAGTCTGTTTCCTACGATAAAACTGGAGAACGTCAGTTTTTATGCGGGTTTGCGACGTATAAGCACTATGCTGTAGAAAAAATAAGATGTTCTCTCTAGAAATTATTTTTTTCGCAACAGGCGATAGTAAAGCCACTAAAACTTTGTTGTCAGCGTGTATTTGGGGTGTTTATCTTTTCGCTGTCCAACGGGGATTTCTCCATCAGGAAAAGAAGCTCACGAACGAGCTTTTGAGAAAGCCTTCGAGGTCATAAAGATTTTTTTGAATTTGCTAAATTAGGAGATACACGAATGAAAAAGCAAGTTCTCGCGTGCGCCGTCGCTGCCGCGTTTGCAACAGGCGCTTTTGCTGCCGAAGTTACAGTTTATGGTGGCATTGACACAGGTCTTGTCTACAGCCACAGCAAGAAGGGTTCTGATGAATCCACCAATTCTTTTGTGATGAGTAGCGGCCTTAGCTCTGCTACTCGTTGGGGTATCAAGGGCGGTGAAGATCTCGGCAATGGTTACTCCGTGAGTTTTGATCTTCAGAGTGGCTTTAATTCTGACGACGGTACATTGGGTCAGGGTGGTCGCCTCTTTGGCCGTGAAGCTCGTTTGACAGTTGCTGGCCCTGTTGGTGAATTAAGCTTCGGTCGTATGGGTTCTCTCACATCCGCTGCTGGTACCTACGATATCTTTATGGGCACGGCTGATGTGTATGACGGCGGTTGGTCTACTGCCATTGGCACAAGCAACTTCTTCTACGATCATAGCCGTTGCGACAACATGGTCACATACGCTACACCGTCTCTTGCTGGTTTCAAGGCTTATGCCCAGTATTCCTTTAAGGTTGATAACGACGCCGATGGCACAGAAGGAAAGAACTCCTCTAAGCGCTACGCTGGTGTTGGCGTGACCTATGAGAATGGCCCGTTTGCTGCAGTCGCTGTCTTTGATTCCATCATGAATCCGACAGCCGATGACGTTGCCAAGAAAGACAGCCGCACATTTAGCGTTGGCGGTAGCTACGACTTCGATGTTGCTAAGGTCTTTGTCGGCTATCAGTACGGCAGAAATGAAAACTATGCTGGTGGTTACACAACAACCGATTTAGAAGATGTCTTCGGAAATGATAGCTACAACTTTCAGGTCAAGGGCCACAACTTCCACGTTGGTGTTTCCGCTCCTGTGTGCGAAGGCACATTGAGCTTTGGTGCTTACTACACGACAGTGAAGTCTGTGGAAGACTCTGATTACAAGTTAAAGAGCTACAACGTCGCTGCGACATACACCTATCCGCTTAGCAAGCGTACATACCTCTTCGCTGGCACGGGCTATCGCGAAACCAAGTTTGAAGTTACCTCTGCTAGCCTCAAGACAAAGGTGTTTGACGCGACAGTTGGTCTGCACCACAACTTCTAATAGTCTTGGGGTCTAACCCTAGACTTAGAGAAAAGTACAGTTAAGAAAGGGTGGGTTCGTTCCTACCCTTTTTCATGCCTAGAAAAAAATATTTTTGCAACAGAGAATTCAAAAGCCGATAAGGCTTTGTTGTAAGTGCCGAGTTGTCTCGGTTATCTTCTCATTATTAAGCGAAGACTTCCTTTTACAAAGTCCTCAACGCTATCTTAGTTTTCGCATTTCCTTACCTGGGAGAGACTATGAAAAAACAAATCCTTGCGTGTGCCGTTGCCGCTACTTTTGCCACAGGCGCTCTTGCGACTGATATTTCGATTTACGGCAGTATCGACACTGGACTTCTTTATAGCTATTACAAGGGAGCAACAGAAAGCGAATCCTCTTTTGTGATGAAGAGTCGACTCAATCCAAGCTCTCGTTGGGGCATTAAGGGTAGCGAAGATCTTGGTAATGGCTACTCGGTAAGCTTTAATCTAGAAAGTGGCTTTAATTCCGACGATGGGTCGTTGGAGTGGGAGAGTCATATTTTTAACCGTGAGTCACGGTTAACGGTTGCAGGTCCCTTTGGCGAATTAAGTTTTGGCAATTTGACCACGCTTACCTCAGATTACGGCACGTATAACATCTTTGCACGCAACGCCGATGTCTTTAATGGTGGTTGGACAGTTGCGATTGGCTCCTGTAACTACTTTTATAGTGCGTCTCCTGCCAATAATGCGATTACGTATGTCACGCCCTCGATGTCTGGATTTAAGGGCTACGCACAGTACTCTCTTAAGGTTAATTCGGAAGATGAAGGCACAGAAGGGAAGAACTCCTCAGAGCGCTTTGCGGCTGTTGGTCTAACCTACGAAAACGGCCCCTTAGCGACTGCGGCTGTCTTTTCTGCGAGCCTAACTCCAGCGTGGTCGCAGATTACTAAAAGAGATAGCCACACGATTAGTCTTGGTGGTAGTTACGATTTTGATGCGGCTAAAGTTTTTGTCGCCTATCAGTACGGAACAAATCAAGTCTATGCGGGCGGTTACACGACATCGCGGCTCTCTGACGAATTCCCCGACGCAACGCGTCCTTTTGATAGTACACAGGTTAAGGGCCACAATTTTCACGTGGGGGTTTCCATTCCGCTTTGCACGGGTGTCGCAAAGTTTGGTGCCTACTACACGACAGTGAAATCTGTAAGCGACTACGCTAATAAATTAAAGACCTATAACCTTGCTGCGACCTATACGTATCCTTTGAGTAAACGTACGCATATCTACGCAGGCGCTGGATACCTTGAAACGAAATTCGAATCTGCTACAAAAAATCTTAAAGAAAAAGAGTTTGATTTGACCGTGGGTTTACA
>CAVKJM010000015.1:0-19765 GCA_963656505.1 bacterium
GGCAAGAGTTCGCACGAAAGACGCTGTGAGCCTACAAGGGAATATGGATCCAACGGTTCTATTGGCTACAGACGCAGCCATCGAAAAAGAAGCCAAGAGAATTTTGGATGATTTTGGGCAGGTTTTGCCAGGAGCAGGCCTCGTTTTCAATCTCGGGCACGGCGTTTTGCAGCAAACAGACCCCGAAGCCGTTAAGTGTTTAGTTGACTTTGTTCACAGTGCTTCAAAGGTTTATCACACGGAAAACAACTAGGACTCACGGTAGGGATTTCCACAGGCAAATAATTGGGGAAAACACCGAAAAATAGGAATGAACAGAGAAAATCTCTAACGGCAAAGCTATAAAATCGCCTGATTTTAAATAAAACTTATAACTATCAACTGCTCTTAGGAAAAAGAGCGATACAAGTAGGAAAAGAACAGTAAAGAGAGTTTTTCACAAAGTTTTCCACAGGCTGTGGAGAAGAGGAAAAAGCTCAATACTCTTGTAGGAAAGCTTTTGTAAAACCAACAATTTGCCTTCTAACAAGGCTCAGCAAAACAATGGCACATGCGCTCACTGAACAATTCGTTAGCGTCATCGTTCAGGCCCCTTTAGGGCCCCTTGACTATCGCGTCGATGAGGAAACGCAGGTTGTCGTAGGCGACCGTGTTCTTGTGCCCCTTGGAGCTAGAAAACTCGTTGGTATTGTGGTGAAAGTTGCAACGCATAGCGGAATCGATCGTAAGAAACTTAAAAAAGTCATACGCGTGTTAGCCGAAACCGAGCCCTTGCGAGAAGAGTGGCTAAAACTAACGAAATTCACGGCCGATTACTACATTCGCTCTTGGGGAGAAGCGGCTGTGAGTTCGCTGCCAGCTTTTTTCCGCACAGTGCCACGTGCTAGACGAGAGGCCTCCTTAAAGCGCATTCGTAATTTGAAGGCAAAAAAGGTTAAAGAAGGCACTTTGCCGACATTAAATGAAGAGCAGGAAAAGGCAATTCGCGTTGTCAGTGAAGCCAAGGGATTTTCTCCTTTTGTTCTTTTCGGTGTAACGGGATCGGGGAAAACTGAGGTTTATCTTCACCTAATAGAAAAAGCACTTGGAAAAAATCCAGAAAATCAGGTTCTTCTTCTCGTTCCAGAAATTAACCTTACGCCTCAGCTTGAGATGCGCGTCAGAGAGCGATTCCCGAAAGAAACGGTCGTTACCTTACATTCGGCGTTAGGCAATTCCGAGAGAGCACAAAACTGGCTTGCAATTCACGAGGGTAGGGCACGCATTCTTGTTGGTACGCGGCTTGCGATTTTCACAAGCTTTAAACACCTTGCTTTGGTTCTTGTCGATGAAGAGCACGACGAAAGCTACAAAGCCGGTGACGGTATGCGCTACTCGGCTCGAGATCTTGCGATTAAACGCGCGCAACTCAATGGCATTCCTTGTGTTTTAGGTTCAGCCACGCCTTCTCTTGAAACGTGGCAAAAGGTCCAAAGTGGCGCCTTTCCTTTATTAAAACTTACGCATCGCGCCATTGAAGCGGCCACACTTCCGAAAATCGAAATCGTCGATAAAAGGCAAGAGCGACAAGCAATCTTTACGCAAAGCGTGCGTGAAGCCATCGATAAGACCCTTACCCAAGGCGAGCAAGTTCTCGTTTTTATCAATCGCCGGGGATATGCACCGACAGTTACGTGTCCTGCGTGCGGGTGGGTCAGTCGCTGCGCACACTGCTCGGGCTTTACTGTTTACCATAAAAAAGAAAATCGCTTGGTCTGTCACCACTGCTCAACAAGTTACCCCGTACCTGCCTATTGCCCAACATGCGGAAACGCCGATATTGAGGTTTTAGGTAGCGGCACGCAAAAGATTGAAGAAGCGATTGTTTCTCTTTGGCCAGAAAAGCGCATTCTTCGTATCGACCGCGATAGTGTGAGAACAAAGCGTCAGGTTGAAGAAGCGTTTTCTCAAGTGCATGCGCAAGAAGCCGACATCATTGTTGGCACGCAAATGATCTCAAAAGGGCACGACTTTCAGCACGTGGGTCTAGTTGTGATTTTGAATGCCGATGCGCTGCTTGTGAGTCCAAACATTAAATCCGAAGAAAGACTCTTTTGCCTACTCTTGCAGGTCGCAGGCCGCGCAGGCCGTTTTGGTAACGAAGGACGAGTGCTCGTGCAAACGAGATTTCCTGAGCACCCGCTTTATCAAGAGCTTGTCGCGCAAGACTATGAGGCCTTTGCTCGTCGCGCACTGCTAGAAAGAGACGAAGCGCAACTGCCGCCCTTTGTTTATGAAGCAAGGCTTCTTGCGCAATCGAAAACGCTTGAAAGAGCCTTGGACTTTTTAGAGCGAGCCAAAGAAAAAGCACAGGCAATTCCAAAAAAAGACGTTTGGCTCTACGACCCTGTTCCTATGACACTGATGCGCCTTTTAGATCAAGAGCGAGCGCAACTTCTCGTCGAGGCCAAAACACACGCGCAGTTAAACGCTTTTTTACACGCATGGACAGGCTCGTTAGAAAGGGAATCGACCGTTGCTTGGACCGTTGAGGTGGATCCAACCGAGTTCTAAAGATTTAGAAGTCCCGCAGGTATAATTCCGCGCATTGTCTCTGTAGTTCAACTGGATAGAATGCGGCCCTCCGAAGGCTGTGATGTGGGTTCGAGTCCCGCCAGAGGCACCACTTATAAAAGAACCGAGAAAGAAGAGTTCGACCCGGTTTTTAACACGAGTTTCTGGAAAACATTTGTGAGTTCAGAGAAAAAAGAGACAGACGAGAAAAAGGTTGCCTTCGGATTTCGCGAAGTGCCTGAGTCGGAAAAAGCCAAAGATGTCAAACACGTGTTTGATTCGGTTGCGGCCAAGTACGACTTAATGAATGACCTTTTAAGTTTTGGACTCCATCGCTTCTGGAAATATTGCACGATTCAAGCCGCGCAATTAAAAGAAGGTCACAAGGTTCTCGATATCGCTTCGGGTACCTGCGATTTGGCGTTAGCGTTTTCTCCGAAAGTCGGGAAAACAGGCGAAGTCTGGGCAACCGACATTAATCTTGCGATGCTCTCAGAGGGCGCAAAACGCGTTCAGAAATCTGGCGCAAACATTCAGATTGCGCAGTGCGACTGCGAGGCGCTTCCTTTTGCAGAAAATACATTTGATGCTGTGACGGTTTCTTTCGGTCTAAGAAACATGACGCACAAAGAAAATGCTTTGCGTGAAATGCTTCGTGTGACAAAGCCTGGTGGCCGTGTCCTCGTATTGGAATTTAGTCATTGCTGGAAGATCTTTCGCCCCTTTTATGACTTTTATTCCTTTGTTGTGATGCCTCGTATTGGGGCTTTGGTCGCAGGAGATGCGCCAAGCTATCGGTATTTAGCAGAATCCATTCGAGTGCACCCGAATCAAGAGACGCTTGCGAAGATGATGCGCGAAGCAGGATTTGCTAAAGTCACTTGGAAAAATTTCACCTTTGGTGTTTGCGCCTTACATATTGGTATTAAGGCTTGAAATCAGAAAACTTAACCCCATCTACCTAGAGTAGAGTCCTTTTTAACTCAAAAACGAGTGAAACATTATGAAGAAATTTCTCGCACTATTCGCTGTTGTTCTGATGCTGGCTTCATTAACGCCAGAGGCTGATGCAGCGATGCGATTCGGCGGCGGCCGTAGTTTTGGCCGTAGCACAAGTAGCCTTTTTCAGAAGGCTCCACCGGCAAAGCCTGCGATGGCTGGGAAAACTGCTCCTGGTGCTTCTCAGGCCGCTCCTAACGCGGCGCGTCCTGGTGCTGCTCAGCAGACAGCGAAAACAGGAACGGCTGCAGCGGCAGCAACCTCCCGCCCGATGGGTGGCATGTTTATGGGCATTGCCGCAGCCTTAGGTCTTACGGCGCTTATGAGTGCATTAGGGCTTTCTGCGGAATTTGCACAATTTCTTGTCGCGCTTCTCGGGGCATTCTTAATCTTTTATGCCATCCGATTTGTTGTGGGCCTATTTGTTCTTAAGCGAGTTCGAGAGAGCGCGCAAAACACCTACGCGCAAGCACAGGCCTCGCAATCGTATGGGGCAAGCAAGACAGCTAGCGTGTATGAGGCGGGACAGTCGCGCCCAGGTAGCGTTATGGATAGCTTTTCAACAGAAGCAGGCCTTGAAAGCCTTACGGTTCCTGCGGGCTTTGACGCAAAGGGCTTTGAAGCAGTTGCGCGAGATAACTTTATTCGTCTACAGAAAGCTTGGGATAAGGGAGATGTTGTTCCCGTTGCTGACTTTATGACAGATGACTTCTTTATCGCCCTAACGCATCAGTTGCGAGAACACGGATATGCTGAACAAAAAAGCGAAGTCGTCAATCTCACCACGAAACTTCTTGGCATTACGCAAGAAGGAAGTGAATACGTCGCAGTTGTCGCCTTTGAAGGCGCTATGAAAATTAATGGCGAATTCGAAGAGGTGCATGAACGCTGGTTACTTGTTCAAGCGATCGACGGCTCCACAGGCTGGCTTCTTGCCGGTCTCGAGCAGATGTAGAGCAATACTTAAAAACTAGATGAAACACAGCGGGCCGAGTTTTTACACTCGGCCCTTTTACAGGAAAACGTGGCGTTTGTAAGAGCCTTGTTGTACGAATGCGACAATTAATTTTGCCTCCACAGGGCTCTCTCGATACCACTAGATATTGTTAAGCCGCATAAATACTGGGGTTGCGGCTTGGTTTTCTCCGAGAAAAACCCTCAAAAAGAGGGCCAAATTTTTCCAAGAAATCGGCCAAAGTTTCATCGAGGTCAAACTTTGGGGGATTTCTAAAAATTATTTTCCCTCACGGGGAAATTTCTTTTCATATCTTCTTATACTGCGCCCCGCAAAAAAATTTCCTGTCTTCCGATGCAAAAAAATGCATTGAGAAAGACTCCTGCAAGAACCTAAGTCGTTACGCTTTTTTGGAGATTTGCTAATGACTAGCCTGATCGTACTGGTTTGCCTGTATATGCTGGTTTCGATCGGCATAGGATTGTGGGCGGCTCGCCGCGTAAACAATACTGCCGATTATGCTTTAGCTGGACGTTCGTTGCCTTTGGCAATGGTCATCGCAACAACGTTTGCCACCTGGTTTGGTAGCGAAACGGTTCTGGGACTCCCAGGTCGTTTTATCGAGGGTGGCATCGCGGGTGTCGTAGAGGAACCCTTTGGTTCTGGTGCGGCGCTTATTCTCGTGGGCATGTTCTTTGCTCGCAAACTCTACAGAATGAATCTTCTGACAATCGGCGACTTCTATCGTAAGCGCTTTGGTAAGAAGATTGAGTTGGCGTGCTCGATTTTTGTCATTTTGTCTTACCTGGGTTGGGTAGGAGCGCAAGTTGCCGCATTAGGCCTTGTGATTAACCTACTCACAGAAGGCGCCATTAGCGTCTCTTTAGGCATGATGATTGGCACATTCGTCGTACTCTTTTATACGGTCTACGGCGGCATGTGGTCTGTGGCTTTCACAGACTTTATGCAGATGGCCATTATCATCGCTGGCCTTGCTGCGGTTGCCTATGTCGCAGGTGGCATGGCAGGGGGCCCGAGCGAAGTCATCGCTTTTGCGCAAAGCCGTGATTTATTTCACGTCTTTCCTGAGATGACACTTCACGGGTGGCTCTTCTGGATTTCTGCCGCGATGACGATGATGATTGGATCGATTCCGCAACAGGACGTTTTCCAGCGTGTGATGAGCGCGAAAAACGAGAAGATTGCTTCGCGCGGCCCGATTTTGGGTGGTGTTTTCTACATCTTCTTTGCTTTCGTGCCGATGTTTATCGTGTGCGCCTCTGTTCTTGCGATGCCTGGTGTTGGTCAAGAATTACTTAAGAGCGATCCACAGCTATTGCTTCCGACACTTGTGCGCGATTACATGCCCGTGTGGCTTCGTGTGCTTTTCTTCGGTGCGGTGCTTTCGGCTGTGATGTCTACGGCGTCTGCAACGATGCTTGCTCCGACAACGACATTCGTGCATAACGTTTTGCGTAACTACATCAACATTAAGCCCGAGCAAGAGTTGCTGTATTTTCGCGGAGCGCTTGTGATTTTTGCGGCCTCTGTTTTGGCCTACAGCCTCTGGTTTGAGGGAACGGCGATTTACGATATGGTCGCGATGGCCTATCAGTTCCCGGTTGTGGGTGCGTTCTGGCCGCTCGTTGCAGGGATTTATTGGAAGAAGGCCACAACACAAGGGGCTTGGACCTCGATTGTTTTGGGTGCGATTGCCTGGACTGTGTTAACAGTGACGCCTCTTGGCGATGTGTTCCCAAGCGTGTTAGGTGGCTTTATCGTCGCGTGCTTTGGCATGGTGGTGGGAAGCCTCGTTCCCACGCGCTACAACGAACGGTATCGTCGTTGGGCGGTTGCAACCGAAATGCAGACTCAGGCTTAATTCATAATCTAGGCGAAAAGTTAAAACAGGGTAAGAGCGATCGAGCCCTGTTTTCTTTTTTTAAGAAAGGGTTTTTGGTAGGTGTCGTTACTAAAAGCCTTAAGTAAAATACGACACGTTTATTAGTGCAAACCCGCCCGAATGAAGATTTGTTAACAAAGGGCGTAAAACAAAAGGAAAATTCAAAATGATGAATGTCGTTATTCTGGCCGCCGGTCAGGGTAAGCGCATGCATTCTCGCTTGCCGAAAGTGCTCCAGCCACTCGCTGGAAAATCCATGATCGAACACGTCTTAGACACAGTGGCTACTCTTGAAGGGGTGGCGAAAACCATTGTTGTCGTCGGACACCTTGCAGACGCTGTCAAAGACAGTCTCAAAGAAAGAGAAAATCTTACCTTTGCGCTTCAAGAGCCGCAGCTTGGAACCGGTCACGCTCTGCAACAGGCCTTGCCGAGCCTCGATATGGCTGCCGAACAAACGCTTGTTTTGCTCGGAGACGTTCCTCTTATTCAAACAGAAACGATTTCTCGCTTAACCGCTGCCGCTGGCGACGGGATGGCGCTTTTAACAACCGTTTTACGTAACCCGACAGGGTACGGTCGCATCTTGCGCCAAAAAGGGCGCATTGTTGCCATTGTTGAGCAAAAAGACGCAACCGAAGGACAAAAGCAGATTCGGGAAGTCAACACGGGCATCATGCTTTTCCCAACAGAGCGCCTAGCTTCTTGGCTTTCTGAATTAAAGGCAAGTAACGCGCAAGGCGAGTACTACTTAACCGATGTGATTGGTTTGGCGGTAAGAGACGGCGTTCGCGTGACATCGGTTCGCCCAAGAAGAAGCTTTGAAGTCGAAGGCGTAAATTCCAAGACGCAACTTGCTCGCTTAGAAGGCATCTGGCAGGACTATCAAGCCGAATGCTTAACAGAAAGTGGTGTTACCGTTGTCGATCCTTCGCGCTTAGATATTCGTGGGAAATTGACCTGTGGCACGGATGTGCGTATCGATGTGGGTTGCGTGTTTGAAGGCGATGTTTCGTTAGGCGATGGTGTTTCTGTGGGTCCGTATTGCGTGATTCGTGATAGTGCGATTGCTGCAGGAACAAAGATTGAAGCTTTTTCTCATATTGTTGGCGCCAAGATTGCCGAAAACGCCATTGTGGGCCCGTACGCACGCTTAAGAGTTGGAGCGCAACTCGCTGATAATGTCCATATCGGAAATTTCGTTGAAATTAAGAAGTCCACAATTGGGAAAGCTTCGAAGGTCAATCATCTTTCCTATATTGGTGATACGGAGATGGGAGAGCGCGTCAACATTGGCGCGGGAACAATTACGTGTAACTACGATGGCGTTAATAAATTTAAGACCGTTATCGGCAATGACGCCTTTATCGGTTCTGACACACAGCTTATTGCTCCAGTTTCTGTTGGTGATGGTGCAACGCTAGGGGCTGGCACAACGCTAGCTAAAGACGCTCCCGCTGGAAAACTCACCATCAGTCGCATCAGGCAAGTCACAGTCGAAAACTGGACGCGTCCTGAGAAAAAAGACAATTAAACCGAAAAAAGTAGGAGACATTCTTATGTGTGGAATCGTTGCAGGAACAAGCACACGCGATGTTGTACCTATCCTTTTGGAAGGTTTAAGACGGTTGGAATATCGCGGTTACGATAGTTGTGGTGTTGCCGTTTGCGAAAAAGGGGAAATTCACCGCGTTCGCACAACGTCTCGCGTTGCCACTCTTTGCGAACAAGCCAAAGAAGAAAATCTTCACGGCACAATGGGTATTGCCCACACGCGTTGGGCAACGCACGGGGGCCCTGTGGTTGCGAATGCGCATCCGCATGTCGCAGGAGGCCGCATCGCTTTAGTGCATAACGGCATCATCGAAAACTATGCTGAGATTCGTGAAGAGTTAATAGCAAGTGGCGTGAAGTTTGAAAGTGAAACCGACACCGAGGTTCTCGCGCAGCTTGTGAATCACTGCTACAAGGGCGATTTATTGGAAGCCGTGAAAGAGGCGTTAAATCGCGTTCGTGGTGCGTATGCAATCGCTGTTTTCTCTAAAGATGAACTAGGGCGCTTAGTTGGCGCTCGTCAAGGTTCTCCTTTGGTTCTTGGTTTAGGCCGTGGAGAGAACTTCTTAGCGAGCGATGCGATGGCCATTGCCAATGAAGCAGAAAAAGTTGTGTATCTCGCAGAAGGCGATATCTTGGATGTGCGTCGCGATAGTTACGCTATCTATTCGCACCAAAACGGCGCCTACACCAAGGTCGAACGCAAGGCCATTGCATTAGCCGGATACGCAGGTGCTGCCGAATTAGGTCCTTATCAGCACTACATGCAAAAGGAAATTTTTGAGCAGCCACGCGCCGTTGCCGACACAATCGATGCCGTGCAAACAATATGCCCGGAAATTTTCGGGAAAAATGCCAAAGATTTATTTTTGGGCGTGCGTCGCGTTTTGCTTTTAGCCTGTGGCACGAGCTTTTATGCCGCATCGATTGCTCGCTATTGGCTTGAAGCCATTGCGGGGCTTCCCACAACGGTGGAAATCGCAAGTGAATACCGTTATCGCACGCCAATTGCCACTGACGACACGCTCGTTGTGACGATTTCTCAGTCAGGAGAAACCGCAGACACAATCGCCGCTCTCAAGTACGCGAAAAAGCTCGGCATGGATAAGACGCTTGCGATCTGCAACGTTGAGCAAAGCGCTCTTGTTAGAGAAACCGCTATGCGCTTTATTACACGAGCGGGCGTTGAAATCGGCGTTGCAAGCACCAAGGCTTTCACAACGCAACTTGTCGCGCTTTATCTTTTAACGCTTGTACTCGCCAAATTAAACGGACGCCTTAGCGCAGAGAGCGAAAAAGATCGCTTAACGAGACTACGCCACATTCCGAAGGCGCTTTCAGGCGTCTTGGCTCTTGAGCCGCAGATCATCGCTTGGGCTGAGCGCTTTGCTAGTAAAGAGCATGCGCTTTTCTTAGGGCGCGGTCTTCACTATCCGATTGCTTTGGAAGGTGCTCTTAAATTAAAAGAGATTAGCTACATTCACGCCGAGGCCTATCCAGCTGGAGAACTTAAACACGGGCCTCTAGCGCTCGTTGATTCGAATATGCCAGTGGTGACGATTGCGCCTAACGATGAGCTTCTTGAAAAATTAAAGAGCAACATGCAGGAAGTGAGAGCTCGCGGCGGAGAACTTTACGTTTTTGCCGATAGCGATACGCAGATTCTTTCTTGCGACGGGATGCACGTGATTCGCATGCCAGAAAACATTGGCGATTTAAGTCCGATGTTGCATGTGATTCCCTTGCAGCTTTTGGCCTATCACACCGCTCTTGCTCGAGGAACTGACGTTGATAAGCCGCGTAACTTAGCTAAGAGCTTCACAGTCGAATAGCAAAGCGAAAAAAACATTTGGAAAGTCACGAAAGGGTGGACGCGGTCTGCCCTTTTTATTCTGTGAAAACGAAGACAAGGCTTGTTTTCTGAGGAAAACACCCTAGTTTGTTGTGTTAATAAAGCCAATCTCGGGTAAAAATGTGTAAAAGTTGGTCACACGTCCGAGCAACTGAATTTAAATTCAGTACAATGCTGAACCTTCGTTCAGTCAATGGACAAAAGTGTCTTTTGACCGAACTCAGAGTTGTGAAAAATATAGGAGTTGGTTCCTATTTAGGAGAAAGAAGTGATGGTGTTGAAAGCCAAATCGAAGATTGCAGTTTTGACCTTATCCACGGCACTCGCGGCAGGACTTGCTGGTTGCCACAAAGAGGCTGCGCCCACGGTTCGCGCAACCCCTGTGGGTGTGCAGGTCGTCGAACTTTCCGATGCGGTGATTTATTCTGAACTTCCAGGGCGCGCCAATGCTTTCCGCGTCGCCGAGGTTCGTCCACAGGTTTCAGGCATTATTAAGTCGCGATTTTTTGAAGAAGGCGCTGAAGTTAAAGAGGGTGAATCCCTTTATCAAATCGATCCGACAATCTATAAGGCAGCCGTAGCGCAGGCCGAAGCCTCTGTCGAACAAGCCAAAGCCAATTTGGAACTCGCGAAAGCTGATGCCAAACGTTCCTCTGGGCTACTCAAAGCGCAGGCTGTGAGTAAACAGGCCGACGAGACAACACAGGCTCAATTAAAAGTTGCTAAAGCCAATCTCTTAGCAGCGCAGGCAGCCCTTACCACAGCCAAAGAAAATCTTCGCTACACCGAAGTAAAGAGCCCGATACCAGGAAAGGTCTCTCTTTCTGAGGTAACGCCTGGCGCTCTTGTTACGGCCAATCAGGCTTCTCGCTTAACGGTTGTGCAGCAATTAGATCCCATCTACATCGATGTGACCCAATCGTATGACTCGCTTGCGAAATTAAAGAAGCAACTCGAAACGGGGTACTTGAAGAATTTGGAAGCCGATTCTGCCAATGTGAGCATTACGCTTTCTGATGGCACAACCTATCCGTATCACGGTTTGTTGACCTTTAAGGATGCTTTAGTTGATGAAACAACAGGCACGGTGCGCGTGCGTGCACTTTTCCCGAATCCGCAAAGGACACTGCTTCCAGGGATGTTTGTTCGCGCCAAATTAGTCGATGGTGTTCGTGAAAAAGTGATTCGCATCAACCAAAAAGCCTTGATGCGTAGTCAAAACGGCACACCCTACGTTTACGTTGTCAACAAAGACAATCGCATTGAAACCCGCGATATCGTTGTGCAGTGCCCCGATGGAACCGACTGGATTCTCGAAAAGGGTCTTAGCGCAGGCGAAGTGATTGTGATCGATGGCACCTTACGCGTGCGTCCGGGCTCTTTAGTGAGCTACCAGACGGGTAAAGAAGCCCCGAAGGAGGCTTCTCAAACGGCTCCCAAAACGGCTGCCCAATAAGGCTTAAAGAGGAATCAGAGATATGTTGAGTCGTTTCTTTGTTAATCGGCCGATTTTTGCCTGGGTTATTGCTATCGTCATTATGCTAGCGGGCCTTTTGGCGATTCGCACCTTACCTGTGTCTCAGTACCCTGATATCGCGCCACCGCAGATTCGTGTTTGGGCGCAGTACCCAGGCGCTAACGCTGAAACTGTGGCTAGAACTGTGACGCAGGTCATTGAAGAGAACATGACCGGTCTTGATGGCATGCTCTACATGAGTTCGCAGTCGGATTCGACGGGTTTGGCCTCCATTCGTATTACGTTTGAAGCGGGCACAAACCCCGATATCGCTCAGGTTCAGGTGCAAAATAAGCTCTCGGTTGTCGAGTCGAAATTGCCTGAAGCCGTGCGCCGCATTGGTATTACGGTCAAAAAGAGTGCGCCATCGTTCTTGATGTCTCTTGCCTTTTATGACAAGACTGGAAAGCTCTCGGGCGACGACCTTGGAGACTTCTTAATCAATAACATCAAGGAGCCCGTCTCTCGTATTCAGGGCGTAGGCGACGTGGAGTGCTTCGGCGCTTCGTACGCTATGCGTATTTGGATTGACCCCGATAAGCTCTATAAGTACAACTTGCAGCCCTCGGACGTTGTCAACGCCATTTCTTCTCAAAACGTTCAGATTGCCGCTGGCGACATTGGTGCTGAACCCGTAGGTTCTCAAAGACTTATTACCGCAAAGATTCGCGCAAGTTCTTTGATGGAACGGCCCGAGCAGTTTGAGGAAATTGCGATTGTGACGCAAAAGGACGGTTCTGTCGTTCGCATCAAAGACGTCGGTCGCGTTGAACTCGGAAAACAGATCTATCAGTTCGGTGGCATCTATAACGGGCAGAGCGCTTCGGGTATGGCTATCAGTATGGCCGCAGGCGGTAACGCCAAGCAGGTCTCTAAAGACGTACGCGCCAAGCTCGAAGAACTTCGTCCCTTCTATCCCGAAGGCGTAGATCTCGTGTACACGATGGATACGACGCGATTCGTGGATGCGGCTATGCATGAGGTGTTTAAGACCTTAGTCGAGGCCATTATCCTCGTTGTGTGCGTGATGTATCTATTCTTACAGAATCGACGTGCCACGATTATTCCGACCATTGCGGTCCCTGTGGTTTTGCTTGGAACCATTGCCGTGATGGGACTTATGGGCTACTCGATTAACATGCTTACGATGTTTGGCCTCGTGCTCGCGATTGGCTTGCTCGTTGACGATGCGATTGTCGTTGTCGAAAACGTCGAGCGTGTGATGTCGCAGGATTTGTCCGATCCAAGAGAAGCCACAGTGAAGTCGATGAACCAGATTACAGGGGCGCTAATTGGTATTGCGATGGTGCTTTCGGCTGTGTTTATCCCGATGGCATTCTTCGGTGGTTCCACGGGCGTTATTTACCGTCAGTTCTCTGTGACGATTGTTTCGGCCATGGTCCTTTCTGTTGTTGTGGCTTTGACACTAACGCCTGCGCTTTGCGGCTCCATGCTTGTGCAGCACACAGGAGAGGAAAAGCCCAAGGCGAAGTTCTTTGTCGCATTCAATAAAGGCTTTTATAGCTTTAGTAAGTTCGTGTGCCGCGTTGCGCACGGGCTTTCGCACCGCATTAAGTTCTTGTTTACTGTGTACGCTGTGCTAGTTGCTTTGGTTATTTGGGGCTTTATGCATCTGCCGAGCTCCTTTATGCCAGCAGAAGACCAAGGCGTCTTGCTTATGACAGGGCAAACGCCTGCTAGCGCAACAGCATCACGCACAGATAAGATCTTAAAGCACGCCTCCGATGTGATTCTCGAGCAAGAAAAAGACACCGTTGATGCCATGCAGCTTGTTCGCGGATTCTCCTTTGGTGGTACAGGCGAAAACATGACAGTTGGCTTTATCGGGTTAAAGGACTGGAGCGTTCGTAAGAAGGCAAGTCAAAGCATTACGGCTATTCAGCAGCGTATGCAGGGTCGGCTTTTTGGACCAGATTTCAATGACTTCTTAGGCTATGTTTTCCCGCTACCGTCAGTTCCTGAATTAGGCGTTGCAGAAGGCTTTGATTTTTACCTTGAAGATCGTAATGGCGCAGGCCACGCTCGCCTTACTGAAGTGATGAATGAATTCCTCATTAAGGCCAACCAAGATCCCCGTCTTACGATGGTGCGTCACAATGGTATGAGCGATGTGCCGATGCTTGTTCTCGATATCGATTACGGTAAAGCTCGCTCCTTGGGGCTTTCGGACTCGGATATCAATAACACCTTAACGATTGCCTTCGGTTCAAGCTACGTCAATGACTTTATCGATCGCGAAAAGATTAAGAAAGTCTATGTGCAAGGCGAAGGTTTTGCGCGTGGCGATGAAAAAGACATCTCCAAGTGGCACGTCAGAAATAACGTCGGAAAACTCGTTCCCTTCTCGGCTTTCTCTAAGACAAGTTGGGGCTTTGGTGCAGGTCGCTTAGAGCGCTACAACGCTGTGGATGCTGTCAATATTCAAGGGCAGCCGGCCCCAGGCTATTCTTCTGGCGAAGCCATGCAAGCGATCGAAGAAGTTTTGGCTCAGATGCCTAATGGCTACTCGATTGAATGGACGGGCCTTTCTTACCAAGAAAAGGCCGCAGGCGGTAACGCTGCTCCTTTGTATGCAATCTCGCTACTTGTTGTGTTCTTAGCGCTTGCCGCGTTGTATGAGTCGTGGTCCATTCCTGTGGCTGTGATTCTTGTGGTGCCGCTTGGTGTTTTAGGCGCTTTAGGTTTAACAGCAATTACGGGTCGTGAAAACGACGTGTATTTCCAAGTCGGTCTTTTGACGACTGTGGGCCTTGTTGCAAAGAACGCGATTTTGATTGTCGAATTCGCGCGTGACTTGTACGATAAGGGAACGGATGTGTTGGAAGCTGTCGTTGAAGCGGTGCGTTTGCGTTTGCGCCCGATTTTGATGACATCCATCGCTTTCGGCTTGGGCGTTTGCCCGCTCGCTGTGGCTACAGGCGCGGGCGCTGGTGCTCAGTCTGCCATTGGTATCGCTGTTTTGGGCGGAATGCTCACAGGAACATTCTTGTGTATTTTCTTTGTTCCAGTATTCTTCGTCGTGATTACAAAGATCTTTGGTCGTAAAAGACTTGAGAACGTATAAAAGAGCAAAAGAGGAAAACTATGCGTAAATCATTTGTTTTGTTACCGTTAGCTGCAGCTATTCTTGCCGCAGGGTGCTCTTTTGCGCCGACTTACGAAAGACCAGAGGCGCCGATTGAGGCCGCGTGGCCCGCTTCTGAAGCAACAAAAAATGTTCAGATGCTCACCGAAGGCCTACAGAACTGGGGAGACTTCTTTAAAGATAAGCGTTTGTGCGCTTTGATTGAAAAGGGCCTTTCTGGTAACCGCAGTTTGCGTGCGGCAGTGCTAAGTGTCGAGCAGGCGCGTGCTCAATATAACGTAAGCCGCAGTCAGTTGCTCCCGAGCATCTCGGCTGTGGCGCAACGCACAGCGCGCGGCGCCTATAACAACGAAGCGTTGAATCACTCAAGTTCGATGTCAAATGGCTATACGGCAAACGCTATGGCCTCTTACGAATTGGATCTCTTCGGTCGCGTTCGTAACACCAATGAGATGGCTTTGCAGACGTATTTCCAAACTGAGGCGGCTCAGCGCACAGCGCAGATGACCTTAATCTCGGAAATTGCCAACACCTGGTTAGGATTGGCTGCAGCTAAAGATAAATTAAAGCTTGCAACCGAGACTTTAGAGAGCCAAGAAAAGACTTTTGAGCTCGTGAAAAACAGCTACGAATTGGGTGCTTCAAGCCTAATCGATGTGCATCAGGCTAAAACCACGGTTGCTAACGCTGAGATTGCAAAGTCTCAAGCAACCACACAGGTTGCGCAATACAAGAACGCCTTGCGGCTTCTTGTAGGTGGCGCCTACGATGAAAGCCTCGAAGCAGACACGTTGCCAACGGATATCACGAATCCGATTTCTGCGATTTCCAATGTCCCAAGCGAAGTACTCTTAAATCGGCCTGATATCGCATCGGCTGAGGCGCAGTTACGAAGCGCAAATGCCAATATTGGCGTGGCGCGCGCGGCGTTTTTCCCGTCAATCTCTTTAACGGGAACAACGGGCTACACCTCAAGCCACTTATCAGACCTCTTTAAGTCAGCAGGCGCAATCTGGTCTTTCACGCCGTCGATTTCTTTGCCGATTTTCCAAGGCGGGCAAAACATCCAGAACTTAAAGGCAGCCGATGCGGCAAAGCGCGCGGCAGTTGCCAAGTACGAGTCTGCGATTCAGACAGCGTTTAAGGAAGTTTCCGATGCCCTTGCTACCGAAGGAACCATCCAAGATCAGTTAAAGGCAACAGTTGAACTTGCTGAAGCTACACACAAGACTTATGAGCTTTCCTTAGAGCGCTATAAGAACGGTGTGGATAGTTTCTTACAAGTATTAGATAGCCAGAGATCGGACTTTTCTGCGCAACAGGCCCTTGTCAATATGAAGTTATCACGCGCCACAAGCGTGATTGCGCTTTACAAGGTGATGGGCGGCGGCTCGCAATTGGCTCCTGAAAAGCTCGACAGTGAGCAGACAAAGGAAAGCGAAAAATGAGTGCGGCTGAAAAGAAAGGAGACGTAAGTAAGCTACGCTTAACCGAACTTTATAAAGAGCGCGTTGCCGAAAGCGAAGACTTAGTTAATCGGCGCCGTACAGAAATTCTTGCGGCAGCCATTGATTGCTTTGGCGAAAAGGGCTTTGTTGCAACCAAGATGAAAGATATTGCGGCCCGGGCGCAGATGAGCGTGGGAAGTCTATATAACTACTTTAACAACAAAGACGACATTGTCGAGACTCTTGCGCAGCGCGAGACCGATAAACTCATTGAGAAAATCCAAAGCGCCAATCGCGATGAGCCCATCAAGCAAATGCGTGATTTGGCCAAAATCGCGATGACGCGTCTTAATCTTAAAAACGCAATTTTTGCTTTGGATATTATGAATGCGACAACGAGTAACGAACGACTCTTAAAGGTCCTGCAGCGTTACGACAAGGTTTGCCGCGAAGCATTGCTTCAAACCTACAAGAATAAAAACTATTACAACCCTGAGGCAAAGCTCGATTTGGATATGTGCCTGCTTGACGGGCTTGTGATTCGCGCAATCGCTGATCCCACTCTTAATGCTGAGCGCCTAGCAAAGCTCGTTGCTCGACAAATCGTGATGGAGTAGGGGCAAATCCCTCGCTAGGAAAAACTAAGGGCCACGCTGCGCGTGGCCCTTTTTACAAGGTATGAAACCTTGGAGGGATTACTTTAATTTAACGGGAATGAAAATTCTGCCCTGACCGCGTTGAACGAGAAGTCTCAAGGACTTCGTCTTAGAGATAACGGCACCTAAATCCGAGGGCTTTTTCACCTCTTTACCGTTAACGCTAATGATGATGTCGCCGCGCTGGATTCCTGCCTTACGAGCCGCGCCATTAACGGACGTTACGAGAAGGCCCTTTGTGCCAACGGTATTGGCTTCGTCATCTGTAAGCGCTCGCACGGAAACACCAAGGCGAGAAGCATTATCGACTGCCTTCTTATTGGCATTGGCCGCACTATCGGACTCGTCTTTGCCGACCTTAACCTTCACTGTCACATCTTTACCATCACGAATGACTTTGAGTGTTAAGTCAGATCCCGGTGCCAAGGTGCTCACCAACACAGGAAGGTCGCCACTATTGGCAATGGGTTTGCCATTGGCTTCAACGATGATGTCGCCTTCACGCAAATTGCTCTTCGCAGCCGGGCCCTTCTTATCGATTTGGCTTACCACAGCGCCCTTCGGGGTCTTTAATCCAAAACTTTCGGCAAGTTCTTGCGTCATACTTTGAACCACGACACCGATGCGACCACGGGTAACGTGTCCTTGCGTGACAAGCTGATCTTTAATCTGTAGGGCAAGATCAATTGGGATGGCAAAAGATAGGCCCATAAAGCCACCTGATGTGGAGAAGATCTGTGAGTTAATACCCACGACTTCACCGTCCATATTAAAGAGGGGGCCACCGGAGTTACCTGGGTTTACAGCAACGTCCGTTTGAATAAAGGGAACGTACTGATCGGACGGTAACTGACGGCTCTTAGCCGAGACAATCCCTGCTGTAACAGTGTTATCTAGGCCAAAGGGGCTACCAATCGCGGCGACCCATTCGCCAACCTTTAATTTAGAGGAGTCGCCCATCTTCAAAACAGGAAGGTCTTTAGCGTCGATTTTCACAACGGCGATATCGGTTTTCTTATCGCTACCTAAGACTTTACCTTTGAACTCACGCTTATCTGTCAAACGCACGGTGATTTCATCTGCGCCATCGATAACGTGGTGATTTGTGAGGATAAGGCCGTCGGAACTGATAATAAAGCCAGAACCCGTGCCACGACGTTCAGGTTCTTCTTGCGGCCCAACAAAGGGGATCATCGGAAAACCGAAACGCTTAAAAATTTCTGCCTGACGTTCGTCGAGTTCTCCAAAGGGATTGGCGCCTTCAATCTTGCGCGCTTCGCGAACGGTTGAAATGTTGACAACACCTTTGCCGTACTTTTCCACGAGACTTACGAAGTCTGGTAACTGTGTACGAGCGCTTGTCTCAACTGGGTCTGCGGCATAGGCAGGAGCATAAGAAAGAGTAGTGACCGCAATCACTGTGGAGAGCGCTGCAATAGCAAGGGGTTTCATACGTAATTTCATAGGTCTAGTAAGCTCCAAAAAATAGGAAGTGAGGCTAATAACCTCAACACGTTGCAACGATAGACGAAAAACAAGGCGAAAAACGTTTAGGAAGTTCGTAATCTGTCGCTTTGCGGTTAAATTTGTAACAAACCTACGGGAAAAGGGCAGAAAATCAGGAGAAAACGAGCCAAAAATCAATAGACGCAAGCCAAATGAAAATGCTAATGTGTTGAAAAAGTTCGTTCGAGCCCTGTTTCGGAGAAAGTCATGACTGAGAAAACAAGCGACGTTGTTGTGGTAGAGCAAACGAAAAAGACGGAAAAGACGGAGAAGGGTATGACGCAAGAGCCTGAACACAAGGTCATTATGATTGCAAAGATTGTCTATATCCTTCACGGCTTATCCATTATTCTCGGTATTGTCACAGGCGCTTCGATTTTGAGCTCTTTTCTTTTCGGATGGCCTTCGATTGCTGCTGTCGTTCTTAATTACGCCTTGCGTAGTGAAGCGAAAGGAACTTTCGTTGCGAGCCATTTCACTTGGCAGATTCAAACCTTCTGGTCAGCGGCGATTTGGGCGCTTCTTGTGGCCATTATCGGGATGCTGCTTTCTTGGCTCTTAGTTGGCTTTGCTGTTTGGTTTGTCGGCTTTATGGTTATGGGCATCTGGGTGGGTTACCGCATCATCCGTGGCTGGATTCGTTTAAGTGCTAGAGAAGAAATGCCTGTATAAGTTAGGGATTTCAATATTCATCCGTACGGATGGATTTTCACAAGGCAGCACGTCTCATCAGTAGAGTTCGCCCCTTGGAAAGTAATGTAAGAGAAAAACATCAGTGCTTTCCTCTTCTTTCGGATTTTTCCAGGGACAAACATGAAACGTAGTATCTTTATTTTGACAGCAGCCATGGCTGCCTGTGCTCAAGTTGCCCAAGCGGGCGGTTTTATGCTCATGGAGCAGACAGCGTCTGGTCTTGGACGCGCGAATGCTGGCGCTGGCGTTTTCGGTGACGATGCCTCTGCAGCGTGGTTTAACCCGGCTGGCATGACTCTTTTAAAGGGCAATCGCCTCCAAGCTGGTAGCGCTTTTGGCCTTGTTGACGGCAAGTTTGAAGGAACGGATGGTTCTACAGACAATGCCGATGATGGCATTGTTCCCATTCCCTTTATGCATACGACGTTTCAGTTAACCGACAGACTTTGGCTCGGTTTGAGCGTTGATGTGCCTTTCGGTATGCAAACCAAGTACGAAGATAATTTTATTGCGAGAGATCGTGGTATTTCAGCCAAAGTGCAGACTATCGATTTCAACCCGAGCTTGGCGTACAAGATTAACGATGCCATTTCTTTGGGTGTAGGCGTTTCTGCACAATATGGTTCGGTAGAGCTTGTTAATGGATATCCTGGAACTTCGTATTCCACACGAGTTAAGGGATCGGATGTTGCTTGGGGTGTTAATGCTGGTGTGATGGTTGTTCCGACAGAAAACACTCGCTTTGGCTTAGCGTGGAGAAGCGCTGTTTCTCACGATTTGGATGGCCATTTTTATTCTGCTAGAGGAACGCAAGATTCCACTGTGAAATTTAAGACACCGCAGACCGTGATTTTCTCGGGCGCTTGGGATGTCAACGAAAAATGGACAGTGGCAGGTACTTTCCGTTGGTCTGATTGGTCAACGTTTGTGGAACTCCCCGTCATTAACAGGAGTACAGGCGAGCGTATTGGAGCAACGGCAGAAAACTGGAAGGACTGCTACCTCTTCTCGGTCGGCGCTGACT
>CAVKJM010000016.1:0-9176 GCA_963656505.1 bacterium
CAAAAAAACTGCCAAAAACAAGTTGGCGATAGTTTATTGCTTTATATGGGAAAAAAGAGGGCTTTTTTAAATTTTTTTACAAGCAACAAACCTTGTTGCACAATAAGGAGATTCTCCTGACATTTTGCGCATAGCAAAAGCTATCTCTCCTGATAGGTATCCACTCAGACATTTGATTCCTTGCCAAAGAAAACAAGTCCGTAGGTATAAATCTGAAATAGGGTCGTAGTTTCGGAATTTTGATTCTCGCTTTTTTAAAATACGTAATCAAAAAGAGGATCAAAATGCAAAGACGCTTTTCTGAAGAATTCAAAAAATCAGCTATTGCACGTATTCAAAACGGAGAATCTCAAATCAGCGTGGCAAAGAGTCTTGGAATTAGCTACAAGACATTGAATCGTTGGTTTGTTAAAGCAAAAGCTCAAATGCCAGAAGGTGAAATTTCTCTGTCTGAAGAAAATGCTCGATTGCGTAAGGCTCTCAAGGAACGAGAAGCCGAACTCGCATTCTTAAAAAAAGCAGCGGCGTACTTCACAAAAATGCCGTAACGAAGTACGACGCATTAATTCCGTGCTCGTTGATGCGGACAATCCGCTTGAGACATTCGATAACCTATCAGTAGCGGAGAAAGATACTCTTGATTCGGTTTCTGAAAGCAATACATCTAGCCCTGAATCAGAGAACCCAAACAACGCTTCCCATCCCATCTCCCTTTACGATTTACTCGCAAAAAATGGGAAGTCCAAAAAGGAAATTAAAGCTATTCTTCAAAAGTTCGAAGAACTTAAAAGTCTTTACGCCACAACGGCAAAACTTATCTAAAGAAATGCCGCTAGATTTCTCTTAGCGGCACTCTTTAACTTCTTAATCGAGCTGATTGGCTACAGCTAGGTAATCGCGTAAGCGTTCTTGGAAGTCTGGGCTTCTTAACTTACGAATTGCTGCTGATTCAATCTGACGCACACGTTCACGGGTAAGACCCATCGCCTGCCCGACTTCTTCGAGCGTATGGTCGTGATTGGTGCCGATACCATAGCGTAAACGCAAGACCTGCGCTTCACGCGGCATTAACTCATTTAAGCTCTTCTTGATTTCTTCTTCAAGAGCCGTTCTGAGATAGCGCTTCTGTGGATCGTCCTCATCATCACCCTTGACGAAATCAAGACGTGTTGCATCTTCATCATCACCGATTGGCGCATCAATCGATTCGACGCCGCGCATGGCTTGCGTTAAGAGCTGAACCTTCTGCAATGGGACACCAGAAAGTTTCGAGAGCTCTTGATCCGTGGGGTTCTTCCCTGTTTCCTGCAAGTACTTCTGACGCACACGACGAATCTTGTTATAGGACTCGGTCATGTGAACAGGAATACGAATCGTATTGCCGTAATCGGCCACGGCGCGTGTGACAGACTGACGAACCCACCAAGTCGCATAAGTGGAGAACTTATAACCACGACGGTATTCGAACTTATCAACTGCCTTCATCAATCCAAGGTTACCTTCTTGAATAAGGTCAGTCATCGCGAGTCCACGATTAACATAGCCCTTGGCAATGGAGATGACCAAACGAAGGTTCGCTTCAATCATCTTGGCTTTGGCGTTTGCGAGATTGGTTTGCGCTAACTTTACTTGGCGAGCCAAATCGCGTTGATCGTTAAGAGACAACGCTGCCGTCTGTTCACACTCAATGATGCCTTCTTGGATGTGCGTTAAGAGCGCTAAGTTATGCGAAAGTCTTTCACCCCACGGCGTGCCATTTTTTGTGAGTTCTTCAATCCAGGTCTTATCTGTGGCACGGTTTTTCATGCCTTCGATAAAGGCCTCGATTGGCATACCGCTACGCTCGACCATGATGTCACGCATGCGGTGCGTCAAGGAATTGACTTTATCCATGTGCTCTGTGATGTGATCGGCGAACTGCGTCACAGCTTTCACAGCAAAGCGCACGGGAAGCAGCGTCTTCATAATCGAGCGACGCGCCGCATCGTACTTCTTTTGGCCTTCTGGCTTACCGAAGTTTTCACGGATGATCTTGAGCTGTTTCTTGCAGCTATCGATCAATTTAATCGCACGCTCTTTCATCTCATCGAGCTGCTCGGTTGTCATAGCCGCAGCGCCGATGTCGGTTGCCACTTCGTTTTTCTGAATGACTTCGCTATCTTCGACTTCAGCTAGAGCCTCTAAGTCGGTGAAACCGTCGATCACTTGATCGATGGGGATTTCATCGCTCTTTAGGCCTTCTGACATACGAACGAGCTCTTCGACCGCCATCGGGTGCTGAATGATGGCTGTGAGTAATTTGGCTGTGAACTGTTCGATTGATTTCGCAACAGCGATTTCGCCCGCACGTGTCAATAGCTTATGAGCGCCGACACCACGCAAGTAAGCACGCAGGGGGTCCTTTGAGAGCCCTGCGCTTTCTTCAGGTGTTAAGAGAGCTGCCGCATCTTCTTCACTAATTTCTTCATCATCGGGAATCGGCTCTGGGATGATGATGTCGTCTTGCGTCGGAGCGGTCTCGAAAACCTGAACGCTCATGCGGTTTAACTGCTCACTAATTTCTGTGAGCGCCTCTTCGGTGCGAACCGCGTTTTCCGGTAGATAGTCGTTGATCTCAGCAATCGTAACCCACCCGCGTTGACGACCAAGTTTCACAAGAGCGCTATAGCCACTTGCCTTCGGTGCTTCGCCCGTGCCGCCTTCGCCTTCTGCGGCTTCAATTTCGTCGGCTAACTTTTCAAGGTCCTCGTTTTCATCGACCTCAACGGGCTCACCAAAATCAATTTCACTATCAGCGGGGCGTTCTGCAACAGAGAAACCGCCCTTGTCTTCGATCTGAATGCGCTTATTTTTCTTAAGCCAGAGACGCATATCCTCTAGCGAGAGTTTCTTTTTTTCTGTCATGGAAAAAGCAAAAACAAACGTCCTGAAAGGACAATTCCTTTCAAGAAAAAATTTAAACCCCTAACTTGCGCTTTTTATGAGTTCCTTTAGACGGACGGAAACACCTTTTTCTTTGCGGTCGAGTTTCCAAATTTATAGCGCCAAAAAGTAGGGCCGAAAATCGATTCCGCTACCGACACATAGTCTCCTGAGCGTTGCTTAGAGAGTCCTAAGCGCGAATCCAAATTCGTTTCAGCGGGGATTTTATTGCGTAGCGGGAAATTGTCAAGAAAATTTTGAGCAAAATTCGTGCTTTTTTCCCGATTAACTGCCGACGTTGATGCTTTTCTCGATTTCATGAATTTCGGCTTTGATTTCTTTTTCGCGGCCTGTAAGGCGCGTATAAAGCGGCGCATCTAGGGGCTCAAAGGAAGCCACATCTCGCGCCTTTTCTTGGACTTTCGCTAATTCAAGACGCAAAAAAGCGGCTCTAACTTCAACTCTTGCGCCCTCTAACGTGGTCTGCACTTGGATTTCGTTAGATACGGCTTCACGGTACTTGGCAATCGATTCGCTCTCGCTAAGCGACTCAAGTAAAACTTGCGTTTGTGTAATGGGAGTCTCGTCTTTAAGCGCTGTGCGCCAAACTTCAAGAATCTCGCGAGAAAGACGGCTTTCTTCTCCAACAAAGTACTCTTCAACGGAGTCGGAGAATTCTGAGCAGAGTTCTGGATAATTTAAGAAGTCAACAAGGATGCGTTCAGAAAATTCCCCAATGCCAGCAATCGGTTTGACACGGTCTCGATACGTGACTTTCCCGGCGCTTTCGCGGGGTTTGGCAAGTCCAAAGGCAACTTCCAAATCATCAGGACTCATGCGAGTCTTCATCGCTAGGAAGTTCACCAATTGCGTGCGCATAAAAGGCGCGCTTCGCATCGAAACGATAAGTGGTTTTGCCTCCTTTAAAAAAGCGCTACGCCCTTCAGGCGTTTTGAGGTCTTTTCCTTCGCCGACAGTTTTCACAAAGAATTCACTTAAAGGAAGGGCTTTGGCAATCGCTTCTTCAAAAGCAGCGGCCCCTTTTTCTTTAATAAGGCTATCGGGGTCGTGCTCAGGAGGTAAGACAATAAAGAAAGCCGCTTGACCGTCAGAAATCGCAGGAAGCGCAGCTTCTAAGCCTCGTCTTAAGGCGTGTTGACCCGCAGTGTCGCCATCGAAAGAAAAATAAATCGATTCGGTAATCTTTAGAAGCTTACGAACGTGGTCGCTTGTTACCGATGTGCCTAACGCGGCAACGGCTTCTCGAAATCCTGCTTGCGCCAATTGAATGACATCCATGTAGCCTTCGCAGACAATCGCGCGGTGCTTGGCGCGAATCGTATCGCTTGCCTCATATAAGCCATAGATCTCAACGCCCTTGTGATAGATCGGCGTCTCTGGGCTATTTAAGTACTTCGGGTGCTCATCGCCATTTAGTGTACGAGCTCCAAAGCCGATCACTTGTCCTCGGGGATTGCGAATCGGAAACATAAGGCGCCCACGAAACCTGTCGTAGACGCGACCGTTTTCGTTACAGATCACTAAGCCACAGCCTTCAGCGTCTTGAAGGACTTTACTTTCGTAGGTGGCACCAAAGATTTCTTTTAAGGCGTTCCAAGCCTCAGGCGAATACCCCAAGCTATAAAGGGCTGCCGTTTCTCCCGTAATCCCACGGCCTTTAAGGTAATTGATGGCGATTTCGCTTTTCGAGAGGCTTGCGCGATAAAAGTCAGCGGCCTCCTTCATGTGATCGTAAAGCGTCTTGGCTTTTGCACTGCGCTTTTTCCCTTCTTCGTCTTCGGGCACAACCATCCCGAGGCGCCCAGCAAGCGCCTTAATTGCTTCGGGGTAATTAAGCCCCTCGTAATTCATCGTAAAGCGAATCGCATCGCCAAAGGCACCACACCCGAAGCACTTATAGATTTGCTTCGAAGGAGTTACGGTAAAGGAAGGGGTCTTTTCCCTATGAAAGGGACAACAGGCAATGTAGTTTTTTCCCGTCTTCTTTAAAGGCACATGGCGACTTATCACCTCGACAATATCAAGGCGACTTAAAAGCTCTTGAATAAAACTTTGCGGAATCACGGGAAAATTTTTTTTAATTAGCCAGCAAGAACCTTCTTAACGACGGCGCTCACCTTTCCCATTTCAGCTTTGCCAGCAAGCTTACCCTTGACGGCGCCCATGACTTTCCCCATCGCAGCCATCCCTGAGACGCCAAGTTCAGCGACAATCGCTTTCACAGCCGCTTCAATTTCCGCTTCATCCATCATCTTAGGCATGTAAGCGGAAAGAACTGCGATTTCTGCGCTTTCCTTGTCGGCCAAGTCCATACGATTAGCTACCTTGTACTGCTCAACAGAATCACGGCGCTGCTTAATAAGTTTTCCAATAACACCAACAACGAGTTCATCTGTGGGCTCAACGCGTTCATCGACTTCGCGTTGTTTGATTGCGGCTAACAGTAAACGAATGCAGGAGAGTTTTGCAGCATCGTGCGCTTTCATCGCAGACTTCATATCCGAGACAATTTGTTCTTTGAGAGTCATTTTCTTTTTGATCTCCAAAATAAAAGCGGCCGGCTCGGTTAACTTCGAGGAGGCCGCTTTGGCGTTAAAACGAACCGTAGATTAGTAAAGCTTCTTCGGTAACATCATACTGCGAAGACGCTTGTAATGACGCTTAATCGCAGCCGCCTTCTTACGCTTACGCTCCGTTGTGGGCTTCTCATAGAACTCACGAGCACGAAGCTCGGTTAGTAAGCCCGACTTCTCAATGGTGCGCTTAAAGCGACGCATGGCGACTTCGAACGGCTCATTTTCCTTAACGCGAATGGTGGGCATGTATAAACACCTGATCCTTTATGATTGGTTTGTGTAAATACCCTTTTTTGCCATACCCATGACAAAAAGGGACTGAAAAAATTCAGGAAGGCGATTTTGGCACACTCCAAGACGAATGTAAACGTCTAGAGGTCTTTTTTTGCGAGTTCTCAAGGGGGCAAAGCCCATAATTCTTTTGAATTACTTAGGCTTCCTTCCTTAAGGCAACCAAAATACGCACCTCGTACTCTTCCATTTGATTGGAGGGTAAAAGGTAATACATTTCATCAAAAACAAAGATATTACCTTCAATATCAAGGCCCTTACGACGAATTTTCCTTAAAAAATCAGCAATCGTACTTTTAAGGTTTTCGGTTTTGGTGCGAACGTAGCTTGTCACATAGTCGCCTTCTTTTAAGAGAATCTTTTTGGGTCCTGGCGTTGGTCCATAGGACTTTTTGGCAAAACCCATGGCTTCGCGCGTGAAGATCCCAATCGGTTTAACCCCCACTTTCGATGGCTCGATACAATAGACCGAACCACTTGGAGGCGTTACAAGGCCTACGTGCGCTTCATCCCAAGCCACACACGCTCCGTGCGCTCGGGCCAATTTCACATCATCGTCAAAGACTTCGTCACCAATGGAAAAGAGCCGCAGATTTAGGCGCTTCACATGCTCGATAATGAGAGTATTTCTTTTGGCTTTAAGAAAGCCCTGTATGGATTCAAGAAGCGCCTCTAAAAGCGCTTGACGTGCAAGAATCACTTTGGTTTCTTCTTTTAAGAGATTTACGTGTTCGGAAACGGCTTGTAGTTTTTCTTTTTCTGAGGATTTCTCTAAAAGTTCTCGGATTTCTCCTAAAGAAACGCCTGAGCGAGCCAACGTAGAAATAAAAGAAAAAAGGAAAAACTGCTCTGCTCTGTAGTAGCGATAGCCGTTTTCGTGCACGGCAGCCGGTTTCAAGATTCCAAACCGATCGTAGTGAAGAAGCGTCTCTTTTGTTGTGGCACAAAGGCGGGCAAATTCTGCTGTTTTTAACCAAGCAAGCATCTTTATTTTCCTTAATATGAAAAACTCTTGACTCTTGTGTTACCCCATAGTTTAGAGTGCGCATCCTTCGTTCGGCAATTGTCTGTTTTTTGCCGTAATTAGGATACGTTTATGAAGGTGATTTCTTACAACACAACGCGTTTAGCAACCGCCCTCTTTTTCGCAACCCCAGGAATTGCGTATGGGCTTTTTGCATCAAGACTACCGTACCTTAAGGCTCAAATTGGAGCAAGCGAAGGTGACGTGGGTTTTCTACTTTTTTCTTGGGGCCTAACGGCTGCCATTGGGCTTGCCACAGCACCAATGATTACGAAAAAGGTTTCGATTAAAGCGATTCTTATCTTGGCTTTGATGGTGCTTTGTGCGACGCTTTCTGCCTGCTCGTTTGCGCCTAGCGTGCCGGTCTTAATTGCAATCTTGGCGCCCTTTGGCTTTGCAATGGGAATCTTGGATGTCACAATGAACATTCAAGGCGTGGCAATTGAACGTGAGTACCTAAAACCCACGTTAGGGATCTTGCACGCAAGTTATAGCTTAGGTGGCGTCACAGGCTCCTTACTTGGGAGTCTCTTTGCGGCACTGAGCCTATCGCCAAAGCCCAATTTCATCATTCCGGCTATCTTTCTTTTAGTCGCCTGCTTTTTTGCGAAAAACTTTCTAATTACGCCTAAAGAAGAAAAGCGTGAAAACGTGAAAAAGGGAACCGCGCACTTTTTCTCGTGGCTCCTTTTAGGCTGTGGACTCTTTTCTTTTATTGCCTATGTTGCAGAAGGTGTATGTGGCGACTGGGGAAGTCTTTTTCTCGTGCACGAAAGAGCCGCTCCAGAATCCTCTGCCGCCCTTTCCTATGGCGTTGTGGCAGCAATGTGCTTTTTAAGCAGACTTATGTCTGATCTTCTTAAATCGGTTCTCGGTGTTTTCCGATTTGCCCTTATTTGTGCCTTAATTTTCTTAGCTGGTGCAAGTCTTATTCTCTTTAGCCCAAATTGGATTGTCGCTTTAATTGGCTTTGCGATTGCTGGTATTGGCTTAGGCCCCTTGGTTCCAACACTCTTTAGTTTCGCAGGTCACCTCCCTGGTCACGATCCGAAAGCAACGATTGCCACGGTCTCATTCACAGGTTACGTCGGTTTACTCCTTTGCCCGCCGATTTTTGGGTTCCTTGCGCACCACTGGAACTATGAAGCGATTTACCTTGTTGAATTAGGCATTGCCTGTTGCTGCATTGTTGGCGTCTTCCTTTTTAAAACGAAAAAAGAGAACTAATCGGGTGGGGCTAAAATCCGACTTACGGAAAATAAGCCCCACTCTTTTATGAAAAAAATTCTCTTACATAGTTGTTGCGCGCCGTGTTCGGCTGCGATTCTCGAGTGCCTGATAAAAGAAGAGTACACACCTGTTGTCTTCTTTTTTAACCCCAATATTGCGCCACGTGAAGAGTATGAAAAACGTAAGGCAGAACTTATCAACCACTGTAAGAGACTTGGCGTTGAATTTTTCGATGGCGACTACGACCATGAGGCGTGGCTTGCTGCCGTAAAGGGCTTAGAAAATGAGCCCGAACGCGGAAAACGGTGTGACGTGTGTTTTCGGCTGCGTTTATTGGCTGCTGCCAAGAAAGCCAAAGAACTCGGTATCGATTGCTTTACAACATCTCTTGCTTCAAGCCGTTGGAAAGACCTCGCGCAAATCAATGCTGCAGGGGCCTTTGCTTCTGAAACTACAGGCGTTCGCTTTTGGGACAGAAATTGGCGTAAAGGCGGATTGCAAGATAGAAGAAATGAACTCTTAAAGCTCTATGGCTTTTATAACCAAACCTGGTGCGGCTGCGAGTTTTCAAAGCGCGATATGGAAATTCATCGCGCCAAAAAATAGAGAGCGCCAAACTGACGCCCTCCTCTTACTTCTTTCTGATTTTTCTTTTAGTGCATCGCGCTCGGGTAAACGAGGCTCTTTACATCAATGCGAATCTTCGTGCGCATCAATCCGTTTTCGATAAGAAAACGCTTATCGTCTTCCATACCCTTTAAATCGTCTTCAGTTAACACATCATAAAAAGAAGACCAATCGTAGAGTTTCGCGGCAACTTCTTTACTCACACCCTGCGCTTTCGCGCCCATGGCAAGGGCTTCATCTTTATTGGCACGAATCCACGCAAGTGTCTTACGATGCACTTTCACAACGCGAGCAAGAGTCTCTGGGTTTTCTTCAGCCCAAGCACGACGCGCAACCATCACAAGATTCGGTTTCACAAGGCCCTCTGCTGTCGTAATTGTCTTCATCCCAGCGTCATTGGCCTTGATCACTAATCCTGCGGCTAAAAGCGCAGCGTCCACAGAGTCGCCCGCTATTGCGGCATAAGCCTTCGGAGGATCCATACT
>CAVKJM010000016.1:9186-18399 GCA_963656505.1 bacterium
GGCATAGGCCTTTGGCGGATCCATACTCACAAAGTTAATGTCTTTCATTGTGAGACCCTCTTTTTTAAGAGCGGCAACAAGAAGTTGATGTAACACGGTGCCTCGAGGCCCTGCGACAGTCTTACCTTTTAAATCACGAATACGAAGTTGCTTACCCTTTTTTCCGACGAGAGCGAAAACGTTATTGGGGTGCGCTGCACCCGTAATAATCACAAGGTCATTGCCGACGCCAGCGGCAAGCAACAAAGAGGCTGTATTCATCACAGCCGAGACGTCTAAGTCGCCTGAAGCCATGGCCTGCGTTTGCTTCGCTCCCGAATTAATCGAATGCCAACGAACGTTGATTTTGTCGCCAGCAAATTCTTTCTCCAGCAGTCCCTTTTCCTTCATCACGATGTTCTGTAGATTAAAAGGAGACTTCACGTAGCAAATATCAAGCGTGTTATCTAAGCTAAATGCGCTCGTAGAAAACGCCAAAGCACCAGCAAACAAAAAACTAAGAATGGATTTTTTCACTGAGTCGTACTCCTAAAAAATAAATGGACTCCGTTTTTTAAACTTTTCTTTTAAGCAAAATCTTTACCCAAAATGCGAGAAAGAATGGCTTGTGAAAGTTGAACAATCTCAGGTTCACTTTCGTGCCTTGGGCGAGGCGCAGTAATGGTCCACGTCTCACAAATCTTTCCTGCTTCAAGTAAGACGATGCGATCTGCGAGCATCAAAGCCTCTGTCACATCGTGCGTGACAAGTAAGACTGTGGAGCGAGTGGCTTGAAGGATCCGCGCGAGTTCTTTTTGCATTAAGCGACGCGTTAACGCATCCAACGCTCCAAAGGGTTCATCAAGTAAGAGTAAATCTGGTTTCGGTGCAAGCGCTCGGGCGAGTGCCACGCGTTGCGCCATACCTCCAGACAAAGACGCAGGCCACGCATCGGCCGCTTCCTGCATACGAGTTAATTGCAAGACTTCAGTGACAACCGCATCGACCTTGGCTTGATTTTCTTCATGCAAAAGCGCCAAAGCTACGTTTTCTTTCACGCTTTTCCAAGGAAGGAGTCTTGGCTCTTGAAAGACAACGCCGATGCGAGGCGTTTTGGTAAAGGAAATGTCGCCCGCTTCTGGCTTATCAAGTCCTGCGATAAGGCGCAGTAATGTTGTCTTTCCGCAGCCACTGCGACCTAAGACAGCGAGCACTTCACCGTCTCTTACATCCAAGTCAATTGAATCGATGGGAGTGACTTTCGTCTCTCCTGCCCCAAAGGATTTACGTAGATCGTGAAGTTGAAGAATCGCCTCAGTCATTTCAACCTCGCCATAGTGATCGTTTCAAGTTTTTCGGCCCACGGGGAAATCTTCGATGTGAAATAGACGAAGACCTTATCAGCTAGGATACCCAAAATCGCAATCGAGAAAATGCCAACAAGCATCACATCGGTGCGACCTAATTCACTTGCGTCTTCAATTAACCAACCAAGGCCCGAAGCCGCTGCAATTAATTCGGCACCAATTAAGGCGCGCCACGCAAAGCCAAAGCCAAGCCGCATACAGGTCATCACCGAAGGGAGTGTCTGAGGCAGAATAATGTGCTTAAAAATCTCATTGGATGTGAGATTTAGGCTCTTAGCTAACTCTAGAAATTTTGGATCGACATGCCGAAACGCCGAAAAGCTTGTGAGATACACAGAAAAGAAACTTGCGAGCATCACAATCGCAAGCTTTGGCGCCTCACCAATCCCAAGCCAAAGAATCAACAATGGAATTAAGGATAGTGGTGGGACGATACGGATAAATTCCAAGGGGTAGTGAAGCGCTTCCTCTAAGAGTTCGTGTCTTGCGCACATCCAGGATAAAAAGAGAGCGAAACTGCCGCTAATCGCATAGCCCACAATAACGCGCGAGAAACTCGCGCCCACGTGAGAAAAAAGCGTTCCATCGCAAAGCATCTCGTAGGCGGCACGGATAACGGCCAAAGGTGACGGTAGCAAAAGTGAATTCACCGCTCCACAAGCGCTTGCAATGGCCCACGCAGCCAAAATCAAAACTGGCAACGCGATATTCAGTAGAAAACGCAAACCCCGTTTCAAAAAGAAAGCTCCCAAAAATTTCGCTAATAAGGCTCGAATCTTAAGGAAGATTCCTTTAAAAAAGAAAAACCGCCCCACTTGAAGCGGCGTCTTTTAACTGAAATGGCTTGATCGAGTAGGTAGAATCCCGAAACATTGAATCGTTTTATTGGTATCATTATGAAAATTACAGTGTTTCTTGCCTCAAGTTTAGGTAACTCGCCCTTGTATCAAGAAAAGGCCAAAGAGCTTGGCCGTTGGATTGCCGAAAATGGTCACACCTTAGTCTACGGAGGTTCTCGCATTGGTTTGATGGGCCTTATCGCTCACGCCGCATTAGATGCAGGCGGAAAAGTGATCGGCGTTGAGCCACAGTTTTTTATCGATAAAGAAGTGCAGCTTAAAGGACTCACTGAATTGATTGTCACACCCGACATGATGAGCCGCAAAGCAAAGCTTCTTGAAATGGGAGAAGCTTTCATTGTCTTTCCTGGTGGCTTAGGAACGTTAGAAGAATTCGCAGATCTCTTATGCGCCAAAGGGCTAAAGCACATCCTTGCGCCCTGCTTTTTTTATAACATCGAAGGCTTTTTTAACCCAATCGCAGACTTCGTGAAAGTGTGCTACGAAACCGGCTTCGTGACTAAAGAAAAGCTCGAAGGCGTCTCCTTTGTCGATTCCATTGAAGCAATCGATAAGGCCTTAGGTGGCCATTGCTCCTAAAGAAAACGGGCGAACCCAAAACCACGAGTTCGCCCGAATCCTATGCTCTAAGGAAAACAATCTTTTAGATAAACATTGTCACTGCAACAACGGTTAAAGCGACAATGGTCGGAACGCAATTGCGTTTAACGATTTCCATCGGGTTGATGCCAGCAAGGCCCGCGCAAATAATCGCAGCGCCAGCCACAGGACTCATCGTACGACCTAAGCCAGCAGCGATCTGCGCCACAGACCCAAGCTCAATGACACCAAGACCGAAATCGGCCGCATGAGGCGTAATCGCGCCATTAAAGGCCAATGCGGCAGCGTTACCAGAACCTGTGACAGCTGCCATCACAAAGGGCCCTGCGGCAGCCGCAAACTGCGCTACAGCCTGAGAGCCCTTCATCGCATCGATTAAGACATTGATCATGCCCATCGATTTCATACCTGCGCAGAAGAACGCAGCGGCTGCAATGAGGATTACGACTTCAGAAAAGCCGTCTCCTGCACCCTTACAGAACTTACGAGAGGCATCGCCTAAATTCGGGCGCGTGATAACGAGAGTAACCGCGCAGCCGATAAGCATCGCAACAGGAACACTCATGTAAGGGATCCAACCGACTTGCTTGGAGCTAATAACAAGTAAGACGAGAGGAACAACAGGCAACAAGGCATAAAGGTAATTGACCTTCATGTCAGCCTTTTCTTGCGTAGCGGTGCCATTGTCTTCAGGCTCATAACTACCCACGCCTTCTTTTCGAAAGTACGAGATCACCGCCAAAACAACCGTTGCAGCGATAAGGCCATAAATGCAAGGCCAGAATTCTGTCGCGATAACGGTCATCACATCGGTCTTTGCGATTTCAGCGACCTGTGGGTTAAACATCAAGCCAGGGCTCACGACCGATCCCCATGTACCAAGGTACACAGCCGAGGCTGCCATCGCAGGCTTTACTTTCAAGGCAATGAGTGTCGGAATTAATAAGACACCGACAGCGGCAGCAATACCACCAGCAGACGGTAAAGCGATATTTAAAAACCACGTAATCACAACCGTGCCCGGAATGATGATAAAGGGCACTTTACGCAAAGGCTGCACGAGAGCGGCAACCAAGTGGTCCGAACACTTCGTGTAGACCATCAAAGCACCAAAGCCCATCACAATCGTAATCGTGGGAACGAGTCCTCCGTTAACTAATTCCTTAACGAAAGCATTCACTGACCCGCCTAAGTTTCCACCAATTAGGGCCATCAATGCGCCCGCGAGTGTTAAGACGATGCGTGCTTCATAGTTTTTGAAGATGAGCCAAAACGTCGCAATGACGATGACCACCCCTAACCAAAACATCAACATGACTTTCTCCTTTTGTGTTTAAAGCGAACTTAAGGCGTCGAAACACGTATCAAGCGTTTCATGAGCCTTCTTTAATTGTGTGCGTTTTTCTGCAAGCCACGTTTCATCTGCGGCAAGACGCTTTTCTTGTGCTTCAAGCGCTTTGGTAACGGCCTCTGGCGCTGGGCCCCCTGCGCCAACACGCGTCTTAACGACAAACGCAGGTGACAAGCTTTCGCGAAGCTCAGCCTCGGTAAGCGGCAATTCTTCCTCTTTGTCTTCTAAGCGCTTAATGACAGTGCGATAGATCTCTTGCGCCTTCGCATACGGGAAGTTCTTTGGAATCCAGCCGTTTTGGCGAGCTACTGTAACCATTTCACTTGAGAAATTGTGCCCGACACGGAACGGGACGTGAAAGCGGTGCTGTAAGACTTCGGCCAATGCCATCGTCGTTGTCCAGTCGTTTTCAAGCTCTTCAAGGGCACGCTCTGGATGCACGCGAAGCATCGAGTAGGCCCAATCAGCGAGCTTAAGCATATGAACGGCATCAACGAAAACACGCGTATTGTCTTCTGTGACCGATTCCTTATTGTCGTACATACCAAGATTGAGGTTATGTGCACGAATAAAGGAAGTGGTCGCTTCGCCTACAACGTCGCTAGCCTTGGTGCGGGTCTTTTGAATAATGCCTGGGTTTCTCTTTTGCGGCATTGCTGATGACGCATAGGCCGCTCCCGAATCAAGCAAAAGCCAGGGACGAGTCTGCGCGTACTGCTGCGCGATATCTTGCATTAAGGTTCCGATACGCACGGCAACGTTTGATGCAATTGAAGCGCCTTCAAGCGGAACGTCAAAGAGGCTAACCTGTGAGCTATCTAAGCCATTTAAGATTGGCGCATCAAACCCTAAGAGTTCGGCTAACCGTTCACGATTAAGTTTCCAGGAAGAGTTGGCCAAAACGCCAGAACCCAACGCTGAGCAATTCACGCGGCCCCATAAACTTTTAACACGATCTGCATCGCGCTCAAAAGACTCCAAGAATGCGGCAAGATAGTACGCAAAGGTAATCGGCATTGCCTGCACGCCATTGGTGTAGGCAGGTAGATAGGTCTCGGTGTTTTTCTTTGCCAAGTCAAGCAAACGGCGACGGAAGGCGTTTAAGTTTTCCGCAAAGTCTGCAACCGATTCACGCAAACGCGCTTGATTCAGTGTCGCAAAAATATCTTGACGGCTTCTTCCTGTGTGAATGAGCGTTGCAAGCTGACCGCACGAGGCAATTAGGAGCTTCTCGAGCGGCATGATATCGGTAAAGGGCGGGAGCTCTTTTTGCTTTTCTTCGGCTTCCTTCTGAGCCTTTGCGATAATCTTCGCTTCCTCGTCTGTGACAATCTTTTCTTCATGAAGCATCACAAGAGAGGCGCGGTTAATCCGGTTTTGCCAGTATCCCCAGGTTTTAAGAGCCGCGTCGTCACTTGTGGCAACTTCGCGATCACACCCCCAAGGAATCGTATTCATTGTTTTCATTGGGACTCTCCTTATAGTCAAAAAGTTATCCCTCCATAAGAAAACGAGTATAGGATGAACCCACTAGACTTAGCGTTCAAAAATTCCTACGCTTTCGTGTTAAATTTTTCACACGTAGTTCTTAGGAACTACCCTTATTTTGGCTAAAAACTCAGGGTTTTCTCTCCCTTTTACACTTTTTCTTGTTTTTTCTATGCTAAATTTCACACGCAATTGCGTGTCAATCTTAAAAATTTAGGGTTACCGATATGTCTAGCGACCGGCATCTACTACAAAATAATCTTACGAGTTGGGAACTCGTTTTCTCGGTTCTTGATGAGGGATCGTTTGCCAAGGCTGCGATGAAAAATCGCTTAGATCGCCCGCAGCTTTCGCGCCTTATAAAAGCGCTTGAAGCAGAAATCGGTCGGGCTCTTTTTATCCGTAAGGGGCGGCAAATTCGCCCGACTCTTTTTGCCTTGGAATCCAGAGAAACATTGGCGCCTCTTATTGAAAACTTTAATGGCGCCGTTAAGCTCCTCGTTAATAGTCGCGATGAATTAAAGGGAAACATTCGCTTCGGAGCGATGCCAGGATTTTTGCAGCAGCAAATCGTTCCTCTGATTGTCGAATTTCAAAAGTCCTACCCTGAGATTACCTTTGATGTAATCGCAGAAGAAAACCCCGAAGTGCTTTTAAACGGAAGTTTGGACGTGGTGCTTTACTACGGACCAAGACCTGAAAAAGGCCTAGTTGAACATTGGGTTACACGCTCTTTATTTGTTCCGTGTGCCTCTCCTGCTTACCTTAAAAAGGCAGGAAAACCCAAGACACCAGCAGACCTCGCGCACCATTCAGGCATTATCTTTACAGGTTCCTGTAGGCCCCACAGCGAAGTACTGCAACTTGGAACCGATGAAGCGCACTACTGCTGGAAATCGCAAATTCGTTTTAACAACATTCTTTCGGCGAAAAACGCTGCGGTAAATGGCGCAGGCATTCTCTTGGATTGCCCAGCGCACCACTGCTTTGACGATATTGTGGGCGGGCGTCTTGTCCCAGTTCTTTCTGGCTGGCACACACCAAATCTTGAAAACTACATTGGGACAACAGCAGAAGCGGCCTCATTAAAGCGCGTCAAAACCTTTATCGATTGGTACATCCGAAGACGTAGAGAAATCGAAGGTGCGCTCATCCGTCGCCTTCAATGGGACTTCGGTGTCGTGGTTTCTTAAAAAGGGGCTCTACGATGAGAAAAGACTTAACTCTTGATAAGGCCCTACTATCCGTTTGGCGAGGAAATGATAACGACGCACCACTTAATAAAAGCGAAGTCACGCGTGTAGGAAAAGCGCTACTCAATTTACAGCGAGGCCTTACGGGAAGTCGCAATCTTGTTGGCGTCAATTACATGCAAGATGAAGCGTCGCTTGGCGCCTATCTTCTTTACTACTACCGAATTACGTATCGGCAAATTACTCTTACCTTCGATAGTTTCTTTTCAAAAACTGCGTTAAAAGAAAAACAATCGATTCGCATTTTGGATGTGGGTTCAGGACCAGGCCCCGCTTCAATGGCCTTGGTCGACTCACTCATTGATCACGGCGTAAAAGAAGAGGCCATCGCAATCGACATGATTGATGTGAGCGCGAAGGCACTCTCTTTAGCAAAAGCGCTTTTTACGTCTGTGCATCCGAAAGTTCAGGTTTCAACGAAAGTTAGCTCTTTAGAAAAAACAGATCCCAAACCGCGCGGCCAATACGAGATTATTGTGGCAAGCCACGTCTTAAATGAGCTCTGGAAAAAAGCGCCTGACGCATTAAAAAAGAGAGCCGCGCTTTTAAATGAGTTATCGAAGAATCTTACTGAAGGCGGCGTTCTTCTCATTTCAGAACCCGCATTAACCGTCACGAGTCGCGCCACATTAAGTCTTATCCCGTCTCTTCTTGAAACCGACCTTCGCATCATTGCGCCCTGCCCTGAAGCAATTAATGAAACGCGCTCTTGCCCTCTTTTTTTAAACGGAGCCTCTGATAAGGCAACGTGTCACGCAAACATCGCTTCAGATTTTAGTGGCGATGTCTTACGCTTGGCTGATGCTGCGCAACTAACGCGAGAAGAAGTGAAGATGACCTTTCTTGCTCTTTTAAAAACGGAGAATCTAAGAAAGGGAAAAGAAGAACTACGCATCGTTTCAGATGCCATGCTCAATAAATCGGGTCGCATTCGTTATCTACTCTGTGACGGGAAAAAGCGCTTCCCAATTAGTGCGAAAGCCGATTCAATCCACGCCAAGGAAATCGGATTTTTCCAACTCAAGCGCTACGACACAATTGAAATCACGAATCCTGAAATTCGTGGCGAAGAGAAGAATCCCGCTTTAGGTATCGATGAGAAGACGTGTATAAAAGTTCACACCTTCGCGCCTGACGCGAAAAAAGGAAACGCAACGTTACTTCAAGTGAAACGGCGCGGCTCAAACCCTATGAAGAGATGGCGATGTTTCTTATAATGAACCCATTGAAAAATTGGGAAACTCTCTTCAATTGTTGATGCGCAATGACAAACACAGTTACGCTCAAAAGAACTTCCTATGGGCTATCGAACTTTGGCGTAATTCGCAAAGAGAATCGCTCCTACGTCGATAAAACACGCTTTATCGAACTGCTAGAAAATGTCGATCCCCCATACCAGCTCATCGTTCGACCCCGTCGCTTCGGGAAAACGCTCTTTACTTCTATTCTTCAAGCTTATTACGACATAGTTGCGGCTAAAGACTTTGAGCGTAATTTCGCAGGTACTTACATCGGCGAGCATAAGACAGCTCTCGCCAATAGCTTTCACGTCATTCATTTCGATTTTTCGGTTATCTCGGCTGACGACTTTAACGGGGACTTTATAGATAAAGTGCGATCGGGGCTTTCTAGCTTTTGCTCTACGTACAAGTTCAAAGAGGGCACACAACTCATAAATAAAGATTACCCTTCTGCACATAGATTATTAGCCGCTTTTATCCGAGAATACGACAACCGTTTCAAAGTGCCGATTTATCTCATCATTGATGAGTATGACCAAGGCGCCAACGAAGCTCTTGCCACAAGTCTCGAATCATTCAAGGACCTTACAAAGTCAGGAGGTCTTCTTAAAACCTTCTACTCCCAAATTAAAGAGCTCAGCTCAAATGGCCCAATCGCTCGAGTCTTTATAACAGGAGTCACGGCCATTCAACTTGACTCAATGACTTCAGGGTTTTCCATTGCCAAAAACCTAACAAACACGGCTCGATTCGCAACGATGTTCGGTTTTACAGAATCTGAACTTAAGCTTCTGATTCCTCAATTAATTGACTTAAAGAAATACGACAAGACGCTCGATGAAGTTTTTACTCGTATGAAAGAGTGGTACAACGGGTATTGCTTTAATCCAGATGCAAAGGAAACTGTCTTTAATTCCTCGATGTGTTTGAATTACTTAAGTTCGATTGCCGATGAGGGAAAAGAGCCCGACAATATGCTCGACCCATCGTTTGTCAATAGTTTGGGAAAAATTGAGACCCTTTTCTCTTTGGGTGACAGAGACTTTATCCGCTCGATTATTGATAAGGCTCTTT
>CAVKJM010000017.1:0-16125 GCA_963656505.1 bacterium
GCTCCAAAGGGGTGGACACTACCTGTTGCAAGGCTACTACTAAACGCTGGTGCTGGCTTTATTGTCGCTACCACGGGATCAATCTTACGCATGCCAGGTCTCCCAAGGAACCCTGCTGCCTATCGCATTGACCTTAAAGACGGGAAGATCACGGGTCTATCCTAACTTGCAGATTGCTCAAAAAGCCATTGGCTTCGAGACAAACCGAGAAAGGGGCGCATTTTTTAGAATGCGCCCTAAGCAGTTCTATTTAAGTCTTTAAGGAGCACCCATATGGCCGATACAAAGACGCCAGATATTCTTCCCGTGCGCGATGAATTCTTCTGGCTTGAGCAGATTAACAAGGCAACCCTCGTCATTAATACCGATGAGGGACTGAGCCCGAAGGCCGAAGCCAAGCGCTTTGCCGATGCAATCGAAGAAGTTTTCGAAGAAGGCAATAAGCCTGGTGCCGTGCGCCCGAAGGCCGTGATTAAGCTTGAACCGCTTTTAATTGAAAAAGCCGGTCCCCGTATCACCATCCTTCACGTCGGTCGTAGCTCTCAAGACATGCATTCGACGTATCGCCTTGCCATGTGCCGCGACAATGCAATTCGTGTGATGCATGCCTTAAATGAAGTCACAGAAGCGATGACCGCGATGGCTGAAGAACACCGCGATACGCTCGTTGTCAATTACACCAATGGCGTTGCCGCGCAACCCAATACCTTAGGCCACTATCTCGTGGGCCTTCTTGCTGGGTTTAACCGCGACCGTGAACGCTTGACGCAATTTGTTAAGCGCTTTGACTATTGCCCGATGGGATCGACCGTCCTAAACGGCACAAGCTGGCCCTTGAATCGTCGTCGCATGGCAGGCTTTTTAGGATTCTCCGATATCACCCACAACTGCTACGACGGCACATTAGGGATTAATGTAGATATGCCCGTGGAATTTGCGGAAATCTTAGAAAGCGTCGGGCTGCATATCTGCACCTTCATTCAAGACATTTCGGTGCAGTACGCACAGGCTCGTCCCTGGATGATTTTGCAAGAAAGCGCTGATACGACGTATGTGTCTTCAGCGATGCCCCAGAAACGCAATCCTGGCTTAATGGTCAATACGCGCTCTGCCGCAAGTCAGACAATCGCTGATGCCAATGCCATTTTGTTGCGTGCCCATAACATCATCCCAGGCATGATGGATGCGAAGAACCAATCCTGCGCTTTGGTTGTGACAAAGACCGCGGTCGGTGCTCTTAACATGCTCACCCGCGTAGTAAAGGCCCTTAAGGTTGATAAGGCTCGCGCCCTTGAAGAACTCAATAGCGATTGGACAGCAAGCCAAGAAATCGCTGATGCGATGATGCGTGAATATGGACTGCCTTTCCGCGTGGGCCATCACGTGGCAAGCAAAATGGTAAGTTACGCTCGCGCCAATGCGATTTTGCCGCTCGCCTTCCCCTACGAACAAATGAAAGCGATTTACGCCGAAGTGATTCAATCTGAGTACCCTGAAGGAGACACCAATCTTCCGATGAGTGAGGCTGAGTTCCGTTCGCTTCTTAACCCGCGCGACATTATCAATCGTCGCGCCGTTGAAGGTGGCCCGCAGCCTGCGGCGTTCGCTAAGCAACTCACAGAGCAAAAGGACATTAATGCGCAGTACGCCTCTTGGGTCGAAGCGACAAAAGCCTCGATTCAGAAAGCGCTTGACGCCTTAGACGCTGACTTTAATAAGTTACGCTAAAGAGTTTTGATTCCCTTCCAATAAAAGCTTTGGGGAGCGCCGTGAGGCAACTCCCCTTTTTTTCGCTTGCGATTTTCGGCGTTTATCCGAGAACTTTCTTCGCGAGTTCTCCAAGAAGGGGCTCGAACTTCACGCCATACCAGTGGCTCTTATCGGGCTTGGTGGTTTCGATGGCTTTAAGCGTAAAGTCAGCGGCAATCTTTGCGGCTTCATTAATCTCGATACCCGCAAGATAAGCGCCCGCGAAAGCCGCGGCATAAACGTCACCCGTGCCGTGGCAGCCTTCGGCGATCTTTTTGTGCTCGTAGTAGTACATCGGAACACCGTAGGCGCTTACAACGACACCGGTCTTCTCTTGGCGATAGCCAACGCCAGTGAGAACGACGGTCTTCGCTCCTAAGGCGTGTAGCGCTGTAACGAGCTCTTGCACATAGCCTTCATCGTAGGTTTCACGATACGGTTTATCGGTTAAGAAAGCCGCTTCAGAAATATTCGGAAGGACGATATCGGCTTGAGAAACGAGCGTTTTCATCGCTTGGACATAAGCGGCATCAAAGGCTGGATAAAGCTTACCGTTATCTGCCATCGCAGGATCGACAATCGCAGGAGCTCCTGGTTTTCTGCAGGTTTCCAAAATCTTTGAAACCAAAGCAATTTGCTCGCGGCTCCCGAGGTAGCCTGTGGTTACGGCATCAAAAGTGATTCCTTCTTTAACCCAGTGCGCACGAATCGGTTCGATATCTTCAGTAAGGTCTCGGAATGTGAAACCTTTAAATCCTGCGGTGTGCGTTGAGAGCACAGCAGAAGGCAAAATCGCCGTTTCATGGCCGCAGGCCGAAAGAATCGGCAGCGCCACTGTAAGCGAACACTGTCCGACACAAGAAATATCTTGAATGGTTAAAACGCGTTTATAAGTCACAGTTACTCCGTTTCACTACTATCAATCGCTGGCTTTGAGGCCTCGCTCTTACGCTCTTCTTCGACGTACTTTAAATACGCTTCATCGACATCACCTGTGATGTAGTCGCCATCAAAGCACGAGCAGTCGTAGTGTTTAATTGCAGGGTTCAATTCTAGGATTGCGCTCTTTAAATCCTCAAGCCTTTGGTAAACAACCGCATCGGCCCCGATTTTTTTGGCAACACCTTCGGCATCTAACCCGTGGCCACAGATCAGCTCGTCGCGTGTAGCCATATCAATTCCGTAGACATTCGGGAACATGACGCGAGGGGCCGTGGATGCGACAAAGACTTTCTTTGCTCCCACTTCACGCGCCAATTTCACAATCTCGCACATCGTGGTTCCGCGCACAATCGAGTCGTCAACTAAAAGGACGTTTTTCCCTTCAAACTCCACGGGCATTCCGTTTAATTTCTCACGCACGGTCTTAACGCGCGTTGATTGCCCAGGCATGATAAAGGTGCGTCCCACATAGCGATTCTTTAAAAATCCTTCGCGGTAGGGAAGTTTTAACGTGGCAGCAAGCTGTTGCGCCGCAGGGCGCCCCGAATCAGGAATGGGCATCACAACATCGATTTCCGATAAGGGGATGTGGCGCTTGACTTCTTTAGCAAGAACTTCGCCAAGCTTTAAGCGCGCCGCATAAACGCTAATGCCATCTAATACGCTATCGGGGCGGGCAATATAGACGTGCTCAAAAATACACGGGCAAAGGTCGACTTTCTCAGCACAAATCTCACTAAAGAGCTCGCGGTTGCGATTAATGAAGATCACTTCCCCAGGAGCGACATCGCGCATGAATTCAAAACCTAAGCCATTTAAGGCAACAGATTCCGAGCAGACCATGTAGTCGTATGTGCCATCGTCTTTCTTTAATCGCCCGATGCAAAGAGGACGAATGCCGTGCGGATCACGAAACGCGATAAGGCCTTTATTGATCACAAGCGCCACATCGGAAAACGCACCCTTAGCGCGTTTGAAAACCTCACGCATGGCCGCAAAGACGTGCTCTGTTGTGAACTGACCGCGACCTTGGCAATGTTTGGAAATTTCGTCAGCAACAACATTAAGAAGGATTTCTCCGTCGCCAAGCGTATTGATGTGACGAAGGTCATCGTCATAGAGCTCATCGCGAAGCGCGTCGGCGTTCGTTAAGTTTCCTTCGTGGCAAAAAAGAATCCCGTAAGGGGCATTGACATAAAAAGGCGAACTCTCTTCGTTTGACCCCGCTGTGGCTAATGTCGGGTAGCGGCAGTGACCGACACCCGAATTGCCTTTGAGGTTACGCATATCGCGTGTGCGAAAAACGGCGTTAACTAACCCCAAGCCCTTATGCAGGTGAAACTGCAGACCTTCAACGGTTGCAATGCCCGCAGAATTTTGTCCGCGATGCTGCAATAAAAGCAGAGCATCATAAATTGTTTGATTAACGGGCTCGTTACTGATTAAACCAACAACACCGCTCATAAGTGAACCTCTTTAAAGGGGATAAGTTTTTGAACTTTTAGGCACTAATAAATTCGGAATTCCTGACGCATCTTGGCAATCGTTTCAGGCAATACGGGCATCGCAAAGTCGATAACGCGTTCGGCAGGGAGAATTAACACAGAATTTCTCCAGTAGCCCGTTCTCGTGCAGCTTGTCATCCCAAGTAAAAAGACACAGGCGCAGACGACTACTACGCCTCGCACAAAGCCAAACACGGCGCCAATCGAGCGATCTTCAAAGGTTATCGATGCAGCCGACAAAGCACGCCCTGCAATCTTTCCTAAGATACCGCAAGCGAAAAGAACAACAACGACAATAAGAAGCGCCCCAAAGACCGTTCGAATCGACACATCGACACTTTCAAGGGGAATTAAGGGGCCCACGGCAGGAGAAAACTTTAAAGCAAAGACAATGGCTAAGACCCAACCGAAGATTGCCATTAATTCGCGCACAATCCCGCGAAAGAGCCCGACGATTGTCGAAATCACTAAAACCGCAAGAATGATCCAGTCGACTTCATTCATTTAAGTGCTCTACTTTTTTGTGGGTTTCTCGGTCATGATGCCGCCGTTAGTGACAGAATTCAGCGCTAACTTATCTAAGGCAACATTGGCTTTTTTAAGTGTATCAAAGCGCCCGACACGAACGCGCCAAATATCTGCCTGATGGCGTTGTGTTTTTTCAATGTACACAGGAAGCCCCAACTTACGAATCCGATTGGCCTTTTCCACCGCTGAGGTGCGATTACTTGTAGCAACAATCTGAATGTAGTAAAGGTTGCCGTTTGCTTTCGCAGCTTGTGTAGCTTTTGCGCCCTCTTTTGTCTTTGCTACTTGACTTGTTTTCGCGGGAGCCGCTTGCACTTTCTTCGCTTCTACTTTGGCCTTTTCTGAGGCCTTTGGCGTAGTCGTACTTACCTTAGGAGCGGCCGCTTTCTTCGCCTCAGCCTTCACGCTCTCCTTTTTAGCTTCAGGTTTCGCTTCTTTTATCTGGGAAGTGGCAGCAACGGGATTAGCTTGACTTAGATTGCGAGCCACTTCTTCGGCCCTGGCGCTTGCCTCTTCTTTTGGAGCCTTCTTAACAACAACGGGCATGCGTTGCGAGTACGAGGCCTTTGGAGCTTCAGGGATATCGGTTTGTGCGCCGCGATTACTGTAATCCTCCGCAGGCTCAAAAACCCAAGGAAGTACGGCACACAAAATGAGAACAAAAGCAATGGAACCAAAAATACGGCGACGAAGGCTAGCGACGCGAGCTGCTTTATTTTTCTGATCGATCGCATCGCTCGAGTACGACAAGCCAATATCGCCTACATCGGTTGTGGTTTTATTTGGTCCAAAAAGCTTCTGAAATTTATCCAACATGACGCGTGTCTTCTTCGGAGAATGCGCCCAATGCGCGTAAAGACTTTACTGCCGCTCCCACTGTGACAAAGGAGCCAAATACCAAGATTCTAACAGGCTCACCACGTAAGCGATGCGCTTTATCGATTGCGGCTTTTAGCGCTAAATCCACAGCCTCATACGTCGTAAAAGAATCGGGGTTGACTTTAGCGTCATTGAGTTTTTCAAGTACTGTCGGTAAATCTGCGCCTCTCGGTCCCCCTAAAGGAGCCACAAACCACTCGCTAATAAGTGGGGCCATCGTGCGAGCCACCGAGGCGATGTCTTTATCTTTAAGCATCGCAAAAACGGCTAAAAGTTTTTCCCCTTCCCTTTTTGTTCTTTCAATGTTTTGAGAAAGAATGAGAGCTGCCTGTGGGTTATGCCCCACATCCAAAATAAGCGGAATTCCTTTTACGGTGAGCTTTTCAAAGCGCCCAGGCATATAGGCTTTACTAAGTCCTTTTTCGATTGCCTCGCGACTAACGGGCAATTTATCTTTCATGCCCGTTAATGCGGCTAGGACGCCCGCGGCGTTTTGAATCTGGTTTTCCCCTTGAAGCGCAGGCTTTTTGAGGTGAAGGATTTTCACATCCCCCATCACAAAGTCAAAATATCCATTTTCCTCACGCGTTTCAAAATCAACGCCGTAACGTACGAGGTTCGCTTCAATCTTTTTGGCGTAATCAATTAAAGTAGCGGGCGCTGTGCGGTCCGTTGCAATCGCAGGAACGTGTGGCCGATAAATGCACGCTTTCTCATAGGCGATCTCTTCTCGCGTTGAACCCAAATACGCTGTGTGATCAATTCCTAAGGCGCAGACAATGCCACAGCTCGTGTCAATCGCATTCATCGCATCAAGCCTGCCACCCAAACCAATTTCAAGAATCACAGCATCTAAGTGGCTTACGCTAAATAGGTAAAGGATCGCAAGACCTGTGAATTCAAAGTACGTGAGTTCAATTTCGCCTCGAGTCTTTTGAACGATGCTAAAGGCTTCGCAAAGATCTGCGTCACTTACTTCTTTGCCGCAAATAAGGGCCCGCTCATTAAAGCGAATGAGGTGCGGAGACGTGTGCATCCCAACCCGATAGTTGGCGTGGCGCAAAATCGCCTCAAGCATCGCTGAAGTGCTTCCCTTACCATTGGTACCCGCGACAGTGAAAACGGGGCACTCAAAATGGATATTCAAGCGCGCAATCATCTCTTTCATGCGCGATAAACCCAAATCGATTGGCTTGTGGCTAATCGATTCAATGTAACTTAACCACTCATTTAAATTCTCGGGAGTGGGAGGATTCGAGCACAAAGACATGGCTTAAAGTACCAAACGAACAAAGAACTGTCCGAGTTCTAAAAATGGACGAATAAAAAAGGAGGTCATCCCTGAGACGATCAAAACGAGCATGATAGGAAGCCCGTAGCGCTCCAAGTGCGAATATGCTTCTGCCCAACGCCAGGGAAGGAGCCCTGCGACAATTCTCCCTCCGTCTAAAGGCAAAATGGGAATGAGGTTAAAAGCCATTAAAACGAGATTGACACTAATGCCAGCGGAAGCGAAGGACGCTGCAGCTGATAAAACACTATAGTTATCCGTGAGCGTAAAAACAACGCGTAAGAAAACGGCCCACAAAATCGCTTGAAGTAGATTGCTTAAGGGACCAGCGATTGCGACCCAAATCATGTCAGTTTTCGGGTGACGCAAGCGCGAGAAATTCACAGGTACCGGTTTTGCCCAGCCAAAGAGGACGCCTCCCATTCCCGTTAACATACTCGATAGCAGTAAAACGCCTGGCACAAGAAGCGTTCCCACAGGGTCAATATGCCGAATCGGATTCAAACTTAATCGGCCCATCCAAGTCGCTGTGTTGTCGCCAAAGAATTTAGCGGCATACGCGTGCGAGGCTTCATGCAAAGTGATAGCCAAAATCGCGGGAATGGCGTAAATCGCCAGTGTGGAAATGAAATTTGCCATAGGGCGCACAGTCTAGCAAAACGCCCCTACTCTGGCTCAAAGAAAAAAGAAAATAATCGTAAGAAATAAATTTCCTCCGCCTCTAAGAGAAGAAACGGAGGAATTTACTTTTAACCGGAGCAATGTGGTCGAAACGACCACATTGTTTGATCTTCTAAATTAGATCATGCCAGCCGCAACGAAGCCGAGCGCAACGCTAAAGACGATGGCGAGGACACCCGGGATGAAGAAGGCGTGGTTAAAGACGTACTTACCGATGCGGGTCGTACCCGTGTCGTCCATCTGGACAGCGCCGAGCAATGTCGGGTATGTCGGGAGAACGAACAAGGCGCTAACAGCAGCGAAGCAAGCAACGAGCATGTAGCTGTCGCCAGGGTTCGCAGCGGTGATGCCGAGGGCCGCAACGATAGACGGTGTGATGGCCTTAGCAGTAGCGGCCTGAGAGTACAGGAGCATAGCAGCAAGGAAGAACACCACAGCGAGAAGAGCCGGATACTGAGAAACGGACGAGGCAGCGAGAGCCTTAATTTCAGCAACGTGGCCAGAAACGAATGTATCGCCGAGCCAAGCAACGCCGAGCACGCACACGCAAGCAACCATACCGCTCTTAAATACTGAGCAATCAGCGATCTTACCGACGTTGATGCCGCAGGTCATCGTGATGGCTGTGCCGATTGTGAGCATGATGCCCATAATGGCCGCGTCACGCGGAACGATAACAGGCTTAACGAGGCCAACCGCCGGAGAAATCGCAGACGCATAGAGAACGACCACGACGACGCCAAGAAGGAAGATCGCGACGGAGCGCTTCGCATAGGGCTTTAATTCCTTAACGACTTCACCCTTCGGGGGTTCAATCAAACCAGCAGCGAGACGTTCTTGATAGACGGGGTCATTTTCCAACTTCATGTCGGAGATGAGCGTCATAATGAACGCGGTGATCATGCAGCCAGCGAACGTGGTGATTAACCACACGCCGAGCAATGTCGGGTAGCTCCAGCCGAAGCCCTCGAGCACGCCGCTCATGTAGATAACGGCCGCGGAAACCGGAGACGCTGTAATAGCGATCTGGCTTGAAACGACAGCGATCGAAAGCGGAACCACAGGCTTAATGTGCTGTTCTTTTGCGACTTCAACGATAACCGGAATCATCGAGAAGGCTGTGTGACCCGTACCAGCGAAGATCGTCAAAACGTATGTGACGGTCGGCGCGAGGTAGTTGATGTTTTTCGGATTGCTACGAAGAATACGTTCGGCAATCTGAACGAGATAGTCAAGACCACCAGCGAGCTGCATCGCAGAAATAGCCGCGATCACAGACGCAATGATCAAGATCACATCCCATGGAATCGTACCCGGCTTCATGCCAAGGCAGATACCTAAGACGAGAACGCCCAAACCACCGGCGTAACCAATGCCGATACCACCGAGACGCACGCCAAGGAAGATGGCTGCGAGCAGTACGACAATCTGAAGAATCAACATAATATCCATAACCCCTCCAGGTTTCGGTTAGTTATTGTTGTAAATAGCCTCCGAGTTCCTTACCTCGAGGTCTTTTTTATTCTTCTTATAAAAAAGACCAGGCTTTCTATCCTCGAGCGCCAAACCTTTTGGGCCTGACGCTCGAAAATTCCTTACCTAATTACTGCACAAACTTCGGAGCAATCAGGTTCTGCAAGTTAAATGTCTTATCCCATTCTTCTTGCGTGAGTAACTTACGTTCCTCGACGACGACCTGGTGTAAGGCCTTGCCTGTGTGATAGCACTCGTGAGCCATCTCAGAGCAAACCTTGTAGCCAAGGTGCGGTTTCAAGAGTGTGACGATACCGCAGGAGTTCATCACCATCTGAGCGGTGCGTTCGGCATTCGGTGTAATGCCATCGACGCACTTGGTGCGCAATGTGTTGCACGCATTGGAGATGACCTTCATCGATGTGAAGAGCGCGAACGTGATCACGGGTTCCATGACGTTAAGTTCGAGCTGACCGGCAGAGGCTGCGAGCATCACGGTTGTGTCAAGACCGATTGCGAGGAAGCAACTCTGATTGGTGACTTCAGGGATAACCGGGTTGACCTTGCCGGGCATAATCGAAGAACCAGGCTGCAACTGCGGAAGATTAATTTCCGATAAGCCGCAACGTGGGCCAGAGGCCAACAAGCGCATATCGTTGCAAACCTTTGTTAACTTAACAGCAAGGCTCTTAATCGCAGAGCTAATGGCAACGTAGCCACCGCAGTCGCTTGTCGCGGCGATTAAGTCTTCGCTATTCTTGAAGTCGATGTCGGTTAATTCGGCAAGCTTCTTAACAGCAAGAGCCGGATAATCCGGGTGCGCTGTGACGCTCGTACCAATGGCTGTTGCGCCAAGATTGACGATCTTTAAGTGTTCCTGAGCTTCGCGGATTACCTTTAATTCGTCGGCAATCGTGAATCCCCAGCCATGGAATTCCTGGCCAAGTGTCATCGGAACCGCATCCTGTAAGTGCGTACGGCCCATCTTCAAGACACCCTTGAATTCTTCGGCTTTCTTGTAGTAGGCATCGACCAAGTCTTCAACGGCCTTGAGCATCACGTTGCTACGGAGCAAGAGCGCGAGGTGAAGAGCTGTCGGGTATGTGTCGTTTGTGGACTGACCGAAGTTGGCGTGATCGTTCGGGCTAACGAGTTTGTAATCGCCCTTCACGGAGCCGAGGTGTTCAGCTGCGAGGTTGCAGATCACTTCGTTGCAGTTCATGTTTGTGGAGGTACCAGCGCCGCCCTGTAACCAGTCGGTGACGAACTGATCGCGGTACTTACCAGCAATCAACTGATCGCATGCCCAGCAAAGAGCATCCGCGACGTTAGCAGGGATAGTGCCGAGTTCCTTGTTAGCGAGCGCTGCAGCCTTCTTCACATAGCCATAGGCGATGACGAAGAATGGTTCTTGGCTCATGGGCATTTCCGTAATATGGAAATTGTCGCGACCACGGCTTGTTTGCACGCCATAGTAGCAATCATCAGCAATCTCACGATCACCAAGGAAATCGTTTTCGATACGAGACATAGTGTCATTACTCCTGTTATAAAAGGGCGTGATGCCCTCGAAAAAAACCAATTGGCAACCTAATGGTTGTCCCCCTAGTTTCCTCCATCTTTTCAAGCCTCTTCGCCGTGATTTCGTCTCGGATTTAACCTAAGCAATTTCTCGGGAAGATGCCCTAGGGAAATTATCTTAATTTCTAAGATATTCTCCCTAGTTTTTATTACCCGCGAGCATAGCACAAAGGCAAAAAGAAAGCGTCTTGAAGAATCCTTTTACCCTGTTAGATAAGGAAATAATTTTTTGCCGAAAATGCTTAAGAAAGAAGCGAAACAAAAAGCGCGCGGAAAAAAGCAAAAAAAGTCCTTTTTTAGGCGCAAAAACTCATGGCGGTTTTCAAAGGAGGTCGCCTTGTTTTCGAGGCGTTTTTCTATGACGAGCGCGCATAACAAAACGACGGGTTTTATCCCGTCGTCTTGATCTGTTACTTTACGAATTTACAAAACTTATCGTTTTGCCGATTACGAGGCCTTAGCGACCTTAATCGGAATGGCCTTCTTCGGTGTGGGAAGAACCTTATCGTAGTTCTTGATACCCTGTTCGGCCATCTTGCGACGAATGAACGCAATCTGCGTCTTCAAGGGCAATTCCTTCGGGCAGAAGTCGTGGCAAGCCAAGAGCGACATGCAACCGAAAACGCCAGAATCGTCACCGATAACTTCGTAGAAGTCCGCATCGTTACGTGTATCGCGCGGGTCTAAGCGGAAGCGAGCAATCTTGTTGATAGCGACGCCGCCGGCGAAATCCGGGCGAATACGCACTGTGCCGCAACCTGCGATACAGCAACCGCATTCAACGCAACGGTCAAGAAGATAGATGTCTTCGGCCAACTGCGGATCCATCGGTTCTTCCTTCTTACGAAGGTCGATATCTTCGGTCTTCATATGAACCCAAGTCTGCATGCGTTCACTCATGTTACGCATCCACTTACCTGTGTTCACGGACAAGTCACCGATTAACTCAAAGGCCGGAAGCGGCGCAAGAGTAAATTCAGCGGGCAAGTCACGCGTTAATGTACGGCAGGCCAAACCAGGTTTGCCATTAATCATCATCGCGCAAGAGCCGCAAATACCCGCACGGCAAACGAAGTCAAACTGCAAGGACGGATCTTGTTTATCGCGCAATTCGTTTAACGCGATAAAAAGCGTCATTGAGTCAGCTTCTTCCAATTCGAACGTCTGCATATGAGGCACGCTCATCGGATCAGCCGGGTTGTAGCGCAGGATGCTGATCTTAAGCAAACGGTGCTGCTTTTTCACTTGTGTACTCATGTGTCAGCTCCTTAATTATTCCAACGGTTCATCGATACGTTCGTTGCGACCCTGTAAGCGCTTGGGCAACAAGCTGTGGAACGGCATAATCGCATCCTGGATCGCATAGCGGTCGGCACCCTCGGCTTCCATCTTCGCACGCAAGGCGTCGATTTCTGCCTGACGCTTCGGTGTTTCGGGGTTGTCGATGTAGTTCTTCGCGCCGTAACCACGCCATCCGGGTGGAAGTTCCATCTTGCTGATGTCCAAATTCTCGTAAGAGAGTGTGGGCAAGGTGTCGTTTTCGTTCTTCCATGTGGCGATGGTGCGCTTTAACCAGTGCTTATCATCGCGCACCGGGAAGTCTTCACGGAAGTGAGCACCACGGCTTTCCTTACGTGTGGCAGCACCCAAGGCCATGCAAAGCGCAACCTTGAGCATCTTGCGTGTACGGTAAGCGTATGTCAACTCGGCATTGGCGCCCGGTTGATCCTTGACAGGAACTTGGTAGGTCTTCTTTAAGAGATCTTCCAATTCGCTTACGGCGCTTTCCATATCTTCGCCACGACGGAAAATACCGATCTTGCTTGTCATGATTTCCTGCATACGGGTGCGAATCTTCGCAGCGTCTTCGTTTCCTGTATTCAAGAGGAAACCATCGAGCTCGGCCTGAACCTTCGCAGCGGAGTCGTAAATCAACGATGTGGGAATGTCGATACCGTTTTCGGGCTTATCGCAGAAGTCTGCGATGAATTCGCCGACGATCATACCTGCGACAACGGTTTCAGCAACGGAGTTGCCACCCAAACGGTTAAAGCCGTGCATATCCCAGCAGGAAGCTTCGCCAGCAGCAAAGAGGCCCTTTAATGTACGGGATTCGCCCGTGTAGTTCGTGCGCACGCCACCCATGGTGTAGTGCTGCGCCGGACGCACAGGAATCCATTCCTTCGTTGGGTCAACGCCAAGGAAGTAATGGCAGATTTCATAAACTTCACGCAAGTTGTGCTTGATGTGATGTTCGCCAAGAAGCGTAATGTCGAGCCAGAGGTGTTCACCGAAACGGCCCTTAACGCCTTTACCCTGAGCGATACGCTCTTCCATACGACGGCTCACGACGTCGCGGCTAGCGAGTTCTTTCTTCTCGGGTTCAACGTCCGGCATGAAGCGGTGGCCATCGCAGTCGCGCAAAAGTCCGCCGTCACCGCGGCAGCCTTCTGTCACAAGAATACCCGCGGGGAAAATACCCGTCGGGTGGAACTGAATGGCTTCCATGTTGCCCAATGTAGCAACACCACTTTCGAGAGCAAGAGCTGCGCCCGTGCCTTCGCAAATCTGAGCGTTCGTTGTGACGCGGAAAAGCTTACCAGCGCCGCCCGTGGCAATCGCTGTGGCTTTGGCAACATAAGCGAGAAGTTCGCCATTGATTAAATTGCGAACGATCGCACCGTAGCAGCGCTTGCCATCGTGAATCAACGATAAGGCTTCAACACGTTCAACAACAGGAACGTGCTCGGCAATAATACGGTCGCTAACCGCGTTAAGCATCGCGTGGCCCGTGCCGTCAGACACGAAGCATGTACGCCACTTCTTCGTACCACCGAAGTCACGCTGACCGATAAGGCCTGCGGCTTCTTTACGTTCGGTAATCGTCACTTTTTCGCCATTGATAATGACTTGACGATCACCCGGTGTGATACGGCTCCATGGAACGCCCCAAGCAGCGAGTTCGCGCACGGCCTTCGGGCTCGTGTTCACGAACATACGCACGACGTCCTGATCGGCACCCCAGTCGGAACCGCGAACCGTGTCGGCAAAGTGAATGTCTTCGTTGTCTCCCAAACCTTTAATCACGTTTGCGAGAGAAGCCTGCATACCACCCTGAGCCGCTTTCGAGTGTGAACGCTTCGGCGGCACGAGCGAGAGAACGATAGCGTCATGGCCACGGCGCTTAGCAGCAACTGCCGTACGCAAGCCAGCAAGACCACCACCGATCACCAGCACGTCTGTGTAGATAATCTTCATTTAATGGACTCCTTGATCCGGATGGACCCGCAAAGAAAAAAATTCATTGCAGTAGGTAATACTTGTCTAATTTTTGTTGTTTAAGCCCCTTACGGAACTCATACAACAATTGCCTCACGTTTGACGGTAAGGCAAGTTAGGCTTCACGGGTAAGCCGACAAGCGCTTTTCTCATTGGCTTTACAAATGAGAAAAGCGTGCCTGAAATTGCCCGAAACTAACAGCGCTATTCTACAACTAAAAAGTCGGAAATATAAAGAGAATTTGCTTGCGGAAAACCAAAGAATTCCTTGGTTTTTTACTCAAGAATTCTCCTAAAGAAACTCTTTTTTAGTTTTCTTTATTTTCAAGGAGTTTTCTTTTGTGTTTTCTTGAGGTTTCGTTCCTGACATCCTCCATTTGGGGGATAAGAAGGCTTTTACCCTCCTCCTAATGGAGAATACGCAACGAAGTTCGCTTGAGAGGTTTTCAAAGAATCTTTAAAATATTTTCTATCGAAAAGAAGATTCCGATAGAATGTGTTATCACTTTTGATTGAGACATTTCGCAATGGCCGAAAAAAAGGGACTTCCAAAGGGAGCGAAACTTCCTCCCTTAAAAGAGCGCTTAAAGCATTTAGGCCTAGTCAATGACTGGGACTATGTGCTGCATTTACCGATGCGCTACGAAGATGAGACGGCGATTACGCCCTTATCGGAGGCCCAAATTGGACAAAAAGTTCAGATTGAGGTTACCGTCGCCGATTCTCAAGTGCGCTACGGGCGCGGTCCCCAGCTTGTTGCCACGGCCACTGACGCCAGTGGCTGCGAAATCACCGTTCGCTTTTTGCACTTTTATCCGAGTACGCGCGCGACATTTGCCCCAGGCGCGAAATTGCGTCTTTACGGCCTACTACGTACCGACTATCACGGAAACCTTGAGATGGTGCATCCGAGCGTGAAGCGCGCGGCAAAAGAGCTTCCGAAAACCTTAACGCCCATCTATCCAGCAGGCGAATCGATTACTCAGCCCTGGTTACGGAAAAGAATCGCGCGAGCGCTGCAAGACGTAGCGATCACTGATCCCATTCCTAGCGAGTGGCTCACAGATTGGAAACTTCCCTCTCTTGCCTACGCCTTAAAAAGGCTTCACCGCCCAGAGCCGGGAGCCAATTTAGAAGCGCTTGAAAATCGAACAGCTCCCGAATGGCGCCGCTTAAAGTTCGATGAATTCTTAGCGCAGCAGATTTCCTTGCGTTTTGATAGGGAAAAGAAAAAGGAACTTCTCTCTGAAGCGATTCACGTGAAAGAAGCAGGCCTTGCCGATGGCCTTTTATCGCACCTACCCTATGTATTAACGCAAGCACAAAAGCGTGTTGTGATGGAAATTCAGCGTGACCTCTCGAGAGCTCGCCCGATGAATCGGCTCTTACAGGGAGACGTCGGTTCAGGAAAAACCATTGTCGCAACGCTTGCGGCTCTTTATGCGATTGACTCAGGCTTTCAAGTCGCGTTGATGGCTCCCACAGAAATACTCGCTGAGCAGCATTTCAGGAAAGTCTCAAAACTTTTGAGCCCCTTAAAGGTAAAGATTGCGTGGCTTTCGGGATCTTTAAAGGCCAAAGAAAAAACCGCTGTGCGTGATGCGATTGCCGCAGGAGACTATGACCTTGTAATCGGCACGCATGCGCTTATTTCTGAAAGCGTCACGTTTAAAAATTTGGCGCTAGCGATCATCGATGAGCAACACCGGTTTGGCGTCGAGCAGCGGCTTCGTTTGCGTTCTGCCGCTGAAAATGCCCATCAGAAAACCCCTCACCTCTTAATGCTTTCTGCCACTCCGATTCCTCGCACCTTAGCGATGAGTTATCTATCCGATATTGACGTATCGGTAATCGATGAGCTGCCCCCTGGCCGCACACCGATTCAAACGAAGTTAGTCAATTTATCGCACTTAACCGATGTTGCAAGCGTCGTAGAAAAAGAGGCTACCCGCCACACGCAAACTTATTGGGTTTGCCCCTTAATCGAAAAAAGTGAAGCACTCGACTTATCGGCCGCTGTGATGCGCTACGAGTGGCTGAAAGAGCAGTATCCGAAGCTAAAAATTGGGTTACTCCATAGTGCCTTAAGCACCGATGAAAAACAAAGCGTGATGCAAAGCTTTGAAAAAGGACTGCTTGACGTGCTTGTTGCGACAACCGTAATCGAAGTGGGCGTCGATGTTGCCAAAGCGAACCTCATGGTCATCGAACACGCCG
>CAVKJM010000017.1:16135-17965 GCA_963656505.1 bacterium
CGCCGAGCGCTTTGGCTTAGCGCAACTTCATCAACTACGAGGGCGCGTCGGTCGAGGCGCAGACGCAGGCTACTGCATCCTTCTTTTTTCTCCGGATTTAAGCGATACGGCCAAGGCTCGACTGCGTGCGATTCGCAATTCAACCGATGGCTTTGCCATCGCGCAAGAAGATTTACGCCTCAGAGGCCCGGGAGAGTTTTTAGGCGTACGACAGTCTGGAGCACCGCTCCTTAAGTACGCTGACCCAACTGAGGATTTAGATTTATTAGAAAAGGCGCGCGATGCGGCGGCGTGGTTAATTGAAAACCACCCCAAAGAAGCGCGCGAACACGCCCGTCACTGGTATGAAAGCCGTGAAGGTTATTTAAAAGCATAACAATAGGTAAACGCTATGACACTCACAGAACTACGCTACATTATCGCCATTGCGCAAACCAAACATTTCGGGCAAGCCGCTGAGCTCTGCCACGTCTCTCAACCGTCGCTTTCAGTTGCTGTGAAAAAGCTTGAAACAGAACTCGGAGTAAAACTTTTCGAGCGTAAAAGCTCAGCGATTATGGCCACTCCCTTAGGCCACAGCATCATCGAGCAGGCGCAACGCGTCTTAGAGGAAGCCGACAAGATTATGCGTTGCGTTGAAATTGGGAAAGACCCCTTATCGGGCCCCTTAAATCTTGGTGTGATTTTCTCGATTGCGCCTTTCTTAATCCCGAATCTTGTTTCAGGAATTTTGAAATTCGCGCCATCAATGCCGCTACTTTTATCTGAGGCGAAAACCGCTGAATTAATCGAGCAATTAAAAACGGGACAAATCGATGCGGCAATCATGGCGCTTCCTGTTGATGAGCCAACGCTAAGCGTTGTTCCGCTTTATAGAGAAGAGTTCTTAGCCTGCGTCCCCGTGCACCACCATTTGGCTGAAAAAGAAACCGTGAGCAAAATCGAGATGCGTAACGAGCCGCTCCTACTTCTTGGTTCGGGTCACTGCCTGCGAGATCAAATCCTGCGCTTTTGTTTTGATTCGTCTCGTAACGAACCGCAGCCAGTGAAGCCCTCAACAGGAACTTCGCTAGAAACGATCGTCTATATGGTTGCGCAAGGCCTAGGTTCAACTTTGCTTCCAGCAAGCGCTTATCCTTATTACGAGAAAAATGCGATGTTGCGCTTTATTCCGTTTACGCGTGTCTCGGTTCCGCGTCGCACGGTGGCTCTTGTTTGGCGTAAGACATTCCCGAGACTGCAAGCAATCGGTGCCTTATATAAGACAATCGAAAACTTGACACTTTACGGGTGCGAACCGATACGATTACCCAACGTCGGAAATCCGGAATTCGAATTTCTATTCGAAGAACAGAAAGCACAATGAAAAAAGACGTTGACTTGCGGTTTACGCTCCCAACTGAGGCAAGAAGCTCTCCTGTCTTAGATCGGCTTGCCGGGAAGGTCGCACTCGATGCGGCCTCTTCGCGCACAATCGATCAACGGGCAAGAGAGGCCGCTCTTGGTAACGCGCAGGCCCAGTACGAGTTAGCCAAAGCGCTAACAAGTGGGTCGCCTTTGGCAAGCGAAAACCGCGAGGCCGTCAAATGGCTTAAAAAGGCCGTTGAAAAAGAGCACGCGCAAAGCGAACACCTATTGGGTATTTTGATTGCAAGAGCTCAAGGCGTAAGAGCCAACCCAGCGCTCTCGCACGCTTTATTTCGAAAAGCGGCAACTGTTGGTTACGCTCCCGCGCAATACGACTTAGCGCGAAGCCTTCTTTGGGGCTTTGGCTGTGAGGCCAATGCTCAAGAGGCTCTAACGTGGTTTCGACTCGCTGCCGCGCAATGC
>CAVKJM010000018.1:0-17419 GCA_963656505.1 bacterium
GGACACGTCTCTTTAGCGGCAGTGAGCGATGCAACTTCCAATGCCTTAAGTAAGATCACAAGCCAAGACGCGCTTCTACCCAATCCTGTGGATTTGGGCTTTGAAGCCACGCCTGCTCTTATCTCTAAAGTCATAAAGCTTCTTCTTGCCGATAAGGCGGTGGATGCGATACTGCTTGCCTTGTCTCCTACGGCAACGGCTGATATCAATGCCCTTGTCCCTGCGCTTGAAGAACCGCTTCGCGATAGTTTTAAGCCCGTCATCCTTGTTTGGATGGGAGCAGCGCTAACAGAAATCGAACGTAGTGCCTTTGCCCGTATTCACGTTCCCGTGCTCACGTCTGTTGATAGTGCTGTGAGAGCCTATGAGCACTTATTTGAGCGCAAAAAGGCGCGTGAATTAACGCTTCGTGCCCCGCGGCCAGGATCGGAAGCCGCCCGCCACGATTTTGGCGCCGTGCGCGACATTATCGAAGAGGCCCGCAATCAAAAACGCAATCGCTTAACGCCCGAGCAGTGCGAAAGGCTTTTGTATACGATTGGTGTTCCGTGCGCTAAAGGCGCACTTGTGACAAGCGCCTCGGATGCTTTAGCCGTCGCCAAGAGCCTCGACGGGCCCGTGGCGCTTAAGATTTGCGCCGAAGGACTCGAGCAGCGCTCGCGAATCGGCGGCATTATTCTTAATTCCACCGATGTTGCTAAAGACTTTACGTACTTAAAGCGCTTGTGTGCAAAAGCGGCTCCCTTAGCCTCCTTCACAGGCATTCTTGTTCAAAAGATGTCAGGAAGGCCCCACGCACGCGAATTAAAACTTTCTTTAACGCGCGACCCTGTTTTAGGGCCCGTGATTTCGCTATCTGCGGGCGGGAAAATTGGCGAACTTTTCCCACAAAAAGAATTGGCCTTAGCGCCTTTAACGGAGCCCTTAGCGCGCAATATGGTCGAACGGTGCGTTGTCTACTCAGCGCTCGAACCCTTCCGTGGGCAGCCCAAAGTCGATATCGAAGCCATCGTGAATGCTCTCATGGAACTTTCGCGACTTGCAACAGAAATCCCAGGGGTCACAGAGCTTGAAATCAATCCTTTGATTGCTGACGAGCATGGCGTCTTGGCGCTCGATGCAACCGCAGGCCTAAGCCCAAATGCGCTTGTAGCCGATGAAACGCATTCTCATATGCTTATCTCGCCTGCGCCAGCATTTGCCTACACCATTGACTCCACACTTCGAGTTCGTACGCTTCGCGCCGATGATGTCGCGGCTCTTAAAGACTTTGCAGGGCGCTTAACAGAGAAAACCGCCTTTTTAAGACTTCAAAAACGGGCCTGTGACATCACAAACGAAGAATACATTCGTTATACCCAACTCGATTACGACCGCGAACACGCCTACGTTCTTGTCGATTCCAATTGCGCTGAACCAAAGATTCACGCTGTGGCCCGTTTTGTACTTAAGCCAGAACTTAAGACGGCTGAGTTTGGTCTTGTTATCGAAGATGCCTTCCAAAATCGGGGGCTGGGTACGAAACTTATGAAACTATTACTTTCTGAAGCGGCCAAACTTGGCGCTCAGTCCTTATTTGGTGTTGTTCTCGTGGAAAACGAGCCGATGAAAAAACTTCTCACGAAGTTAAAGTTCATCCCTGAGGCCGTCCCCGAGAATAGCGATATTCGGATTTATCGGAAAGCGCTTAAATCGAATAACTGATACACGGGGGAATTTCTATGCGTATTTTTCTAACAGGCGGCATGGGATTTATTGGATCGCACACGGCCGTGGAATTGCTCGAAAAAGGTCACGAGGTGACTTTGTTTGACAATCTTTCGAACTCGTCAGTTGACGTACTCGAACGCATTGAAAAAATCACGGGGAAAACCCCGCTTTTTATCGAAGGCGATATCCGCGATGGTGAGGCGTTAAAAAAGGCACTTTCTCAAACGAAGGCCGAAGCTGTGATTCACTTTGCTGGCCTTAAAGCCGTCGGAGAATCTTGCGAAAAGCCTCTTACCTACTACGACAATAACGTCAATGGCACGTTAAAACTCCTTGAGGCGATGCGAGAGACTGGGGTTTTTAATCTTTTATTTTCCTCTTCTTGCACCGTCTACGGAACCCCGCAAAAGTTACCCATCACAGAAAGCCACCCCTTAGGCGGGGTCACAAACCCCTATGGCCGCACCAAACTTATGATCGAAGAAATCTTAAGCGACCTTTGCAAAGCCGATAAGCGCTTTCACGTGATCTGTTTAAGGTACTTTAACCCGATTGGTGCGCATCCGAGTGGTTTAATCGGCGAGAACCCCAATGGGCTACCCAATAACCTTTTGCCTTATGTCGCTCGCGTTGCTTCTAGCAAATTAGAGTTTGTCCGCGTCTTTGGTAACGACTATCCGACAAAAGATGGCACAGGTGTGCGTGACTACATTCACGTCGTAGACCTTGCCCAAGGTCACGTTGCTGCGTTATCGCGCTTAAATGCAATCGAAGGCTGCGAAGCAATCAATCTAGGCACTGGAACCGGCTATAGCGTCTTAGAGATCATTGCCGCCTACGAAAAGGCCTGTGGCCACGCCATCGCCTACAAAATTACGCCACGAAGAGCCGGAGACGTTGCCGCCAACTGGGCAGACCCCACGCTTGCCTTTAAGCTCTTAGGATGGAAAGCCAAACTTGGCATCGAAGAAATGTGCCGCGACTCTTGGAACTTTGAAACACACCAAAAGTAAAACGGGGCTCACCCATAATCAAAACGCCGCAAATTTTGCGGCGTTTTGACTTCATGGATATGAATGAAAAGCTTAAAGGATTAGGACTTCGGAGCTTCTTCAGCCTTCACGTCCTCAACCTTGGCTTCTTCAGCCTTAGGAGCAGCCTTTGCTTCCGCAGGCTTCACTTCTTCGACCTTAGCGGCCTTTTCTGTGAGCTCAACATAAGCCATCGGCGCATTGTCTCCGGCGCGGAAACCCATCTTTAAGACGCGTGTGTAGCCGCCGTTGCGGTTAGCAAAACGCGGTCCTAACTCATCGAAAAGTTTCACAACCACTTCACGGTCACGCAAGCGATTAAAGGCCAAACGACGATTGGCAACCGTCGGGGTCTTCGCCAATGTAATCATGGGTTCAACAACGCGGCGAAGTTCTTTTGCCTTCGGCAGTGTTGTCTTGATTGCTTCATGACGAAGCAAAGAGCACATCATGTTGCGAAGCATCGCAAGGCGATGTGCGGTTGTGCGATTGAGTTTACGTAATCCTGAACGGTGACGCATTTTTGTATTTCCTTTTTCGTGTTTCTTCGGACTCTTCTACTTTGAGAGGTCCTCCCAACTCTTCTATCCGATTCTCGGTCTTCACCTCAAATCAGCGGGCGGGTTGTGGTTATAAAAGCCTTTAAGGTAGGAGTTTTTGCTCCTACCCTAAAAGTAAGACTTAACTAGCTTTCGAGATTGGCTGGCGGCCAGTTCTCCAAGCGCATACCAAGAGTCAAACCGTGAGCGGCTAACACATCCTTAATTTCATTTAAGGACTTACGGCCCAAGTTTGGCGTCTTCAAAAGTTCGTTTTCTGTTCTCTGGATCAAGTCGCCGATGTAGTAGATGTTTTCGGCCTTCAAGCAGTTTGCAGAACGAACGGTAAGTTCGAGGTCGTCGACCAAGCGCAAAAGAATCGGATCCAACGGGGGAGGCGTTTCTTCTTGAGCGGCCTGTTCGGCCTCAGTTTCGGTTTTAATCGAACCAAAGATCGAGAGTTGGTCTTGAAGAATGCGCACGGCACTCTTTAAGGCGTCCTCGGGCGTGATTACACCATTGGTTTCGATCGTCATCTCGAGCTTATCAAGGTCGGTACGCTGTCCGACGCGGGCGGCTTCGACCTTGTAGGACACGCGACGCACGGGCGAGAAGCTTGCATCCAAAATGATGCGGCCAATCGTCTGAGCCGAGTGGTCGTTGGCGAAGGCGCGCATGTCGCCTGGCTGATAGCCGCGACCGGTTTCGACCTTCACTTCCATATCGAGCGTGCCACCAGAAAGGGTCGCAATCTCGTGCTCGGGATTTAAAATTGTCACATCGTGCGGCAACACAAAGTCGCCAGCCTTCACAACACCTTCGCCAGACTTCTGTAAGCGAAGAGTGACTTCTTCACGGCCGCCTTCGAGCTTGAAGACGACACCCTTGAGGTTTAAGACGATATCCACAACGTCTTCACGGACGCCGTTGATAATCGAGAATTCATGCACAACACCCGCAATGCTTAATTCTGTTGGCGCATATCCGACCATAGAGGCAAGAAGAATGCGACGCAACGCGTTGCCGAGTGTGTGACCGTAGCCACGCTCGAACGGTTCGAGAGTGATTACGGCAATGTTGGGGTTCTTTTCGTCGACGATTGCTTCAATATTCGTCGGCTTCAAGAGCGTGGTATTAGCCATAACTGTCTTTCCTTTTCAATACCCTCGGCTCGTTACACCGATAAGGCTGAGATTGGAAAACCGGGGAGCTGTATTGTCATAAAAGCACCACTTTGTCCCCGTAAATAAAGTAGTGCCCAAAAACTCATAGGCCTCGCCTTGGCTAAACCCTTCATAAAAGGGACTGCAAAGACGAGGATCCTCGTTAAGATTAACGCGAGTAAAGTTCGACGACGAGCGATTCGTTGATGTCCGGAGCGATTTCGTCGCGGGCAGGAACGCTCTTGAAGGTGCCTTGCATCTTCTTGGCGTCGACTTCAACCCAGCTCGGGAAACCGAGCTGACCAGCCAATTCTAAAGCGTCAACGATGCGAGCCTGTTTCTTAGCGCCTTCGCGCACAGAAATCACATCACCGGGCTTCACAGAATACGACGGAATATTGCACTTCTTGTCGTTAACAAGAATCGCGCAGTGGCTCACTAACTGACGGGCTTCGGCGCGTGTAGAGCCAAATCCCATACGGTAAACCACATTGTCAAGACGGCTTTCCAAGATGCTAAGGAGGATTTCACCGGTGTTGCCAGGGCGAGAAGCCGCTAAGGCATAGCAACGGCGGAACTGACGTTCCAAAAGACCGTAGGTGCGCTTCATCTTCTGCTTTTCACGCAACTGTGTGCCATAGTCCGAGAGACGCTGGCCAGAGGTCTTGCCGTGCTGACCGGGTTTGACGTCAGCAGCCTTGACTTTGCTATCGAACGAGCGACGAGCGCTCTTAAGGTTAAGATCAGAGCCCTCACGGCGAGAGAGCTTTAATTTAGGACCGAGATATCGTGCCATTTTTAAGTTACCTCTTCTATCCTGCGGTTACCCGCATTCAGTTCGCACATCCGATAAATGCACGAACACAGGATACGAAAATCAATTACATGCGACGACGCTTGCTGGGGCGAACGCCGTTATGGGGGATCGGTGTGACATCCTGAATGCTTGTGACGCGAATGCCAAGGGCATTGAGCGCACGCACGCTGGATTCACGGCCTGGGCCAGGTCCAAAAATACGAACTTCAATGTTCTTAAGACCATATTCAAGAGCCTGCTTGCCAGCGTGTTCGGCTGCGACCTGAGCGGCAAAGGGTGTCGATTTACGAGAACCCTTAAAGCCCTGGGCGCCAGCGGAGGATGCGGCAACGGCATTACCCTGACGATCCGTAATCGTAATAATTGTGTTGTTAAAGGAGGCGTGAACGTGAGCGATGCCCTCGGTGACAACCTTCTTTACCTTTTTGCGACCGCGTGGCGCGGCCTGCTGTTGCTTTGTGGGAGCCATTAGTCTTCCTTCTCAGAAATTACTTCTTCAACGTGACACCAGCCTTGCGTGGTCCCTTACGGGTACGGGCATTGGTGCGTGTACGCTGACCACGAACGGGCAAACCTTTACGGTGCCGCATTCCGCGATACGTTCCGAGGTCAATCAGCCGCTTAATCGAGAGCTGAACCTCGCGACGAAGATCGCCTTCCACACTGAATTGACCGATGGCATCGCGAATCTTTTCGAGTTCCGCGTCCGTCAGGTCCTTCACTTTCTTGGAATATTCGACGCCACAAGAATCCAAAATCTGCATAGCGCGCGAACGGCCAATGCCAAAAATGGCAGTGAGACCGATAACTGCATGCTGATTGGGCGGAATATTAATACCGGCAATACGAGCCATATTTATTTACCTCTTTAGCCTTGACGTTGCTTATGCCGCGGGTCCTCGCAGATCACGCGCACAACGCCTTTGCGCTTAACGATTCTGCATTTGCGGCACATCTTCTTAACCGAAGCGTTAACCTTCATAAAATTCTCCTAAGAGAAGCCGTCTAAAGACGCTAGAGCAAAGCTCCTTTGTCTAAAAAATTGTTACCTATAGACCTGCGGCAAATTACATGCCCGGTCCAAAGCCCTTGAAGTTTGTCTTCTTGAGCAAATTCTCATACTGGTGTGACATCATGTAGGCCTGAACCTGACTGACGAAATCCATGGTCACAACGACCACGATCAGCAGCGACGTACCGCCGAAATAAAACGGCACGTTAAAGCGTAGGTTCAAGAACTCTGGCACAAGGCACACAAACGTTAAGTACGCCGCACCACCGAGCGTCAAGCGTGTTAACACCTTATCGATGTAACGGGCTGTCTGCTCACCAGGACGAATGCCTGGAACAAATGCCCCACTCTTCTTTAAATTCTCAGCGGTCTCTTTCGGATTGAAAACCAAAGCCGTATAAAAGAACGCAAAGAAAATAATGAGTGCAGCATAAAGCAGTGTGTAAAGGGGCTGCCCTGGGCTTAACGCGGCTGCCAAATCGCGAATCCAACGCGTTGAATCGCCACTGGTGAACCAGCCCGCTAATGTGGCCGGGAACAAAATCAGCGACGATGCGAAGATCGGCGGAATGACGTTTGCCATGTTAATTTTCAAGGGCAAGTACGAAGCCTGACCGCCGTACATCTTATTGCCAATTTGGCGCCGTGCATAGTTCACTGTAATACGGCGCTGTCCGCGTTCGATAAACACGACAAAGCCCGTGACTAAAATCACGATTGCCACAATAAAGATGGCCGACAAGGGGCTAATCGCACCCGTGCTCACTAACTGGAACAAACCGCTAGCAGCAGCTGGAAACCCTGCGACGATACCTGCAAAGATGATTAAAGAGATGCCGTTACCGAGTCCACGCTCAGTAATCTGCTCGCCAAGCCACATCAGGAACATCGTTCCCGTAACAAGGCTTACCGTGCAGGTAAAGCGGAACATCATGCCCGGGTCGATAACGAGTCCGTGCTGTGTTTCAAGAGCCACGGCAATACCGAGGGACTGGAAACCAGCCAAAAGCAGTGTTCCGTAACGCGTGTACTGCGTAATCTTGCGGCGTCCCGATTCGCCTTCTTTACGCAATGCCTCTAGGCTCGGAAGTACATACGAAAGCATCTGCATAATAATCGATGCAGAAATGTAGGGCATGATTCCGAGCGCAAACACAGAGAATCGCGACAAGGCGCCGCCCGAGAACATGTTAAACAGGCCGAGAATGCCGCCTTGCTGCTCATTGAAGAGCTGGCGCAAGGTATCCGGATCGATTCCCGGCACTGGAACATGTGCCCCGATGCGGTAAACAACCAAAGCGAGCAGCAGGAAAATCAGGCGCTTTTTCAAGTCACCATATTTTGCCAAACCGGTCGGCTTTGTTTTTGGACTGTTCGCCACGTTTCTTTCCTAAAGCGTTAGTGTTAGGCCTCAACAACAGAGCCACCTGCGGCTTCGATCGCTGCTTTGGCTCCCTTGGTGACGGCGAGACCGCGCACCGTGACCTTGCGGGTAATTTGACCGGCGAGAATCACGCGCGCCTGAATCGCGTTGCGAGAAATGACATTGGCGCTCTTTAAAACGTCCAAATCAATCTCTTCAACGGGCAACGCTTCAAGTTCAGACAAACGAACTTCATCAACGAGCTGATGATTGATCGAGAAAAAGCCGCGCTTCGGCAAGCGACGATGCAAGGGCATCTGTCCGCCTTCGAAGCCAACTTTATGAAAGCCGCCAGCACGGGACTTCTGTCCTTTGTGCCCACGACCGGCTGTCTTGCCCCAACCAGAGCCGACGCCACGACCAATGCGGTGCGCCTGGCTTGTGGAGCCTTCTGCGGGTTTAATGGTATTCAAACGCATGTCTAGTCCCTCTTAATCGACGCGAACCAAGAACGCGACCTTGGTAATCATGCCGCGAACGGCAGGCGTATCCTCAAGTTCACGCGAGTGGTGCAACTTCTTGAGCCCAAGGCCCTTTAAGCACGCCAAGTGATTCTTGTCGCAGCCAATCGGGCTCTTGACGAGCGTAACCTTTAAGGTCTTTTTATCTGTCATTTTCTTGTCTCCAAAAAGACCTACGCAAGGATCTGCTCGACGGTCATACCGCGCTTGGCGGCAATGTCCGCAGGTGAACTCAAATGCGATAACGCATCAATCGTTGCACGAACCATGTTGTAGGGGTTTGTCGAACCATAGGCCTTCGCCAAAACGTTGCGAACACCCATCGCTTCGAGAACCGCACGCATCGGGCCACCAGCAATAACGCCAGTACCTTCGCTCGCCGGCATGAGAATCACGCGGCTTGCACCGTGCTGACCCTTGACGGCGTGATGCAATGTGCCGTTATTTAAGGGATACTTTTTCATATCCTTGCGGGCACGCTCCAAGGCCTTGCTTACAGCGGCCGGAACTTCACGGCTTTTACCCGTTCCCATTCCAATGGAGCCATCGCCATCGCCAGCAACGGTTAAAGCAGCAAACGCCAAAATACGTCCGCCCTTAACAACCTTGGTGACGCGGTTGACCGCAATCATCTTTTCGCGAATGCCATCGTCGATTTCTTCGACCGGATTCTTTTTATCAACCTTAGCCATAAGCCTCGATTCCCTTTAGAACTTGAGACCGGCTTCGCGCGCAGCCTGAGCTAACGCGGCAACACGGCCATGGTAACGATAACCGGAACGATCAAAGGCACAGGACTCAATTCCAGCCGCTTTGGCTTTCTGAGCAATGCGCTCTCCGACGATCTTTGCGGCAGCAATGTTGCCACCGGTCTTTCCCTCCTGAGCGAGCTTGGCGCGCACTTCAGCTTCGAGTGTCGAGGCTGAGGCAAGCACACGGTCGCCTTCGGCAGAGATGATGTTTGCATAAATGTGCAGGTTTGTACGATGCACCGACAAACGAATAACCTTCTGCAGCTTAATGCGGGCGCGAGCAGCACCAGCGCGACGCAGACGGCTTTGTTTCTTATTAATCATGGTCTTACGTCTCCGGTTTACTTCTTCTTCGTTTCTTTAATCACGACATGTTCATTGGCGTAGCGGATGCCCTTGCCTTTGTAGGGTTCGGGAGGACGATATCCGCGAATTTCCGCAGCTGTCTGACCGACAACCTGCTTATTCGCACCGCTAATAATGATTTCTGTCTGGCTCGGTGTCTTGCACTCGACGCCCTTGGGCATCTTGTGAACCACAGGGTGCGAGAAACCTAACTGGAGGTTTAACGCATCGCCTTGAGCCTGAGCACGGTAGCCAACGCCCACAAGTGTGAGTTTCTTTTCAAAGCCCACAGAGGCGCCTTTAACCATGTCGTTAACGAGAGCACGCATCGTACCCGCGTTCGCGTTGGCTTCACGCGAATCATCGAGCTGCGTAAATTTAATCTTGTCGCCGTCGAGTTCGACCTTAACGCCAGCGAGACGATGTACGCTCACTTCGCCTTTGGGTCCCTTGACGGTAACGCCTTCATCGGTAATTGTCGCTTGCACACCTTTGGCAAGCGCAACAGGAAGCTTAGCAATACGACTCATAACTTATGCTCCCTCCGATTACGCGACATAGCAGAGCACTTCGCCGCCAACACCAGCAGCACGCGCTTTGCGATCTGTCATCACGCCCTGGGGCGTAGAAACGATTGCGATTCCGAGGCCATTCATCACCTGCGGGATCGATTCGTGGTTCTTGTAGATACGCAGGCCGGGACGAGAAACGCGTTCAATGCGTTCGATCACGGGACGACCCGCATAGTATTTCAAACCGATATGCAACTGAGCCTTGCCTTCGTTGGCAACGACTTCATAGCCTTCGATATAACCCTCGTCCTTCAAGACCTTGGCAATCGCGACCTTGAGCTTGGAGCTCGGCATCACGATTTCAGCCTTTTCAACGCTTTGAGCGTTACGGATACGGGTCAGCATATCGGCGATCGGATCACTCATACTCATTTCGTAATCTCCTCGCTTACCAGCTGGCCTTAATAAGGCCGGGAATATCACCACGCATGGCCGCATCGCGGATCATGCCACGGGCAAGTCCGAACTTGCGGAATGTTCCACGCGGACGACCCGTTAAACCACAACGATTGCGCAAGCGCACCGGGCTCGCATCTCGTGGGAGCGCCTCTAACTTACGGCGTGCCTCGAGACGATCCTCCACGGGGCGGGTCGCGTCGTTGATAATCGCCTTGAGTTCGGCGCGCTTGGCCGCGAACTTGGCCACAACGGCCTCACGTTTGTGCTCGCGGTTAATCAATGATAACTTTGCCATCTTCAAGCACCTTCTCTCAATTGCGGAACGGGAAGCGGAACGCTGCAAGAAGCGCCTTGGCTTCTTCGTCTGTCTTCGCCGTCGTCGTGATAGAAATGTTCATGCCGCGCACAGCATCGATCTTGTCGTACTCAATTTCCGGGAAGATGATCTGTTCTTTGAGGCCAATGTTGTAATTGCCACGGCCATCGAATGCACGACCCGAGACACCACGGAAGTCACGAACACGCGGAAACGCGATTGTGACCAAGCGGTCTAAGAAGTCATACATGCGCTCGCCACGCAATGTGACCATGCAGCCAATGGGCATATTCTCGCGAATCTTAAAGTTCGCAATAGCCTTACGTGTGCGTGTCACTGCGGGTTTCTGTCCAGCAATCTTTGTCATATCGGCAACAGCGTTGTCGACATATTTCTTATCGTTGACCGCTTCGCCAACGCCCATGTTCAACGTAATCTTTGTGATACGTGGAACCTGCATCGTTGTCTTGTATCCGAATTTCTTGACGAGTTCCGGAACGATTGTGTCGCGGTACAGAGTGTGGAAACGTGTCATTCCTTACTCCTTACGCCTTGGCGCCAACAACTGCGCCATTGCTCTTGTAAACGCGGACCTTCTTGCCATCGACTTCTTTGAAGCCGACGCGATCGGCCTTACCAGTGGCCGGGTTGACGATCATCACGTTGGACTGGTCAATCGGCATCGTCTTATCAACAATGCCACCTTCGGTATTGGTCATCGGGTTCGGGCGAACACACTTTTTGACGACGTTAACGCCCTCGACTGTTACGTGCGTGTCATCGACACGAGCGATAACAACACCCTTCTTGCCCTTGTCTTTGCCGGCAATAACGATAACCTCGTCGCCTTTGCGGATGCGTTGCATCTGTCGGCCTCCTTAAAGAACTTCAGGAGCAAGTGACACAATCTTCATGAACCGTTCGGTACGCAATTCGCGTGTGACCGGTCCAAAAATACGCGTGCCAACGGGCTCGAGTTTGGAATTGAGAAGAACAACGGCGTTGTTGTCAAAACGGATACGCGATCCGTCGGCGCGGCGCACGCCCTGAGCGGTACGAACGACCACGGCGCTATAGACCTCGCCCTTTTTCACACGGCCGCGGGGAGCGGCTTCTTTGACCGTCACCTTAATGACGTCACCGATGTTCGCATAGCGGCGTTTGGATCCACCCAACACCTTGAAACACATCACTGAACGAGCGCCTGTATTGTCGGCAACGTCCAGGTTGCTTTGCATCTGAATCATGGTTTCTAATTTCCCAACTTATTCTGCATACGCAGACAGTATTGGTCCCGTAAGGGAGAACGATTAGCGCATGTTTTGTTTTATTTGAAAAATCCGTGCCTTAAAACCACTAAAGCACTCGCCTAAAACACCACGCCTAATCATGGAAAAATCAACACAGAGGCCGATTGCAATGCAATCGGCTTTCTGCGTGAGGCCTGCAAGTGTAGCGAAAACCCCCACGCCTTGCAAGCACTTATCACTACAAACTAGACGATAACAGCCTTTTCGAGAACTTTCGTCACGCTCCAAGTCACTGTCTTGGAAACGGGACGTCCTTCTGCGATTTCAACTTTATCGCCAACACCCACGCTGTTGGAGGCGTCGTGTGCGTGGTACTTCTTGCTGCGCACAACGATCTTTCCATAAAGGGGGTGCTTGACACGACGTTCCACAAGGACCGTCACAGTCTTATCCATCTTATCGCTCGTCACGACACCGACTAAAGTGCGTGTGAGCTTTTTTGTTTCAACAGTATCCGTCATTTCGCGGCCGCCTTCTGAGCGAGAACCGTGCGAACACGCGCGATATCACGGCGCGCTGTGCGCAACTGGTTCGAGTTCTGGAGCTGCTGAGTGGCCTTCTGAACGCGTAACTTAAAGTACGCTGTCTGAAGTTCAGTTAACTCCTTGTTAAGCGCAGCCTCATCCATGGCGCGCAATTCCTTAGCTTTCATGTCCGTCTCCTTACTTGCCGACCTGGCGGACAACGAACTTTGTCTTCAAAGGCAACTTCGCTGCCGCGAGAGCAAACGCTTCGCGGGCGAGTGTCTCGTCGACACCGTCCATTTCGTAGAGGACCCGGCCGGGTTGCACAAGAGCGACCCAGTATTCGGGGTTGCCTTTGCCGTTACCCATACGCACTTCGGCAGGTTTGCTCGAAATGGGCTTATCCGGAAAGACACGGATCCAAACATGGCCGCCGCGCTTGATGTGGCGTGTGAGAGCTCGACGAGCAGCTTCAATCTGACGAGCCGTCAGACGACCGCGTTCGAGCACCTTGAGGCCAAAGTCCCCAAAGGAGACATCTGCGCCTCGCTGAGCCATACCGTAGTTGCGACCCTTTTGGTCCTTACGGTATTTCGTTCGATTCGGTTGCAGCATCGCTTATTCTCCGTCTTTTGTTTCACTTGCGACTGGCGCCGCTTCGGCCGCTGCCTTGCGAGTGCGACGAGCTGGTTTCTTTTCAACCTTCTCATCGGCGCCCTCTTCGTTCTTGCGAACGCGGCGAGCCGGACGACGGCGACGGTCTTCACGATCGGCTGGTGCCGGAGCCGCTTCCACGACTTCAGCTGTTTCAAGGCTATCGCCCTTGTAAACCCAGACCTTAACGCCAACGACACCGTAGGTCGTGTGCGCTTCGGAGAAACCGTAATCAATATCCGCACGGAGCGTGTGAAGTGGCACACGTCCTTCGCGGTACCATTCTGTACGAGCAATTTCAGCGCCATTTAAGCGACCTGCGCTCATGATCTTGATACCCTTGGCACCAAGGCGCATGGCGTTTTGCATAGCGCGCTTCATTGCACGACGGAACATAATGCGCTTTTCAAGCTGTTGCGTAATGCCATCGGCAATCAACTGTGCATCGAGTTCAGGACGACGAACTTCTTCGATGGAGATGTGCGCGGGCACACCAATCATCTTCTGAACTTCGGCCTTTAATTCTTCGATATAGGCACCTTGCTTACCGATCACAACACCCGGACGAGCCGAGAAGATTGTGATGCGGGCATTATTAGCGGGGCGTTCAATCAAAATACGAGAGACGCTCGCCGCCTTCAACTTCTCTAAGAGGAAGGCACGCACTTTCAAGTCTTCGCACAATGTGCGAGAGAAGTTACGACCAGCCGCATACCAACGCGACGTCCAGTTGCGCGTCACAGGAAGGCGGAAGCCGGTAGGATTAATTTTCTGACCCATGGTTCATCCTTACTTGTCGCCGACGGTCACGTAAACGTGAGACGTCTGTTTACTGATACGCGTACCGCGACCCTTGGCGCGAGCGCCAAAGCGGCGCAACGTCGTAGCCTTTTCCACGTAGATTTTTGTGACACGAAGTTCGTCGATATCGGCTCCGTCATTGTGTTCGGCATTGGCGATGGCGCTTTCAAGAGCCTTCAAAACAATGCCAGCCGCACGGCGCTGCGTAAACTTCAAGATATTGAGGGCCTTGTCCACGGGCTTACCGCGAACCAGGTCAGCGACCAAACGGCCCTTCTGAGCCGAAAGACGCACACCGCGAACGATTGCAGTAGTTTCCATTTGATTACCCCTTGACCTTCTTATCAGCGTTGAGCGCGTGACCCTTGAAGGTACGCGTCATGGCGAACTCGCCGAGCTTATGGCCAACCATGTTCTCATTGACATAAACGGGAACGTGTTGACGGCCATTGTGAACGGCAATCGTCAAACCGACAAACTCTGGAAGAATCGTGGAACGACGAGACCAGGTCTTGATCGGACGCTTGTCGCGACTTGACTGGGCTGCCTCCACCTTCTTCATGAGGGATCCGTCAACAAACGGCCCCTTCTTTAACGAACGAGACATTCTTCAGACCCCCTTATTTATCATAACGGCGCTGGACAATCATCTTATCCGTGCGCTTGGAATTACGCGTGCGATAGCCCTTGGTGAGCTGACCCCACGGAGACATCGGCGCGCGACCTGTACCAGTGCGGCCTTCACCACCACCGTGCGGGTGATCAACCGGGTTCATCACCTTACCGCGAACCGTCGGACGAATACCACGCCAACGTGTTGCACCGGCCTTGCCGAGCTCACGAAGGCTGTTTTCTTCGTTACCGACCGTGCCGATCGTGGCACGGCATTCGATTAAGATGCGACGCACTTCACCGGAACGCATACGAACCTGAGCGTAAGCACCTTCGCGGGCGATTAACTGAGCAAAGGCTCCGGCGGCACGCACAAGCTGCGCACCCTTACCAGGGAGCATTTCGATGCAGTGAATCGTGGAACCCACAGGGATGTTACGAAGCGGCAAAGCGTTACCGACCTTAATCGGGGCTTCAGCGCCACTTAAAACCGTATCACCGACATTCAAGCCCTTGGGAGCGATGATGTAGCGGCGTTCGCCATCGGCGTAAAGAACTAACGCGATGTGCGAAGAACGGTTCGGATCGTACTCAAGACGTTCCACACGTCCTGGAACACCATCTTTATCACGCAAGAAATCAATCACACGATAGTGACGCTTGGAGCCACCACCCTTATGACGACACGTAATATGTCCGTTGTTGTTGCGGCCCGAGCCACGGTTCTTCTTTTCCGTAAGCGCTGCCACAGGGCTTCCCTTGTGCAGGCCCGGTGTCACGACCTTGACGGTGTGACGGCAACCGGCCGAGGTGGGCTTCATTTTAACGAGAGCCATTACTTACCCTCCTGCGCGAAATTAATTTCTTGTCCTTCCTTAAGGCGCACATAGGCCTTATGGACGGCACTGCGCACACCAGGCGTACGGCCTGTGCGCTTGACTTTGCCCTTGATGTTGACAGTCTGAACGCTCTCAACAGAGACCTTAAAGCACAATTCAACGGCAGCCTTGATTTCTGCCTTTGTGGCATCAGCAACGACGTCAAACGTGTACTGACGGGCTTTTTCAGCAACCATCGTGCTCTTTTCAGAGATGACCGGTCCGACGAGGACTTTCAATAAACGATCTTGGTTCATCCGAGCATCTCCTCGATCTTAGCAATCGCGTTCTTCGCAACAACGACCTTGTCGTAGTAAACCAGCGAGAGCGGATCGATGTAGCGCGGCTCAACAACCGCAACGTTTTTGATGTTGCGAGAAGCTAAAAAGAGGTTCTCGTCAACACTGTCGGCAATCAACATCGCGTGATTCAAACCCATGGCCTTCAACTTCGCGGCAAAGGCCTTTGTCTTGGGAGACTCCGCAGTAATCGATTCGACAACAACAAGGCGACCATCAGCGGCGAGTTTCGAGAAAATCGTCGCCATCGCAGCGCGATAGGCCTTTTTGTTCATCTTCTTTGTGAAATTCTCGTTAGGAGAACTCGGGAAGGTACGACCACCACCTCTCCAAAGCGGAGAAGAAGACATACCAGCACGAGCACGACCTGTTCCCTTCTGACGGAAGGGCTTCTTTGTCGTGTGATGCACGAATTCACGATTTAACTGTGCACGTGTACCCTGACGAGCATTGGCTTGGTAAGCAACAACAAGTTGATGCACCAAGGCTTCGTTGTATTCACGGGCGAACACGGCGTCAGAAGCCGGCACCTTGGCCGTCTCCACACCCTGCTCATTGACTAAATTCAGCTCCATGGTTCGCTCCTATTAGGCCTTAACAGCGGCACGCACAAGGACTTCACCGCCCTTGCAACCGGGGACAGCGCCACGGATTAAAAGAAGACTACGCTCAACGTCGACGCGAGCAACAACGAGATTTTGCGTTGTTCTCTGGCAATCGCCGAGGTGTCCTGCCATACGCTTGCCGGGGAAAACGCGACCCGGGTCTTGGCGGTTACCAATAGAACCAGGGGCATTTGTCGTCACCGAGTTACCGTGGCTAGCGCGATTGGAACTGAAGTGATGGCGTTTAATTACACCAGCATATCCCTTGCCGATTGTTGTTCCCGTCACGTCAACTTTCTGACCGACGGTAAACATATCTGCACGCAACGCTGTACCGGGTTTGTATTCGGACAGTTTGTCGGCATCGACATGGAATTCCTTTAATGTCGCAGCAGCCTCAACTCCGGCCTTAGCAAAATGGCCGGCAAGAGCCTTGTTGATGCGCGAGGGCTTTTTAGAGCCGAACGCGACTTGAATGGCGTTGTAGCCGTCGCTTTCCTGTGTCTTAACACAAACGACACGGTTGTCGGAAACGTCAATCACCGTTACAGGAACAGAAACACCGTCCTCAGTAAAGATGCGCGTCATGCCGACTTTGCGACCGACCAAGCCGAGCTTATCACTCATTATTATCTCCACCCCGGCTACGATTGGCCGGGACCGTACTTTATAAAAATCGCTCCACGACGGGAGGTTGCGTTTACCTTAAATACAAGGCGCGCCAACACCGATCGATTGCTTTGGTATGCCAGAAGCGACACGTATCGAATCTTCCCTCAGTAAACCCAAGCGAAGAATCGAAAAAATTCTTACTGCACCTTGATCTTAACGTCAACACCAGCAGGCAAATCCAACTTCATCAACGCATCAACAGTCTTATCTGTCGGGTCGATGATGTCCATCAAGCGCTGATGTGTACGAATTTCAAGCTGATCGCGGCTCGTCTTATTGACGTGCGGCGAACGCAAAATATCAAAACGTTGAATGCGGGTCGGCAACGGAACTGGGCCACGAACAACAGCGCCAGTGCGCTTTGCCGTATCAACAATCTCAAGGGCCGATTGATCGATTAATTTGTAATCAAACGCCTTAAGACGAATACGAATGCGTTGGGATTGCATTTGTTTTTTCCTAAAAAGAACGAAAAAAGAGCTAAGGGGGCGCAGTATAACTGTGCCCCTTTGATGCTGTCAATTACTCGGTAATCTTCGCGACGACGCCCGCACCAACGGTGTGGCCACCTTCACGAATAGCAA
>CAVKJM010000019.1:0-17178 GCA_963656505.1 bacterium
GTAGTGGCCGTCTCTACGTTTTGCAACAACTTCATACGGTGCTTAGCACGCGCTTTCGTTAAACTGTTGCCCACGAAAATTTAGAGAATTACCTTTTCTTAGAAAAAACAATCGATCGTGAAACTTTTATTTGATCTTTTTCCCGTCATTCTGTTTTTTGCGACCTTTAAGTTTGCAAACGCAGACCCCGAAGGATGCTCAGCGTTTTTTGACGCAACATTTGGCCTGCCCTTTGATGCGGCTCAGGCCCCAGTGTTAGCGGCAACGTGCGTAGCCATCGTCGCTTCGCTACTGCAGGTCCTCTTTGTTTTTTTGCGCGGGAAAAAGCCAGAAGCGATGCTTTGGATTTCTCTTGCGGTGATTCTTATCTTTGGGACACTGACGATTGTTCTTAGAAATGAGATGTTTATTAAGTGGAAGCCCACAATTCTTTATTGGGTTTTTGGCTTAATTTTGCTCTACGGGATTGCCACAGGCCGTAACTTCATGACAACGCTCTTTAAAAAGCAGTTGACGCTTCCCGAGGATTGTTGGAACACAATGCAAAAAGCCTGGTGCATTTTCTTTGCACTGATTGGGTTAGTCAATCTTGCAGTCGCCTACGGCTGCTCGACTGAAACATGGGTTAACTTTAAAATGTTTGGTTTACTCGGCATCACCTTTGTCTTTACATTAGGTTTTGGAATTTGGGTTGCAAAAAAGATGCCGCAGGAAAACGGATTGGAGGAACAAAAATGAAATTAAAAAAGTCCCTGATTTCTTTATGTGTCTTAGGTGGGCTTGCCCTAAGTGCGAACGCTGCCGTTGAAGCCTTCCAAGTTAACGGCACAACCGTTAGTAAGGCCGAACAAGAAGAAGTCATCAACGCACTCGTCAAACGCGGTGCCACACGGGACGCACAGCTCGAGCAGCGCGTGCGCTATATGCTCATTCGCGATACAGCACTTTTGCAGCAAGCGAAAAGCGCCAAACTCGAGAAAAGAAAGGATGTCAAAGATAGCATCCGTAAGAGCACAGATGCGCTTTTGATTCGTACGCTCGTGGCCGATTGGATCAAAGCCAATCCGATTAAAGATAGCGAAGTGCGCGATCTATACGAAAAAGAAAAGAAGGCCTGGGGCAATGAGGAAGTTTCCGTACGCCACATTCTCGTTCGCGACGAAGCCAAAGCCAAAGATATCTTAAAGAAGATTCGCTCTGGCGAAAAATTCGAAGCGCTCGCTAAAGAATTCTCAATCGATACCGAACAAAATAAGAATGCGGGCGGTCTCATTGATTGGACCTCCCCGGTTGTCTTTGATAGCGAATTTGCCGCAAGCTTTAAGAATTTAAAACCCGGCAAGATGACAACAGAGCCCGTAAAGACGCGTCTCGGTTGGCACATCGTAAAGCTTGAAGGCCGTCGCGCCGCTCAGCGTTGGGCAAATTTTGATGCCGTCAAAACTTCTTTAACACAACTTATTACGCAGCAAAAGGTTCAGACCTACATTGACTCGATTGTCAATAAAGCCAAGGTCACTGACGCGAAGTAACTCCTGAAATCCATGCCGCACGAAGAGTTTTTCTCCGGTGCGCTTCCTGCAGACTTTGTACTACCAGCCTGCGGCACGCGCACCGTTCTTCGTCCTACAAAGGGCGCAGGTTCCTCTGCGGCTATTGCCTCTTTAGTCGAAAAAGCACATAAAGAAAAAAGGCTTCTCACACTTGTTTGTGCGGATGCTTCCGATGCGTTACGCTTAAATGAAGAACTCGCGTGGCTTGTCCCTGAGGCTAAGATTGCCTTGCTTCCAGATTGGGAAACGCTTCCCTACGATACAACGAGTCCTCATGAAGCGCTTGTCAGTGAACGCCTTGAAACGCTCTGGAAACTTGCTAACGACAAAGCGTGCAACCTCCTTGACGTTCTCATTGTTTCTGCCTGTTGCGCCGCGTTTCACCTCGCGCCTCGCGAATTTGTTGCCACCAACACCTTCTTTTATCGTAAAGGCCAAAAGGTTGACCTCGATGAGTTAAAGGCGCTTTTAATCGAAAGCGGTTACTCTCGCGTCGATCAAGTCTATGCGGCAGGAGAATTCTCCGTTCGCGGTAGTCTCATCGACATTTTCCCGATGGGAGAAAGGCATCCGTTTCGCTTGGATCTCTTTGATAACGAGATTGACCTCATCCGCGTTTTCGATCCAGATACCCAGCGCTCGGATAAAGAAGTTTCAGAGATTCGCATCCTTCCAGGACACGAATTCCCCATGGATGAAGAGTCCTTGAATTTTTTCCGCGAGAATTGGCGTAAGACGTTCGAGGGCGACCCAACGCGGTCTTCGGTTTACACCGATACCACCAAGGGGCTTGCAGCTCCTGGTATTGAGTACTACTTGCCGCTCTTTTTTGATAAGACAGCAACTCTTGCCGATTACCTCCCTGCTAACGCCATTCTTTTAACAAGTGGCGACGTCGATAGTGCCATTAGTTCCTTTTTCAAAGAAACCGAAGAGCGCTACGAATTCTTGCGGCACGACAATGAAAGACCAGCGCTTAACCCAAAAGAATTCCTTTTAACGGCTCCGAGCTTTTTTGCCTCCATTGGTGCGTTTTCTCGCATTCGCTTAGAAGCGAGTCCCACGACACTTCCTGATATATCGATTGAACGTCGTGCACAAAAGCCTCTAGCAAAACTTGAAAACTTTATCGATAGCGCTTTAAAAGAAAAGCGTCGCCTTTTAATCTGCGCGCAAGGCGAAGGTCGTTTAAGTCGCATTGAAGAACTTTTAGAAACTGACTTTCATAAAACGCTACACGTGGAAACGTTTGAAGAGTTTTATGCGTCCGATGCCGCTCTTTGTCTAGCGCAAGCCCCCTTAGCTTCAGGCTTTACTCTAGAGAATCCTGCGTGCGCAGTTATTACGGAAAAGGAAATCTATCTACTGCGTGCCACAGCCCGTAAGAGTCGCCTTAAGAATTCGACAGCCAACCTAGAAACAACGATACGGGATTTGCGTGAATTGGCCCCTGGAGACCCTGTTGTTCACGCCGAGCACGGCGTAGGCCGTTATGTTGGGCTAGAAACGATTCAAAGCGACGAAGGAAAGATGGAATTTTTGCGTATCGATTACGCGGCAGGCGCCAAACTCTTTGTCCCGGTTTCGCAATTGCATCTGATTGCTCGCTACACGGGACGAAATACAGAAGATGCGCCGCTAAATACCCTTGGGCGTGGCGACTGGGATAAGACAAAGAGAAAGGCCGCCGCAAAGGCCCACGACACGGCTGCTGAACTCCTTGACCTTTATGCAAAACGCGAAGCCCGCGCAGGCTGTAGCTTTACGCTTAAGGGCGCTGATTACGAAGCCTTTGCCGAGGGCTTTGAATTCGAAGAAACCCCCGATCAAGCCAAAGCCATTGCCGATGTAATTAGCGATATGACAAAGGGCCGCCCAATGGATCGCTTAGTCTGCGGCGATGTGGGCTTTGGAAAAACGGAAATTGCCCTGCGTGCTGCTTTTGTCGCTGTGATGAACGGAAAACAAGTTGCTGTTCTTTGCCCGACAACGCTTCTTGCCGAGCAACACGCTAGAACATTTGCCGATCGCTTTGCCGCTTGGCCTGTCACGGTGCGAGAACTCTCACGCTTTCGAGCCGGAGCAGAAACACGCGAAACCCTTGCAGGCCTTGCCGACGGTCGCGTCGATATCGTCATTGGCACGCATAAGCTCTTAAGTGAATCGATTCAATTTAAAAACTTGGGGCTCGTTGTTGTCGATGAAGAACATCGCTTTGGTGTGCGGCAAAAGGAGCGCTTAAAGGCGCTTCGTGCTGAGGTTGATATCTTGACGCTTACGGCTACGCCAATCCCGAGAACCTTGGCGATGAGCTTAGAAGGAATTCGGGATTACTCCGTTATTACCACTGCGCCCGAAAAACGCCTTTCGATTAAAACTTTTGTCAGACAAGAAAGTAACGACTTAATTCGTCAGGCGATTTTGCGTGAATTAAAGCGTGGTGGCCAGGTCTATTTCTTACATAACGACGTGGATACGATTCAGGCGCGATTAGAGCGCTTAAAGGCACTCGTTCCTGAGGCACGCTTTGGTCTTGCGCACGGACAGATGCCCGAGCGAGAACTCGAAGCGGCAATGCACGACTTTTACCAGCAGCGCACAAACGTTCTTCTTTGCTCAACGATTATTGAAAATGGCATCGATATTGCCAATGCCAACACGATTATCATGCATCGCGCAGATCGTTTAGGGTTAGCGCAACTGCACCAATTGCGAGGTCGCGTCGGGCGCTCTCACCATCAGGCCTATGCCTATCTTTTAATCCCAGGCGAAGACGCTTTGACAAGCAATGCGAAAAAGCGCTTAGAAGCAATCGAGCGATTAGAAGATTTAGGAAGTGGCTTTAATCTTGCAATGTATGACCTCGAGATTCGTGGCGCAGGCGAGATTCTTGGCGAAGAACAAAGCGGAGAAATCTCAAAAGTCGGTTTTGAACTTTATACCGAGATGCTAAAAGAAGCCGTCGATGCCTTAAAAGAAGGAAAGGCGCCCTCTCTTGAGCACCCCTTTGGAGCACTCACGGAAATCAATCTACACATGAGTGCGCTTTTGCCAGAGGATTATGTTCCTGATGTTGGCAATCGCTTAATGTTTTACAAGAAGCTTGCCTTAGCCAAAGACCCCGCAGAAATTGAAGCGATTATCGATAGCCTTGCAGACCGCTACGGAAAGATGCCAGAGGCTACGCAGGCGCTTATCGCCGTGCACCGTTTGCGCCTTCGCTCTCGTAAATTAGGCATTCGAAAAATCGACGCCTCAGAAAAATCTGTTCTCTTTACCTTTGAAGATCGACCAAAGTTCTCAGCGATTACGCTTGTAAAACTCATGCAATCGCGGCGCGATATGCGCCTTATTGGGCCAGATAAATTGCGCCTTACAGCTGAAAGCCATAACTTAATTGAAAGGCTTCGCGTCATCGGCCTTCTTATCAATCCGCTCTTAGCCGACTCTGAAGCGCAAGCACGAGAAATCGCGCACGTTTAGGCACGATACAATTGCACGTTATGGCTGAACTTTCGACACCCACATTACGCATCAACGAACTCGTCATTGACTTCACGGGCAAGGGCGCTGTGAATGCGCATCTTGTCTTTTATAAGATTCCGCGCCTAGCGATGGATCAGGTCGGAAAAATCACAATCGATTGGGGCGATGGCTCAACCGAAGACGTCGACTGCACAATCGATGACGTTGAGTTGCAGCAAATGGCAAGTGAGCCAAGTTTTACAGCAACGCTAACGAAAGTCCATCGGTTTCAGACTCACTCCTTAACGCGTATTCGCATTCATACCTCGTCTGGCTGGCTTCCTTTAAAAGAATTACCCGAAGAAACCGAAGTGATTGCCACGGCTTTGCCAACGCTTACCGTGGGAGAAACTACAGCGATTGGAGAACTTCTTCCAAGTAAAGTATTTCCGCAGCTTGTTGTTGCCAAAGATGGCGAAAACTCTCCCTTAAAGACCATTGCTTCGAATCTATTTGTCGCTAATCCCGATTTAGAATATTTCGATCGCGCTTTTTACGCGAGTTCCATTGAAACGATTGAAGCCGATCTTTTTTCTCCAATCCACAAGATTGCCTCCATTAGAGAGCTTTTTGCTAAAAGTGCTCTAAAGGAAATCCCCGCGGGACTCCTTAAAGGCGTCACACAAGAAACACTGACTTCAAAAGCCTTTTCCCATTGCACGCATTTAGAAAAAGTCGCTAACCCCTTTGGGTCGGCTCCCATCCCTTATGTCATTGATGATTTCTTACAGGGAGCCAATCACGCCTTCTTCTCTTGGGTCGATTCAACGCGTCGCAAAATCATGGGTTGGGTTCGCCCAAACTCTACAAAAGAGGATGCTCAATTTCGCTTTACGTGGAAAGCGACAGCAAAGCCGCAAACCGTCCTTCACTTTTATGCTATCGACCTTGAACTCGATGGAGACTTCTTAGTCGATTGGGGTGACGGGATAACGGAGCGCTTTGACTTTGAGGCAACCGCTGCGATTTCTCACGCTTGGAAAAAAGCTGGTCTTTATACGGTCACACTTTTTTATCCTCAAGATTACGCCGTGCGCCCCTTTGGCTTTTCTCGAGGCGTCACTGCCATCTTAGATCCCCTACCCGCATTTCACCCGAGGGCCTTGCGTCAGAAAAATGACTTTGTGGGCTGGGCCGCAAACTTACGAGAACTCGAATCGATTGCGCCACACTTCTTTGATAAGAATCCTGCGATTAGTAACCTTGAGCAGTGCTTTGCCGGTTGCGTGAGTCTCAAAGACGTTGACGATGACATCCTCTTACCTTTAAAGCGATTGACGTGCGCGGATGCGATGTTTGCCTTTTGCTACAAGTTAGAGCATCTGCCAAAGAGTTTTGCGAACTTTAAGCGGCGCACCGAACTTGATTGCTATGCCGAAAACGCTCCTGAAGCGAAAAACGGAGAAGCGAAATGACTCCCGCATTAAAGCTTGAACTTCTCATTAAAAGAAGAACCGAAACCGTTCAGTTTCAGCTAACGCCAAGCCCGGCTGGCTGCGAAAGAGTCGTGCACTTTACCGTAGGCGAAACAACTGAGAGTCTTCTTTGGAAGGAAGACGATGTTACGAAAGTGAGTTTTCCCTTAAAAAAGGGAAGTCACATCCTTACTATCGAAGTTGAAGGAACGCTTCCTATCGCCTCTCTGACGCTTCCCAAACAAACCGTGGCGCTTTGCGATGAGTTGCCGCCTCTTGTTGACCCAGAAACGTGGAAACCTGCGCATCATGCGCAAATCTGGAATCGAGAAACGCCTCCTGAGAATCTAGAGCGTGTAAGCGAAGCGCTTTTCATGCGAAATCCTCAGATTGCCGATTTAACAGAAACTTTCGCGCGTCTTCCCAAACTTAAGAGCGTTCCAAAATTAATCTTTCTTACGCTAACTAAAGTTCGCTCTTTTAATGGGCTCTTTAAAGAAAGCGGCATTGAGTCGATTGACCCTGTGCTTTTCTCAGCAGCGGTAAATGCAATCGACTTTCGAGAAATCTTTGCCTCTTGCAAATCTCTCAAAGCCATCCCTAAAGATATCTTTAAAGGAAATCTCAAAGCCTGGCGCTTTGATTCAGCGTTTGAAGAAAGTGGCTTATCTGTCATTCCGGCCGAGCTCTTTAATTCGAACCAACAAGGATCGAGTTTTACCCGCACCTTTGCAAACTGCCCGATTACAAAAGTACCTGATGGGTTTCTTGCTGGCGTAAACCCGAGCGATGTGGACGGAATGTTTGAAATGGATAAGGCCCTCGATCACGACCCGTTAAAGATTAAGGCCGCTCCCCGCTTTCCGGCTTCGTTTTTCTTAGCCATCCGAAATGCCCGTGGCGTCCCAAGTTTCTCGGATCGATAATCTTTTGGCATAAAAATCAAGGCACCTACGCCTTTTGTCTAAAGGCGTCCCTTTGCGCATCGGCGTAAAATCCGAGGCCATCTAAAAATGGTTTCTTTGCTACTTAAGCCCCCTATAAGGCCTGAGCTATGTCGATTTATCTTGTCTTACTCGCCGCAATCGCCTTGATGGTGATTTTGATTCGTAAGCACGTTCCCATTGGACCTGCGATTTTGGCCGGCGGCCTTTTTGTTTGGGCCATTCTGGATACGCGACCGATTTCTCTGTTTAAAGCGTTGAAGTCAACGCTAACGATGTCGCGAAGCTACGACTTAATCTTTGCTCTTTACTTTGTCGTTTGCCTAGAAATTGAGATGCGTAAAAGCGGCATCTTAAATGGCTTGGTTCAGTACCTTCACCACATCATTCCCTCTAAGAAAGTTACGCTTGCTGCGATGCCTGCCTTCCTTGGGATGCTCCCTTCGATCGGTGGGGCTCGCTTTTCCGCTCCCATTGTTGAAACTGTTGCGCAAGGCCAAGATGTGCCCGCTGAAAAGAAGGCGCTTATTAATTATTGGTTTCGGCACATCATGGAGTTTTCAAACCCCATTGTTCCTGGCATCCTTTTGACTTGCGCGATTGTCAATGTACCCATTAGCGATGTGATTTTGCATCTACTTTGGGTCAGTGCCTTAATGGCCATTATTGGTTGGTTCTTTTTTGTTTCGCCCTTAAAGATTGTTGAACCCGGAGAGGAGCCAAGCAAAACAGAACTTGCGCACTATCGCGTTGACTTTATTTTGGCGTTACTGCCGATTTTCGGCGTCTTTGGCATTTCGCTTGCCGCAGGGCTCCCAGCTTCGATTTCCATCTTTATTATCGTTGCCGCTCTTTATCCGATTCTTCTTTTGCTCAATCGAAAAGTAAGCCTCAAAGAAATCTTTGTTGGTGCTATCGAATTTAAGCTCTTGCGTGACGTGGGTTTGATTCTTTACTTTATTCAACTTTTAGAGGCAAGCGGGGTTTTGTCGCAAATCGTTGTGAGCTTTGAAGCCTCAACGCTTCCCTTACCGTTAATCCTTGGCTTTATCAGTTTTATTATCGGCATGCTAACTGGCATGTCTCAAGGCCATGTGGCGATGATGATGCCTATTGTCGCCGCTGTCGCTCAAGGCTCATTAGATCTTATTGGTTTGGTGCTTGTCTGTGGCGTTTGCGGTCAGATGGTAACGCCTACGCACGTGTGCCTAATGGTCTCTCTCGATTACTTTAAAGCCGATTTCTTTAAAACGCTTAAGCCTTGCATTGCAGCCGTTACCCTCATGCTTCTTATCTTTTCGGCTGTAAGTTACTTAACCTGGAACTAAAAAGGCCTGAAAAGCTCACAAGCTTCAGGCCCCTCTCTAGGAAAGCTATCGCTAAACGCTTAGATCTCTTTCATATCGATGAAATTGAACTCAGCCTCGCTCACAGCCTTTTTCACGGCTTCATAGTCAAGAGCGGTTGTGCTCTTAACTGTGGCGCCTTTTTTGGCAAGGTCAACGGCAACTTCCGTAACGCCACTTAATGCTGAAATTGCCTTTGTGACAGTTTTTGCGCAATGCTCGCAAGCCATCCCTTCAATACGAACCCAATAGGTTTTCATTGTTTGCTCCTTCTTTTGAGTATTTGAATCGGTTTCTTCGGTGTCCACTTCGTCATAAAGAGGCTCTGGACTCCATGTGAAAAGTCGTAAGGCGTTCGATACCACACAGATCGAGCTTAGGCTCATGGCCGCTGCGGCAAACATAGGGCTTAATTGCCAGCCTGTCATCGGGTAAAGGAACCCAGCGGCAAGCGGAATGCCAAGTAAGTTATAAAAGAACGCCCAAAATAGATTTTGATGAATATTGCGCATTAAAGCGTGCGACAAATCCATGCACGCTGCGATATCTGCCATTCGATTATTGACAAGCACCACGTCAGCCGAATCTACCGCAACATCGGTCCCAGCACCCACAGCCATCCCGACATCGGCTTCAACCAATGAGGGTGCGTCGTTGATGCCGTCGCCAACAAAGAGCACATGGTGCCCTTCGCGCTTTAAGCGAGAGATGAGTTTTTGTTTATCTTCTGGCGTCATCGCGCCATAGGACTTCATAAGATTTAGGCGCTTTTTTAGGTACTGTAAAACTGGACGCGCGTCGCCACTTGCGGCAATTACAGAAATGTTCTTTTCTTGTAGCGCAGAAACGAGAGCTTCAACGCCATTACGCAAACGGTCTGCCAAATCGATTGCCGCAACAAGTTCGCCATCGATTGTTAAAAAGAGTCGTGTGGAACCCGCGACGATTTTGGGTTTTGCAGCCAAAGGCGAAGTTGCAACAAGATCTGCAATCCCTAGCGCAATGGAGTTACCGATCTCAATACGCCTACCTGAAACGGTGCCAGCAACCGCTCCGACTCGTGCTTCAAAGTTTTGAACCTCTGTCGGATTGATGTCTTTTTCTTTCACGTAGCGACAAATCGCTTTGGCAAGAGGATGCGTTGAAAGACGTTCGATACTTAAGGCAGCTAGAAGCGCTTCATTTTCTTTTTGAGCGCTCACTCGGAATTCAACAACTTCGAATTCGCCTTCGGTGAGCGTCCCTGTCTTATCAAAAACAACCGTATCGATGCGACTTAACTCTTCGATTGCTTGCGCATTCTTAAAGAAAGCGCCGTGCCGAGCGGCAAGCGTACTTCCGATTGTCACAGCCACGGGCGTTGCTAACCCGAGTGAGCACGGGCAAGAAATCACCAAGACGCAAACGGCACTCACTAAAGAGAATTCAACAGAGCGCCCTAGTGAAATCCATACGCCAAATGTTACGAGCGCCACAAAAATAACAAAAGGAACGAAAACGGAACTGACGCGATCTGCAACTCGCTCAATGGGAGCTTTCGTTTCTGAAACGGCATCAACAAGCGAAAGAATCTTGGAAAACTTGGTTTGCCCTCCAGCGCGCACCACTCGCATCTGTAGCCAGCCAGAAGTAACCATCGTGGCGCACGAGACGTCGCTACCCACACCCATCATGCGGGGTAGGCTCTCACCAGTGAGCACCGACTCATCAACTTCGGCTTCGCCTTGAAGGATTTTCCCGTCAGCAGGAATCGATTCCCCGGCTCGAACCAAAAGGATGTCTCCCTTAAGTAAAGAAGCTGTATGAACCCGTTCCTCTTTTCCATTAACTAGGCGTGTTGCTTCATCAGGGATGCACCGCGCAAGGCCTTCGAGAGCAGCAACCGATTTATCTTTAGCGCGACCTTCAAGCCATTTACCGACACCGACGAAGGCATAGATCATCGCTGAGGAGTCAAAGTAAAGACCCATTAGGGTCTCGCTTGTGACACCCACATCTGTGTTTAAGGCTAGGAGGAATGCAACCAAGCTATAAAGGTAAGAAGCACTCGAACCGATAGCGACCAAGGAATCCATCGTCGGAGAAAGCGATAAAAGCGCTTTCATGCCTGAGCTCCAATGCTGACGATTAATCCAGAAAACAGTTAAAGAAAGGATTGCCTCGCAAATGGCGATTGTCACGGGTTGAAGTGTCCACTTCAACCCAAAGAAGGCAAAAAGCATCAGTGTGACAGCCAAAACAACTGTTGCACACATCTGGGTATTTAAGGTGCGCGGCTTTAATAATTTGCGCTTATTGCTATTGGCGTTATGCAAGCCGTAGCCTGCTTTTTGCACAGCCTTAAATAAAAGAATCTCATCGAAGTTTTCATCTTCAACTTCAACGAGGGCCGTCTTGCGCAATAGATTCACAGTCGCCTTGTGTACGCCTTTTACACCTTCGAGCGCACGAGTGACACGGGCGCTACAAGACGCGCACGTCATCCCATCGACCAAATAATGATGTTTAACCATAGCAAGAGTTTTTGAGAACTATTCTTATTTGCTTGATTCTACAACCCTCAACCCGCTTTAGAGTTAGACTTCTTAAGAAAGACAAATAAAAAGCTGTGCGTTCAATAACTTCGGGGGGAGCCATGACAAAACACAGCATCACAGTTAAGCTAAGCGACTCAGACGCTTACATGCTTTCGGAAGTTTCTCGTCGACTCGGGATAACACAAGAAGACGTTATCCTTAAAGCCATTAGACTTTCTTTTGCCAAACGACTAAACGACAACGCTATTTTCCTTTCAGAAAAAGAATTTAATGGCTGTTTAAATTTTCTCTCGCAGCCCGAAGCGGACAAGTCCGTTCTTGAGAAAAGAGAACGGCTTTTGAAAATGAAACCCGCCTGGGAAAGCTAATCAATCCAAAAGAAAAACAACTGCTCTTAAACGGAACTGATTGCCATGAAAAATACGAGCGAAATGAAGGAAAAACTTGGCGGAATGTATTGGACGCCCGAAGGTGCGAAACTGACCATTCCGTATTTTGAAGATCCCAAAAAGTGTGCGGCCGTTTTCAATCAGAACATGGCAATTATCATTTGGCACATGCTTGGGGCACTTGATAAAAACAAGGCAACGCTCCCACAAGTTGAAACGATTCTTAGTGGAAGTTCCGTTAACGGTCTCCGGGTTGATGAACTTATTGATATCAAACATTACGGGGATGCCGCAAAGCATTTGGTTCATGAGATTCGAGAAAAAGATTTCACTCTTGATAAGGAGACAGCTTGTTTTCTTCAGCACCATATGGGAAAAGAAAGCATCCAGAAAACGCATAGTGAATTTCGTTCCTGTGATGTTTACTACAATATAGCAATACCTAGCCAAGCGCCCGATTACAGGCGTCTTGATACTCTTGCCAACGAGGGATTCGCTTACCTAAACGGGGAGGTCGACAATCCCAAAGTAAGAGCGGTTGCTACCTTTCTTTTTATGTTGCGTTCTCTATTTTTCCTCGACTCCAACAGCCAAACGGCCTCACTTATGATGAATGGAGTCCTGATGAGTAATGGCTATCTTCCGATTGCCTTGTTTGTAGAAAATTCTCGTGCTTTCCGCAAGGAACTACCGAAGTTTTACGAGACGGGAAACGCAGATTCTCTCTTTAGTCTTTTCGCTGGGTTTGTGGGAGATGTTTATTCTGTTCCTAAACTGCCGAAAGACTTGGTGAAAAAAGATCCTTGGCCTTAATCGGTGCTTTAACGCTTTAGTGAGCATTAATAAAATTCACCCACAGCCACACGAGTTTGCCATATGAATAACGAACTTAACTATCCTGCCAAAGTTACAAAAGACGGCAACCTTAATGTCATTAGTTTTCGCGACGTTAAAGAGGCAATTACTCAATGCGAAAGCGAAGAAAAGATTCTCGCAACCGCTATTAGCGTCTTAAAGGACGTCGCTTGCGTTTACATCGAGGAAGGAAAGCCCTTCCCTCTTCCTAGCGCAAAACAAGCGGGAGAAATTCTTATCGATTTACCCCCTAGTTTTGCAGCCGAAATCGTTACGCATAACGCGCAGTTCTGACTTCTCACCAATCTAAAGTTTGACGCGAAAAAAAGCCCACCCGGAATTTCACCGGATGGGCATTGACCAGTCCCGAAGAGGTATACCACCTCAACTTGGTTCTTAAGGAGAGTTGAAAGCGAGAACTGTTTTCCCTACCTTCGGGGCAAACTATACGAGCAAAATCATAGTTTTCCTATAACTCAAAAGCACATCCCCCATAGTTCGAACGGATTAGGGGAAAAGTGCGGTGCGATAAAAAAAGCGACCCCAAATTGAGGCCGCCCTTTTCGTACTTAATTCTGAAACTGTTCGATTAGAACGTCGGAATCACAGCACCCTTGTATTGCTTGACGATGTAGTCGCGAATCACAGGCGAGCGCATCACTTGAGCGAGCTTACCCAAGGCTTCACGATTGTCGCCCGTGCGGATCACAACAACGTTAGCGTACGGAGAATCCGAGTTTTCAATGAAAAGGGAATCCTTTGTCGGGTTCAAACCAACACCCAAGGCGTAGTTCGAATTAATGACAGCCAATGTCACATCGTCGAGCGCACGCGGAAGAACCGCAGCTTCCATTTCAACGACCTTGACCTTGAACTTGTTGTTGATTACATCAGCAGGTGTTCCGTTGATGCCAACACCTTCTTTCAAACTAAAGAGGCCAGCGTCAGCCAACACCTTCAAAGCACGGCCGCCGTTTGTCGGATCGTTCGGGATGGCGACCTTCGCGCCAACGGGAACCTTCTTTAAATCCTTAACGGTCTTGGAGTACACAGCCATCGGCTCGATATGCACGCTGCAAAGGACCGAGAGATTGAGCTTACGATCTTTGGCGAAGCTTTCTAAATAAGGGATGTGTTGGAAGTAGTTGGCGTCGAGTTCTTTATCGGCGAGGGCGAGATTGGGTTTGACGTAATCGGTGAATTCAATAACTTTGAGGTTAACACCTTCTTTTTTCAATTCACCGGCGGCAACCTTCAAAATGTCCGCATGGGGAACGGGAGTCGCACCGACTGTAATGGTGACTTCCTTAGCTTCGGCCTTCTGGCTTTCAGCTTTCTTGTCGCCGCATCCGACCAAAGCGAGAGCCAAAGCCGAGCAAGCTGTCAAAAGAATAATTGAACGTTTCATAGTTATGGTTTTCCTTCTGAATCCAATAAAAGGCAAGATGGCGCGATTGTATCGGGAGAACCTCAGAATTCCTGAGGTTTCTCTTGCTTTCTTGTGATTTGTCGTAAGACCTAGGTTGAAACGCTTAAATATCGAGTTCTAAATCCTCGCCGTGGGTTTCCATCCAAAGGCGTCTTCCTTGGGCTTCGCCTTTTCCCATGAGAAGCGTCATCACGGCATCGGTTTCACCTTTTTCGAGCATGCCAAGCGTCACAGGTAAAAGGTGTCGCGTATCGGGGTGAAACGCGGCTTCAGCCAATTGCGTTACATTCATTTCCCCTAAGCCTTTAAAGCGCGAGATGTTTAATTTCTCGGTATTAACTCCGTCTTTTTCTAGCTTCGTTAAGGTGCGCTTTAGTTCCTTATCGTCTGCGCAATAAATCTTTTTCTCGGCCTTTTTGCCAATCTTTGGCACATCAACACGAAAAAGCGGCGGCTGCGCAATAAAGACGTGCCCTTCGCTAATTAATTTCGGGAAGTGCCGATAAAAAAGCGTTAAAAGAAGAACCTGAATATGGTTTCCGTCGACATCGGCATCGGCAAGAATGCAAACCTTTCCGTAACGAAGCCCTTTTAAGTCAACAGGGTCATCGATCTTATGGGGGTCGACGCCAACAGCCACTGCAATATCGTGAATCACTTGCGAGGCGTAAATGCGGTCGGGATCAACTTCCCAGGTGTTAAGCACCTTGCCACGCAAGGGCAAAATCGCCTGATACTCTTTGTCGCGCCCTTGTTTGGCGTTACCGCCTGCGCTATCGCCTTCGACGAGGAAGATCTCGTTTCGTTCAATATCGGTACTTTCGCAACCGGTTAATTTCCCAGGCAGCACCGCAACGCTCGAGCCCTTCTTTTTCTCGACCTTTTTCATCTGCCGCTGTCGGCTCATCGCCTGGCGATTGACGAGTTCGGCGAGTTTCTTACCCTCTTCTAAGTGGGCATTAAGCCAAATTTCAAACTGCGGACGAACAAAACTTGAAACAAGGCGAAACGCATCGCGACTTGTAAGTTTCTCCTTGGTCTGTCCCTGAAACTGCGGGTCAAGCGACTTTGTGGAAAGGATGAAACTAGCCCGAGCAAAGACGTCTTCTGCTAAGAGTTTGACGCCCTTAGTCATAAGGCCGTGCGCTTCCATAAAGGCGCGCATTGCACCAAAAAGGCCATCTCGAAGCCCCGCCTCGTGCGTGCCTCCTGCAGGCGTTGGAATAAGGTTCACAAAGCTTTCGCGAGAAGGAGTGCCAAATTCAGTCCAAACTACAACCCAACTTGCGCCCTCACCTTCATTAAAGCCTTCTGTGTCAGCATCGGCCCACCCTTGCGCTTCAAAGGGCGTAATCAAAAGTGGCTCTTGAATTTCCGCTAACAGGTATTCTCTTAGGCCACCTTCGTACCTCCAGTGCTGCTCGTCTCCTGTCTTTTCATTTTTGTAAGAAACGCGGCACCCAGGAAGTAAAACTGCCTTACTCTTAAGTAAACGAATCAGTTGCGCTAAAGGGACATCTGCGTTATCGAAGTACTTGGGGTTGGGTTCACAGCGAACGCGCGTGCCTGTAAAGCGCTTAGATTTTGTGTTTTCGACTTCTTTTAAGGGGCTCTTCACAAACCCATTTTCAAAAGCGATGTCAAACTGCTTCGCGTCACGCCAAACGCTTACCTGCATCGAACGGCTTAAGGCATTTGTCACCGAAACGCCTACGCCGTGTAAGCCACCTGAAAAGCTATAGGCACCGCCGTCTGCTTTACTAAATTTTCCGCCTGCATGTAAGTGCGTGAAAACAAGCTCTACAGTGGGAATGCCTTCTGTGGGGTGAATGCCCGTAGGAATGCCGCGGCCATTATCTTCAACGGTAATTGCTCCGTTTTTCTCGATTGTGAGACTGATGCTATCGCCAAAGCCCGCGAGAATTTCATCGCTTGCGTTATCCAACACCTCCTGAATGATATGCAGGGGGTTGTCGGTGAGCGTGTACATCCCAGGGCGTTGCTTAACGGGCTCCAAACCCTTTAAAACTTGAATCGAGGACTCGGCGTATTGCTTGGCGCGCTTTGTGACAGGCATTTTGTTCTCTTAGCACTCAAAAAACGCCCCATCCATAGGTCTATGGAGAGGCAAAAACACAAACTCTTGTAAATTGATGCGGGATTTTAGCCCAAGAGCGGCCTAAACGATTGGTTTTGTATCCGCTGATTCTGGCTTATCTTCGCTTGTGGTCTGAGCCGAGGCCAACCGCTTTCTTGCCGCTGATTTTCCCGTGCGCGTCACGCGTAGCGGACGCCGTAACCAAGCCTGAAACATCGCCATACTCGCGGCTAAGAAAACCGGTCCCAGAACGAGCCCTAAGAAGCCAAAGGAAAGGATGCCACCGAAAACGCCTAAGAAGACGAGCGCTAGAGGTAATCTAGTCCCACGGCTAATTAAAAGAGGCTTTAAGAAGTTATCGACAGAGGAAACCGCAAGAATTCCCCATAGGCAAAGGAAAATCGCAGATCCAGGAGACCCCGTTGAATAAAGCCAAAGTGCGACAGGCGCCCACACTAATGGGGGGCCCATCGGGACGACAGACAGAACGCACACGGCAAAAGAGAGGAGCACAACGCCTGGGGCGCCGACAATCACAAAGCCCACCGCAGCAACAAGGCCCTGACCAATGGCAGTACCAATCACACCGAAGACCACAGAGCGCGTGGTATTTAAAAGAATCGAACTAAATTCGCTTGCAAGTTCCCCAGAGACCTTATCAAGGAGCTTTTTGATGTGAGCCGCTAAGAAGTCGCCGTCGCGATAAAAGAAAAAGGAGATAAATGCGACAAGAAGGATTTGCAGCAAGCCGTTACCAACACCCAAAGATACCGACACAAGCCACGTTGTGACGGGGTCCACAGTTGTTTGGAAAATCTGCGCAACAGCCTTCGCGTTAATCGTGCCATCGGTGTAGAGGCTCTGTAATCCTTCACCAAGGTACGGCAATGAGGCTAACCAATGCGGTAGCGGCATTCCGGCCATCACCCAATCTCTTACCCAGTGAATGACAACTGGGATTTGCTGAGCCAAAATCGCGCAGAGAATATAAATCGGGATGAGGATTGTCACAATCATGATGGCAATCATGAGGCTTGCTGTGAGCGTCTTGTGACCGATTAAGCGCTTATAGGTTTTGGAATAAAAC
>CAVKJM010000020.1:0-17006 GCA_963656505.1 bacterium
CGTAAGATTCATGCGTTGCTTGACCTTGTGCAACTGCGTGATAAAGAAAACGCCTACCCATCGGAGCTCTCAGGAGGTCAAAAGCAACGTGTGGCTATTGCTCGAGCTCTAGCCAACGACCCGAAAGTTCTTTTGTGCGACGAGGCCACAAGCGCCTTAGACCCAAAGACAACGCGCTCGATTTTGAAACTTCTTCGTGAAGTTAACACGCGACTTGGAATTACGATTGTCGTTATCACGCACCAGATGTCGGTTGTGAAATTTATCTGTGATAGAGCCGCCGTGATGGATAAGGGGCGAGTTCTTGAAGAAGGAACGATTCTCGATATTTTTGCGCATCCGAAAGAAGCAATTACGAAGGGCTTTATCGATTCAGCAAGTAACGTTGATGACTTGTATGAAACGCTCGAAGAAAACGGATTGGAAAACGTATCTGCGGGGCGCCCCGTTTATATGCTCACCTACGCTGGAGCCTCTGCTGGAGAACCCCTCATGACTGAGCTTTATAAGAAGTTCGGGGTATCTGCCAACATCATTTTTGGCAACATCGAAATGCTCAAAGATACGCCCTTTGGAAAGCTTGCTGTCACGCTCGAAGGCGACGAAGCAAAGGTCAACGAGGCTCTTAACTACATTCGTGAGAAAAATGTTGCCGTCGAGGAGATTGCACGATGAATTGGATCAACGACTTACTTCCTAACTTAGACCGCTTAAGTGACGAACTCATAAAAAGTATCGAGCAGACGGCAACGATGATTGCCGTTTCTGGAACCATTGCTTGGGTGTTGGGAATCACAATTGGCGTGCTGCTTGTTGTCACAAAAAAAGACGGGATTCTTGAAAATCGCGCTCTCTTTACGTTTTTCGATCGCGCCATCGACATCATCCGTTCGATTCCTTTCATTATTCTCATTGTGCTTTTGATTCCGTTATCGCGCTTTCTTGTGGGAACGGGATCTGGCGTAACGGGTTCTTTTGTTGCGTTGATTTTTGGAACCGTTCCGTTTTTTGCGCGTCAAATTGAGTCTGTCTTATCGGATATGGACGATGGTCTTATTGAAGCAAGCGAAGCGATGGGATTTTCTCCGACACAAATCATCTTTGGTGTGTACTTAAAGGAAAGCATTCCTGGCATTACGCGCGTGACAATGATTACGTTCGTAAGTTTCGTGGGACTTACGGCAATCGCAGGAGCTATCGGCGCGGGTGGTATCGGAGACTTTGCGATTCGCTACGGCTATCAGATGGGATACCGCGACATGATTTGGTTAACCGTTCTGATTATTTTGGCAACGATTAGCGTTTTTCAGTTCTGCGGCAATTTCATCATTCGTCGGACAACGCACTAAAAAAATGGAGTTCGCAAAGGGTTTTGCGAACTCCTGAGATAACCCAGTTTTCAGAGGTTATTCGGTAGGTACGGCGCCGTACTTATTCTTGGCTTTCTCCGAGGGGAACGCGCAAAAAGCGATAACGCTAAGCCACGATAAAAGAAGGAGTCCAGCAAACACGAACTGCGCTTTCGATCCGTCCTGAGAGACTAGGGCGAGAAACGCCATCGTGGGAATGAGCCACACAAGTGCTCCCGAGCGTCCTGTATCGTGAAGCCTTCTTGAGCAAACAAAAAACGACAGTAAGCTAAGAAAAGCGCAATACGCGACAAGTAGGAAACTTACCGCTACTAAGTTGTAGCGCGAGTAAGACACCGCGAAATAGAAGATTCCGATGACTGCGGCAAGAACAATCAAAGAAAAAACGAAGAAAGACCAAAATTCGCTTCGGGAAGCGCGGCCTTTCGAGGTAAAAGAAATTGACTTTTTAAAGTTTTCTAAAGAAAAACACATACTGCTGCATCCTTGAAGTGGTTTTGCCCTCCAGGGCGCGAGTTTAGGCGTGTTTTCCCTTGATTTGGCGTCAATTTGAGCGTTTTATACTTCAGAACGAAGCAGGCCCTCCACCGTTTGGAGGAGGGCACACGAAAGGACTTATCCGAAAGGGGTGTTTTGGCAAAGATTCCTTACATTTGTTATGCAGTTATGCGGGAATCATTTGGCCTGTGAAATCGGTTTTACCGACAACGTCTGTTGAGGGTTTAAAGTTTTCCGGCAGATCAACCCAAGCGACAACGTAGTGTGAGAATGGGATGTTTTCCCAGGAGTATCCATTGAAAAACGCCAAGCAGTGTCGCAGATCTGTTGGATCGTCAAAGTTTTGGCATGCAACGTAGTAGTTGCGATTCGCTGTTGGACGGTTTTTCGGCCATTCTGACCATGTTCTTCTTGTCATAGTCGTTCTCCTTTTTCCCTGTCCTTTTGGGTCTAGTGTAGGGTATTTTTCAGAAGAAAACGGCGAGTCAAAAATAAATATTTCTTGTGTTCCACTTTGCCAAAATTGGTGATACCATAAGTTTCTGTAGTTGATTCAATTTTCCTTCCTTAGAGCCTCTCTCGATTTTCCGCAAAACGCAGCAACTCCCTACCTACCAAGGCCTTTAAACACAGCGTTTTCCCAATCTTTTTCTTGTTTTAAAAACGAGAAGGGTACAATGCCAAGACGTGAAGCGGGGTTTGTGCCCCTTTTTTTCGTGTCTTTTTTCTTCGGAAGCCTCTTATGTACTATCCCATCGAAGTCGCAGGACTTAAGCGTAATCTTGAACTGTTTCCCATTTCTGACAAACTTTCTATTGCTGCTTTCATTTTGCTTGGCGACACGGAGTTAACTGTGCGCTGCGCAGAAGAACTCTTAAAGCTTGCCCCTAAGTTTGATTACATGCTCACAGCTGAAGCTAAAAGCATTCCTCTAATTCACGAAATGGCGCGCCAAGTGGGAGCGGCTCGCTACTTTGTAGCTAGAAAGCGCATGAAGCTTTATATGGGTAAAGCGCTTGAAACCACTGTGCACTCGATTACAACGGCAGGCGAGCAAAAGCTTTATCTTCCCGAAGACGATATCGCCGTGATTCGCGGTAAGAGAATCTTGGTTGTCGACGATGTGATTTCCACGGGCGAATCGCTTGCTGCGATGGAAGATTTGATTGAAAAGGCTGGCGGCACCGTTTGTGGTCGCTTAGCCGTTCTTGCCGAGGGCGACGCCGCCAAGAGAAAGGACATTGGCTTTTTGGCTCCCTTGCCGCTATTTAGTTCTGACGGTAAACCCATCTAACACTGATGCAACGCATAAAAAGTTTTTGCGTTAATCACGACGTACTTGAGCCTGGGATTTACATCGCCAGAATCGATGGCGATGTGACCACATTCGACTTACGTACACGAAAACCGAATGCGGGCGAGTATATGGATAACCTCACGATGCATTCGGTTGAACATATGCTCGCCACGTTCTTACGAAACTCTGAGATTGCAAGCGATGTTTTGTATTTTGGTCCCGTCGGGTGTCGCACAGGGTTTTCTCTCTTAGTACGCAATGCTGTAAACAAAGAAGTTCTTGCGGTCCTTATCGATTGCTTAAAAAAAGTTGAAAACTACGAAGGCGATGTTTTTGGCGCAACTTCTCGCGAATGCGGAAACTACCGTGAACTTTCGCTCACCGCTGCGAAACGCGAGTGTGCTCGCTACCGTAAAATCCTTGAAGCGATTAAGAACCCCACTTTTCTATATAAGGAGTGACTTTAAGTGATTGGAATCATTGGAGCCATGGCAATCGAAGTCAAGCTCTTAAAAGAGCAGATGACTGAGAAAAAAGAAGAGCGCGTCAGTTCAATTGCGTTTGTTTGCGGGAAGCTTCGAGGACAAGACGTTGTTGTGGCGCAAAGTGGCGTTGGTAAGGTGTCGGCCGCAACGTGCGCTCAGACCATGGTTTTGCACTTTGGTGTGAAAAAACTTCTTAGCATCGGTGTGGGTGGTGCGCTTTCTCCAGAGCTTCATATTGGTGACGTTATCATTGCTTCGGGTTGCGTTGAGCACGATATGGATACGTCTCCTGTGGGAGACCCCGTAGGCTGGATCTCAGGACTTAATCTTGTTGAACTTCCCGTTGATAAGGCAATGGCAGAAGAACTGATTGCCATTTGCAAGGCCCAAGGCCTTCACTATCTTTACGGGATTGTTGCTTCAGGCGATCAATTCATTTCAAGTGAAGAAAAAGCCTCATGGATTCGAAAGACATTTAACGCTGTGAGTTCTGAAATGGAGGCCGCTGCCATAGCGCACGTCGCTTATATGAACCAGTGTCCATTCGCGAGCCTTCGCGTTGCTGCCGACGAGGCTAATGGTAAGTCACCATCCGATTATGAAGCCTTTAAGGCAAAGGCTGCAGCAACATCTTCGGCGATTGTTCTTCAGTGGCTTGCTTCTTTGTAGAAGCGCTCTTAAAAAGCAACACGTCTAAAAAGTCACACCATAGAAGTCGGGCTAAAGTTTCGAACTTCATGGTCTCACTTCGTATTGATTTTTGCGAGTAGGTAGTGAAAAAACACGACCTATTTGCAAAAGTTAATCCGGCGTTCCCAATTGAGAAGAACTAGTGCAGATTGCTTAGGCGCCTTGTTTGGAGTCAATGAAGCAAAACGTCAATATAAAGCGTATTTTCTCAAGATAAACAAAGCGTTTCTCTTAAGGATTTTCTTTTTCCTTTCGTGGCTCTAGAAACAGAAAGTTACAGTAGCGCTACATTACTTCCTTGAGGGGGGATGTCAAGAGTTTTTTTCAATTAAAGGAGAAACTATGTCTACAGCATCAATGATTGCTCAAATCATTATGGTGGCGACGCTACTATTGATGATTACGGGCAAGACACCGATTTACATTACGGCTATTTGCGGCGCAATGATTGCCGCACTCGTTGCCGGCTTCCCGATTACGGGAGGCAACGGCATGACGATTGCTAAGATGGTCAATTCGGGCTTGAACCCTGTGATCGCCGATATGACGGGCATTTTGCTCTTTATCGGTATCATGCAGGCCACGGGCTTCATGGACGTGATCATTCGCGATATCGTCCGTATCGGCAATAAGTTAGGCGGCGGCACGGGCGTTTGCACGGCAGGCGGTATCGCTGCTGGCGTTATCGGCGCCTTAACGGGTTTCACACAGCCTGTGATTACGGCTGTGATTACGGGACCTGCTGCTGTTCGTTTGGGCGTTGACCCCAACAAGTGCGCTGGTATTCAGGGCCACGCAGGCCACATTGGTAACCTCGCTGGCTTCACACACCCGACACAGGTTGCTTTGATTGCCACTGCTGGCATCAGCTTCGGTCTTTTTAACGTTTTAGGTTTAATCGCCTGCTTGACAATCTTCTTTGTCTCTGCCGTTCGTTGCAACGCTGATATGCGTCGTCGTGGCGTGACAATTACCGCTGAAGATCGCGCCAAGATTATGGCCGAAATCGAAAACCGCGAATACGCCACAAGTTCAGTGAACGCCTTTATTCCCTTCCTGATTCTTTTGGTCGGGTTCGTTATGGGCTTCCCAGTCTTCCTCGTCGGTCTCGTCTCTGCGATTAGCTGCATGCTTCTTGCTCACAAGCCTGCGCGCGAAGCTGAAGCGGCGATGATGAAGGGCGTTTCTTTAATTGCCACACCGATTGTTGCGACGATTGGCTTCCTCTTTATGTCCACAGTGATTAAGCAAATTGGTCTCGTGCAGACAATGAGCGATGCCGTTGGTCCCGTTCTCTCGGTTTCTCCGGTTCTCATCCTCTTTGGCGTGGCATTCCTCACGGGCTTCTTAACACAGTCCTATGCGGCTTCTGTTTCCGTGTTGGTTCCGATGCTTCAAGTTGTTCTTCAGACAGGTGCCGATCCCTTCGCGGCGTGCTTTGCCGCAGCTTCTGGCGCTTCTCTGATTCAGTACTTCTTAACTGGCGGCCCTGTGGCGGCTCTCGCGACGGTTATCCCAGTTATTCCTGGTAGCGACCTAAAGACCGCGAACGCCTTCCAGCGTCCGTCGATTCTTTCTGGCTGCTTAATGGCGTTCCTTATCACGGCTGCGTTGACGATTTTCTAATCGAAAACTCAGTTTAGGAATGAGTTCTCTTACTGGGTGGATTCACTCGAGTCCACCCGAAGAGAAAAGAAGTAAGAAAAGTAAGGAGTTCGCAAGGTTTTGAATGCATTTTCACTTCCTTGCGAAAAGCTTATGAAAGTTCAATTCAGTGATGCCGCACGCGGTCAATTGGGTCTTGTCGGTCATGTCGGCTGCGGACACGCCAATAGCCACTGCGGTTTTATCCAGGATGATTCGGGCGGCTTTGCCGCTTTGATGCGCTTATTTGAACGCATCACAGACCTCGATTTACGTATCAGTGAAGTAATCCCGACTGTTGGGCAAGAAGGCGGCTTTGAAGTAAAGCTTGCTAGCGGCGGCGTTTCCTACGCAGCGGCTCGCCGAGGCGTTACGCCCTTTGAAGCTGACTTAAGCCAAAAGGCCGTTGGGATGAGCGCAGTGACAACGCAAGCGGATGCAATGAAAGTCTTTGGTCGCGTTTTGGGTCAAGGCGCGATGGAAGCGCCTGTGGCACTACAGACGGCCATTGCCAATGCTGCTGTCGATAGCCTTATCCGAAACTATCCAGAAAACTTTACCGTTGGCACAGAAGATGTCCCAGGTAATGTTGGTTCATGGGTTAGTACCGTGATTAATGTCGATGATGGTATCGATGTTTCTGTGATGGCCTTGATTAACGCAACCGATGGCGGCTTGGGTCCTAACGAAGACATTGAAGGTAATGTCAATCTTGCTGGTAAAAAAGACGAGATGCATCGCTTGGGGCTTGATGCCATGCCGACGATTCTTCTTGAAGGAAAGGTGTTCTCGAACCCGATTTCCTCTCAGATCACAGAGCCCACGTTTGTCACTCGTGCCTACGCAGGAGACGATAACGTCACTGTAAGCGAGTGCCTGCTTGAAGCGGCAAAACGCCTTGGGTATCCGATTCTTTATCCAAGAGAATTGCTCGCAAGAAAGAAGGGCGCGATGCGTGATTTGACCCGCGAAATGGGTGAGCGCGTTAAGGCGCTTGGCGAGAAACTCTCTCAAGCCACAACATCGGCCGAGAAGGTTCGCCTTGCCTCTGAGATTAACCGCTTTGCTTCCGAAGACCTTGGTGGCATCACGTTTATGAGTGATGATATTCACGAAGTGATGGGTGGCGTTGGCGCTATTCCGGGTACCACGGGGTGTTTATCGCTTTTTGTCTCAGAATCTGAGATTAAGAAAACGGTCTACCCGGCGTTGACACTATCGGATGTTGATCGCTATGTGGATGTGATTTTGACAGCAATTCCGCTTTTAAGCGCACGGCAAAAAGAAGCCTACGATGAAGTTCGCGCTGCTTCTGAGCGCGCCAATAATCACGGGTTGTTTGTTCGTTCTTAAGTGTGTTTTAAGAACAAAAGTTATTTAGGAGTAAAAAATGATTGATAAGAAAGTCATCGTTTTTGCTACAGGTGGCACGATTGCCATGAAGTATGACCCCGCTAAGCACGGTCTCGTTCCAGCTTGCACGGGTGAAGATTTAGCTGCTGCGGTTCCTGGTTTAGGCGAAGTCGCTCCCTTGGAATTTGTGCAGTTTTCCAATATCGCTTCTCCAGGTATGACCCCGCAGAATATGTGGGACTTAAGTATTGCCATTGAAAAAGCGCTCACACGCGACGATGTCGCAGGCGCCATCGTGACGCACGGAACAGATACCTTGGAAGAAACAAGTTACTTCTTGGATCTGTTGCACCACAGTGAAAAACCGATTGTCTGCACCGCGGCTATGCGTGGCGCTGGCGACACAAGCCCTGATGGTCCGATGAACATTCTTTGTTCGGTTAAGACTGCCGCTTCTAAAGAAGCGATCGGTATGGGCGTTTTGGTTTGCTTAAATGAAACGCTTCATGCGCCAGGCGAGGTGATGAAGACACACTCGGCAAACCCCGCGACATTCCAGTCTCCGTGGTGGGGCCCAGTCGGTTACGTTGACCTCGATAAGATCGTGATGCGTCGTAAGCCCTTGGGTGTGATTCGCTTTGCACCGAAGGCTCTCACGGCTCGCGTTGACCTTATTAAGTGTATGACGGGTTCTACGCGCGATTACATCGACTTTGCTGTAAGCCAAGGCGTTAAGGGCATTGTGATCGAAGGCTTCGGTCGCGGTAACGTTCCGCCACCTATTGTCCCGGGTATTGAAGATGCGGTGAAAAAGGGTATTGCGGTTGTCCTTACAACCCGTACGCCTGGCGGCCGCGTGTTGGATGTCTATGGCTATCCAGGAAGCGTCACGGATACTCGTCGTGCGGGTTTGGCTGTCGGAGGCGAAATCTCTGCTGCGAAGGCCCGTTTAAAGCTCATGATTGTGTTATCTGAAAAGCCTGAGCTCGCACGTGATCGCGATGCGCTTGAGAAGCTTTTTGATATCTAGGCGATTCGCTTAATGTGAAGATAAAAACGGGAGCTGCGAGGCTCCCGTTTTTTCAATTAGATTTCTGAAGTTCCCGAAGGAAGCTTAAGCACAAGCTTTGGGAAGAAACGACGCATCGCCTTAAAGTAGGCAAGGAAGTTTTCTTCGTAGAAAGTTAGGCACTTAGCCGAATAAGCTCCAAGGAACTTTTCGATAATCTCTTTGGCGTTTGCTGGGCTACTTGTAAAGAACGTCATGTGCAAAGCTGCGAGAATTTCACGCTCCACAGGAGTCATCGCACGGATGCGAGCCTTAAAGACCTGGTGGCTCGAGTTGCGATAAAACCAGAAGAACATCAAATCCATTAAGTGTGCGAAAAGCTCTTCACGCAGTGCGGCGCCTTTAACCTTGGCAATCTTTTGGAATTCGCCAGGCTTGGCGAGAACCTCAAGCATATTTAGCTCTGGGAAAAGCGTCTCAAGCTTTACGTAGCAGGAGAAAATCGCCTTAAATTTCGCATCGTAATCAAGGTTACGTAAGCGATAGAAGTTACGGCGATCGGCTGTAGCTTCAATCATCAAGGCAATCGTATCGGAAGCAAGCTTCGTGATAATAGCCGAGGAGTAGATCAACACATCGGCTACAGGCATATCGGTCACGAAAGGCAGAATCGCTGCGAGGATCACGTTATAGACAAGAGCCACAGGAATCGCGAGCACACTTCTAAAGAAGTTACCGACAACAGCTGTCATCGGGAATCCGCGGAAGATGTTGTGCGAACTAATGTAGGTGCCGTTAGCTAACGCAATAACAGTAAAGACAAGTAGCGGATGTTCAGTGACCTTGATATTTAGGAGGCCAACCAAAATCGCGTTACGCATTAAGCCCTCAAGGAGCACCACAGACCACCCTGTGTACATCAAGGATTCACAAAGACGCGTCCACTGCACGGTGCGATACCACTTGATGCGGCCACCGAAGAAGGAGCCCGAGGCAATGAGCATCTGAATGATGTTTCTAAAGCCCGTGATGCCTAACCAAATGAAGGCGCCAAAGCAGGCGAGGAACCACCAGTTTTGCGTCACCATGAAGGTGCAGAAGGCAGGAATTAAGCCAATGAGAACCTTAATCACGTTAAGAACAGGCGTTGTAAGGTATTTGGCTTGAACCTTCTTTGTGGGTTCGGGTTTTGCGGCAAGAAGACCATTACTCGTCACATCGTCCATACCGCCAAGGGTGACGATGTTGCCTTTCTCTGAACCTTCGACAGTGCGTTCGCGGACAATGTAATCACGCTTTTTGTCCATGCCAATGGCTAGGTTATTTCTTAGCTTACGAAGGGCACGTGTGAAAACGCCTGGGTCTCCTGCGTCGCTATAGGTATCCTGAACTTCGCATTTAACGTTAACTGGAAGAACTTTCGTGTTGGCACGAAGCTTCTTTTGTGCTGAAGACGGAAGCGTCTCAACAACAGCCAAGCCCATACCGAAGCGGTTGCCGACGTGGCCTGTGGAGTCTGTGCCAAAGGTGCTACCCAAAGGCGTTACCTCATAGAGCGCAATCAACTCAGAGATGTGATTGAGAATGTCGGTTAATTTCGCAGCACGCTCGGCATCGTCTTTATTTTCCGCAATAAGCTCCATGATGGTCGCTTTTAGGGAAATAATCTGCGCTTCGTTAATTTCGTTTTGAAGCTTGCCGATTCGCGCAAGATCTTGAACTTCGCCATCAAAGTACTCTTTGACGTTGACGCGCTCAAGGTGCGTAAAGAGTCCCTTGGCATCCCAGAGGATTTCAAGGACATCAGCGGCTGTAAGGCCAGAAAGCTGCAGCGTTGTTCTAAAGCCCGAGCGTAAGCTTGTGATGAGTTTTAAGTGCTCAATCACAGGCATCGAGAGAAACGCCGGACGTCCATCGTTTGCCGGTACATCGCGATTGGGAACGTCAGGATTCTTTTTGGCGCATAAATAATCGGAAAGAATCTTATTGGATGTAAGAGCATCCATATCGGCAATCTGCGCCATTGCGTTCTTACGCTCTTCTTCATTTAAAGAGGGAAGAGCGGTTTGCAAAGCCTTAACGCGCTCTTGCATCGGTCCAATGAGGCACTTGTGGATAAAGTCCGAAAGGTGAAGGCGGCTTGCGCGCCCTGTGCCAACGAACTCGGTGAAGGCGTCCTTATCGATCGGATCGATGTGCGTGATACCAAAGCGCTCAGCAATGGGCTTGAGATGATTCTTATTGAAGCTATTCAAAAGTGCATAGGTCTGCTCAGCATACCAAGCATTGGCTTTTTCGCCTTCTTGTAGGACCGAGCGTACGTTTTCACTCTTAAAGAAGTTGACGACGTCTTCGGATTTGGCAAAGCCACGTGGGACCCAAATAAAGTCGACGTATTTATCGCGGTATACAGAGCGGAATTCCAAACCCACACGCACGCGGATTTTCATGATTTCTGCGGCGGTGGTGAGTTCTTCGACGGCTTCTGGATTAATCGCGTTGTGATAAATCACCGTTAGGCTTCGAATGCCTTTGACCCAAGCGTCCATAATCAAATACGTAGGGTTCTTACGGCCCTTCGTGTTCGAGTCATGCACGTGCTGGTCCATCGTCAACTGATCCCAACTTTCGGGCATCTCGATTAAGTAGCGCGAGGCAAGGAAGGCACGCACGATGCGGGGGTTGCCGGCTGCGACCTTACGAAAGTCGTGAATGAGCTTTAACTGCTCAAGGTCGTTACCTTTAGCGCGGATGATGTCTTTCATCATTTGCACAAGCACACGTCCCGTATTAATACGAAATGGCGTTGTAGCGCTATTGATGACCTCGTCGTACAGGGCGCGAAGCGCTGCCAATCGGGCAGCAGCATCTCTTTGACCTTCGATGCTATACAAAAGATTAATTACGGCGTGAGCGACACGAATTTCGTGCGAACTCGCCAAACTAATGATGCCATGCGGATGCAAAGCGGTATTGAAAAGTCTTTGTTCAAGCTTTTCGTCGGGCTGGGTTTCCGTGGTCGAATTGACCATGGCGAGCAAATCTCGGTCGCTTTGGTCAAAATACAGATTTTCTGACATACGAAACACTCTCTTTTAAGAACTGAGCTCCCGCTGTAATTTTCATTTCAACAATCCGTGAAATGGGGCGCTCTCTTATAATCAAAACTCTAATCTTATCAACAGAGTTTTGTTTTATCTAGTCCGAAAGAACTATTTTTCTTGACCTCTTGAATTTTTCCGCTAAAATGCGCAACCTCGCCGAGTTTCGAAAAAAGTCAGCATTTCTATTTTTTCGAGACAGAAAATCGGTCTAGTGCGGTCGTGGCGAAATTGGTAGACGCGCAGCCTTGAGGTGGCTGTGGCGAGAGTCATGAGAGTTCGAGTCTCTCCGACCGCACCATCAAAACCTTCAGTTCAGAAGGGCTTTCCCTAAAAAGAAATTCTCAGGCTTAGAGCTTTTGCGCAGGTGTTCCTGTTGCAGAAGGCCGCTCTTTGGGGCGTGCGAAAAAGAGAATCGCCACAACCGGATAAAGAAGAACGCCAGCAAGCCCCAAGACAATCTGGTTACTAAAGTATGTGGCAAGAACGCCACCGAGAATGGGGCCTAAAACAGAGCCCATCTGTTGCGCGCAGTAGCTATAACCAAAGACGCGACCGCGATCGGCGGGATTCGTTGTTTGCGTTAACACCGCATTAATCGCAGGGAAGACGCCCGCAAAGGCAATACCGCCAATAAAGCGCCAGACGGTAAATTGCGTCAGATCAAAGGGAATGGCTTGAATCCAGCCGAAGGTCGCCCCGAAAAATAGCGAAAGATAAAGCACAGGACGAAAGCCCCAGCTTTGTCCGAGAATGCCCCAAAGAGGCGAGGCGAAAATCCCTGAGATGCCAACAACAGAAAACACAAGGCCCGAAATAAAGACTAAGTGTTCCATCGACTTTTGCAGCTCGCCAATGTAAAGAGGCAGCACGGGCTGCACCATCATGACTGTCAGTTGCATCATTGCCGCGGCAAAGAGCATGCGTTGCACCACGGGGTTGCGTAGTGTTTCGTGAATAGCAAAGCGCTTCGTTGTTTTGACTTCAACAGGTCTCGTGGCGGCAACTTTTGGCGGCTCATCGATAAAAAAGGCAATCAGAAGCGCAATGGTAGTTAAGCTTGCGGCAGCGACAAGAAACGAAGTTCTCATCCCAAGCGCTTCGGCTAAGACGCCACCAAAGAATGGTCCAATAACGTGTCCTGCGGTAAGACCGCCTTGCATCACACCCATACAAAAGCCAAGACGTGAAGCTGGTGCTTTAGCGCTCATAATCGCTAAGGTAGCTGGCCAAAGGCCCGCGGAAAAGCCCTGCAGGGCACGCATCGCAAAAAGTTGCATTGGCGTTTGAACGAAGGCGCCTGCAAAGTAAGAAATCGCAAGACAAGCAGCGGCGCGAATAGCCATGAGCTTACGAGATTTCTTATCGGCTAATGCTCCCCAAACGGGTGCCATCAGCCCGGAAATTAAGAACGTCACAGAAAAGATAATTCCACTCCACCAGTTGACGTTGGCGACATCGACACCAAGTTCGTCAATCAAATACATCGGTAGGAACGGGATTAACATCGTGTATCCCGAAGACATCAGTACAGCGCTTAACGTCAGAATTGTGAGCGTAACTTTCCAGTTGTCTTTAAGAAACATAGTTTTTCGTGACTTTGCAGCTAGGTAACCCGAATGAAAAGGGAGGACGTTTTCTTTTTGAAAAATAAGAGTGAAATTTTAACTGTTTTCAAAAGAAAACTTTGTTACAACTTAAGGAGAAAAACCTATTTGAGGCGTTTCTAACCAATGAAAGCGAAAATAGGCAAAGGCTAAAAACGGTGAAGGGACGACACAGGCCGCCCCTTCGTTCGGTGGCTCGATTACTCGAGCAACTTAATCACCGCTGAGATGAGCACGAGGGCAATCCCTACAGTTAGGCGTAGCCTAAAACGGATGCAGAATTTTCTCCTGCACTGTGCTAGTATCTCCACGGAGATTGGCGAGTTTCTTCGAATTGACATCGCCTTTCCTCCTATGTTAAAGACAAGAAGCCCTTTCTGGTTGAAGCAGATTGGGCTTTTGCTTTTCTGCCTATGTTAGGTGTTCCCTTATTTTTCTTTGTCGCCATTTCATTTCCTTTTGAGAAACTTAATGGAGAAATGATTTAGACGCGCTCAATTAGAATTAGGAAATCTTTTTTTAAGGACTTTCCTAATGGCAATCCCATCGTTTTCTTCAGACTATATGGAAGGCGCGACTCCAGAGATTATTAAGCGCCTTCAGGTAACGAATTTCGAGCAAACCACTGGCTACGGCCTTGATAGTTATTCTCAAAGTGCTCGAGAAAAGGTTCGCGCTCTTTGTAAAGCTCCAGATGCGCTTGTCCACTTTCTCGTTGGTGGCACACAAACCAATGCAACGGTTATCGATGCTCTTCTAGCGAAATACGATGGCGTTGTTGCGGCCGACACGGGGCACGTTAGTTTGCATGAGGCAGGAGCCATTGAAGCAGCAGGCCACAAGGTGCTTACGATAAAACACCATGAAGGAAAGATTTGCGCTCATGACCTAAAGGCTTATTTAGACGGATTCGAAGCCGATGAAAATCGTGATCACATGGTTCAGCCTGGGATGGTCTACATCTCGCAACCGACAGAATATGGGACTCTTTATTCCCTCGCTGAATTAAAAGCGATTAGCACAATCTGCCGAGAAAGGGGCATTCCCTTGTATGTTGATGGTGCACGGTTAGCGTATGCGCTCGGGTGCGAAAAAAATGATTTGACACTTCCTGATTTGGCAAAGCTTTGCGATGCGTTTTACATCGGCGGGACAAAGTGCGGTGCGCTTTTTGGAGAGGCGGTTGTTTTCCCGAATCCGCAAGTGGTCTCACACTTTTTCACCACGGTTAAGCAGCATGGGGCACTTTTAGCCAAAGGTCGACTCTTAGGCTTGCAGTTTGATACGTTGCTCTCAAACGGTCTTTATGAAAAGCTCGGGAAAAGAGCCGTGGCACTCGCTGACAAAATCCGCACCGCTCTTTTGGATAACGGCTTTAAATTCGCGATTGACTCGCCCACGAATCAGATTTTTGTTCTCTTAGATAACGAGACGAAAAAGCGGCTTGAACCCAAGGTTGAGTTTGGGTTCTGGGAGGTTTTCGATGAGAATCACACAGTGGTGCGCTTTGCAACAAGTTGGGCGACAAAAGAAGAGAGTGTTGACTACCTTTGCGCGCTTTTAAAAGAAAATCGGATTGCTTCTTAAGGAAATGACTTTTTAGCCAGTGAAATGAGAGGGAACCTCGTTTCTTCTTATTTCACGGCCTTTCATTTCTTTACCTAGTTTCTCTTTGCAAAACCGATAACTTGAAAGTTTGCCTCTGTAAAATAGTTGCGTTTGAAGTTCTTTGGACGATTGGACATGAAAAAACTAACGAGTCTTTTGGCGCTTATTTCTTTTGCCTTTTGCGCTCACGCTTTCTCTCCTGATATTGCAGGGATCGAATCGGCGTGGGTCGAGGATAAGTATCCTGCGGGATCGATTAAGAACTTACCTCAGGCCGAAAAAGCTCTCGCTGATATTCAAAAGGCTCGCGATTATTCCAAGCGTTTAGCAGAATATTCCGATAAACGCTGCTCAGAAACCATCCTTGTTAATCGTTGTCGCGACAATGTGCGTCGCGCCAAGATTCGTGCTGAGCGTCGTTTTATTAACGTAGAAGTTGAAGCCAAAAAGCATGTGCGTAAAGCCGATATCGCACGAGAGAAAGCGCGCCAAGACAAGAGAAACATCAAGCACGCCAAGGGTCCCGAAGATCCTTTTGCCAAGAAGACTCCTCAAGGCCAAGGAAAACCAGTTCCTGGTACCGTTGAGCGCTCCAAAGAGAGGGCCGCTGAAGTGGCGCATCGCCAAAAATTGATGAATGAGCGCGTTGCTGCCGAACAAGAGAATCTAAAAAAGGCAGAACTTGCAAAAAAAGAGCACGAAGCACGCATTGCTAAGCGCGAAGCCGCTTTAAAGGAACGCGAACAAAAACGTGCTCAGCGTAAACCAGCGAAAAAGCCTTAAGCGAGAGCGTAGTAATGAGCGGGGGAAATCAAAGCGAATTTGTCGTAAAGATTGGAGAGGTCTTTTCTCAAGGCGGAAGACTTCAAGAAAAGATTCCTGGTTTCTTAAGTCGCACAGGACAAGTCGCTTTTGCTCAAACGATTGCTGATGCTCTCGAAAATCGAGGCACAGTTGTTTTGGAAGCGGGAACGGGTACGGGTAAAACGTTTGGCTACCTTGTCCCTGTGCTCTTATCAGGAAAAAAAGCCATCGTCAGCACGGCTGGGAAAACGCTTCAAGAGCAACTTTTTAAAAAAGACATCCCTGCGCTTGAAAAAGCGCTTGGCATTCACGTTAGAGCCAAACTCTTAAAAGGCCGCGCCAATTACATTTGTCTTAAGCGCCTTAAAAATGCACGCGTCACAGGGCTTCCTACGTCAGCCGCTTTCGATGACTTAAAACTCGTTGAAGCGTTTGCCCAAAGTAGCAAAACAGGAGATAAATCCGAAGTAAGAGGTGTAGCGGAGGATTCTGTCGTTTGGCCCTTTGTGACAAGCACACGAGAAAACTGCAATGCGCAAAAGTGCCCTTACGCTGAAGAGTGCTTTTTAAATCGCGCTAGGCAAGAAGCCAAAGAGGCCGAAGTCGTTGTCGTCAATCACCACCTCTTTTTATCGGCGATGGCGCTTAAAGATGAAGCAAACGCGGAGATCTTGCCCGAAAGCGATGTGGTGATTTTTGATGAAGCGCATAAATTATCTGAAATCGGTGCTTCATTTTTTAGTATCAGTTTTTCGATTCACGCCGCTCTTGACGTATTAAAAGAAATGCGTCGTATCGCATTGAGTCGCCACAGAAGTGAATTAACCGGAAAAGAGACGTGGGAAAACCTTTTCGATGCGGCTCGAAACGCTCTGCAAGACTTTCGTGTTGAACTAGAAGATATTGGTGTCTGCGAAGGAGACGCGTTAAATATTGCGAAGATTCCGAATATCGAAAAAGCTTCCGAAGTTTTAAATGTCGCGTGCCTTGCTTCAGAAAACTTAGCCGATCACGTTGAACTCGTTGACGCAAACGATGATGATTTAAAAGCTGAGCGCGAGACGCTTACCGAATACATTGACCTAATGGACCACTGGGTTGGTGCGCTTAGAAATCCGAAGGCTCCTGCGAAAGATTCCAAGGGGCACCCCTATGTGCGATGGATTGAAAACACAGGGCACGATATCCGGTTAACGCAAACGCCGCTAAGCTTTGCCGAGGACTTTGCTCGTATGATGGGGCAGTCTCCTAATACGGCTTGGGTCTTTACGTCGGCAACGCTTGCGACAGGAAACGCAGATTTCACACACTTTACTGAAGAGTTGGGATTAAAAGAGGCGAAGGCCCAAGCCTGGGAAAGTCCCTTTGATTTTCCTGACCAAGCTCTTTTATATATCCCCAAAGGCCTTCCTCGGCCCACGGGCTTAGATAAAGAAGGCTTTATTCGCGAATTAACGGAAGCCTCCTGGCCCATTATCGATATGCTTGAAGGAAAGACGCTATTTCTTTGCACAAGCCGCGAAGCAATGCAATACGCCTC
>CAVKJM010000021.1:0-16875 GCA_963656505.1 bacterium
CGATGCTGTTCTTAATCGAAGAAACAGAGCTTCTTAAAGAACCCTTACCGTATTGGATAGCGGCGCCTGCTGTGGCGGAGTCTCCAATGCCGAATTCAGCGCCGAAAGCGCCATAACCCATATCGGCCTTAAAGGAAGCACTGTTATCAAGTTTATCTGCTTCGTAGGTTTCACCTGCAACATCGACCCAGAGGTTCGCACCTGCGGCCAATTCCTGATCGACAGAGGTGCGATCGGCAATGGTCTGAGCAAGGATCGAATCAGCGCGGCGAGTCATTGCCTGAATACCCGTTGAAGCAAGAGCGCTTAAACCAGTCGCGGCGTTTGTTGTGGATGTGATGGTGTTACTTGAGAGTTGCGCTGTAACGAACGGGTTGTCAGTGACAACACTTACGTTAGCATCTGTATCAGGAGTAACAGTTGTCGCAAGTGTTAGCGTTTCGCCTGTGGCATTAACAAGGCCAATGTAGCTTCCATCAGCTAACAAGAGCGTTCCGTTAATAGCGGTGTTACCTCCAATAGCAGCTTGATCGACCATCAACAAGCCTTTGGAATTGATTCTCACGCCTGTGTCAGTAACAGAGGCTGGAGCGGATGTTTGAGAGCCATCAACTAGAATCTTCGTATCGGTTGTAAGCGTAATCGGCTGACCGATATAGAGAGCTGCCGTCACGCTGCCCGTTCCATTCTCACCCCATGTAAGGCTCGAATTTTGAGCAATCTTGTTAAAGCCTGCAGCCGCTGTGTCTTTTGTGGCGCCTAGGGCTAAGACGGAGTTTTGACCAGCAACGATGGTTCCGTTTAGATCTTCATCACCGACTGAACCAACAGACATAAAGGAGGCGTACTCAATTAAATCGAGCTCAGTGCTGCCCTTCCAGGCTGGATCCAAGAAGATGATTGCATTGTTAAGCTTAATCGTATCTGTGTGCAGAACACCAGCGGATTCGGATGACCCGATATTAATCTTGACGCTTTCGGCACCAGTTAATGCTGTCATGGTAACCGTTGTATTTTCTACATTGAGCGTAGCGCTTTGATTCAGTGTTAATTCAGGCAAGGTCCCTGACGTTGCTTCGCTTGTATTAACCGAGCCAAGATTTAATGTTGCTCCGTTGTCAACCGTAACCTTATTAGCGTTAACAACAAGGTCTCCACCTTCAGCCGTTCCGACAAGCGTAACTGCACTTGAGGCTTTCACTGTGACGTCTGCCGCTTTTGTTAGCGTGACAGTTGCAGCGCCAGTGGTAACAGCGGTATCTGAAGAATTCGCACCGATTGTGACAGATGTTGCTTCTTCACCGACGGTGACTTGGGCGTTCGCTGTACTCTGAATAACGCCGTCAATAAGCTTCGTCGGTTCCGTTCCCTTAAATGTTGCTTTAGCAAAATTTAAGTTTATAGCGCTATAAATGTTTTTGAGTTTTGTGAGAATGTCGGTGTTGTCATAAGTAAACGAATCGGAAATGACCAAAGTCCCCGTTCCATTCGTCGTATCCTCTACAAAAGTAAGACGTCCCTTGGCATCGTCTGAAACACTAAGAGCATTATTGGTGATTGTGGTTCCCGTATAAGCTGTAGCTAGAGAGGTTTCAAGTTCAGCTTCTTTCTTAAGAAGGATTGATCCACCGAGTGTTGTGCTATCCCCAAGAATCAATTTATTGCCTGTACCTTGGACAGTGAAACCATTTTTCGTGGTTTTGTTCTCGTATGTCCCAACATTGAAAGTAGTGGCTTCTGTCGCATCAACAATGCCGCCTTCAAGTGTTAGCGTATTGACGAAGCTATCGCCTGTGAGGGTCCATTTGGCTCCATCTGCTAACGTCAAGGCAAAACCTGTGACATTGCCGTGGTAACTCGCATCGTTATTCAACCCGACAACGTGCTTGGTTACTTCCTTGTCGTCTACTTTCTCTTTGTATTCCTGATAAGAGCGGCCATTCCAATAAGAATCAGAACCGACCAAAACAGCATTGACATTGGCGTTGATGAGATTTCCACTATTCTGGGTATTCTCAGCTGTGGCAGGCGTCTCAAACACAATATTGCCTGTCAGTTGCGTCGTGTGCTTGCGGTCCGTATTAATGTTTGTTGTTGAGTTGCCACGGACATCGATAGCGTTATTAGTTGCTGTAATGGCAAGATTTGAATTGATAGTTAATTGACCATTTGAGAAGACAACAAGACCAAGGTCTTTAGCATTAATCGTGGTTTTGTCTGCATTGATAGTGATGGACGTGGCCTTGTCTGGTGCTTTTGAATCTTGTGTATTGTTCTGAAGCCAAATGCCATAAAGAGCATCAACAGTAAGTTCTTTTGTCGTTATGTCAATTTTTGTTCCGACACTCTTGCCTAGAGCAATTATTCCCATGCCCGAAGAGTTAACTTTAACAGCGTCTGTTTTTACAGTTATTTGGCCTCCTCCGCTCGCCTGAATTGCTCGTGAGTTTGTACTTCCAGTTGCTGTAACGTTGAGCGCATCTCCTGTGAGGGTGAGATTGGCGGATTTGTCGTCAGTACCCAAAACGCGCACACCGTAAGCGTTACCCGTTTGTGATGTAGCAGAAGCGGTCAAGTTGTTGACTGTGGCAGTGCTCGAGAATTTTTGCGAGTCTGTTGTTGAGGAGTAATACGTGGTGGCAAGCTGTAAACCTGTAGCATTGGCGCCTTTCGAATTCACTGTAATCGTTGTGGTGCCTTTCGCGTCAAGCGTTCCACCGTCGACTTTGACGCCGAAGGCAGGAGAGCCGCCAGAACGATCGCTCTTCTTGTTGCTTGTTTCAGTAGTCGCTTTATCGCTATTGGATGTAACGTTTACAACGAGATTCGTTTTTTCCGAGAGCGTTACCTTGCTTGCTCCGTAAGTTGTGCTTGTTGTTTTGCCGTATGTCCCCACGACTAGACCAGCTGTTTCTGAATATTGATTTGCTGAGGCATCGCGCTCTGTATTCGTTGACGTTGTTAGTGTTACCGTGTCGCCTGTGAAATTAATGACACCACCGTAGGTATCGATTGCATAAACGGACTTACCGTTTGTCGCTGTTGATGTGGAACTAACTGTGACAGTCTTAGCGGAAATCGTGAATTTCGTGCTGTCGTTTTTCGTACTGTCATTAACTTGTGTAGAAATTCCAGAAATGGAATTGTCTCCACCGCCGACTGTGTCTGTTGTCATCGTGATGGCAAGTGAATCACCTGCTAATTCAACATCAACTCCGTCGCGAAGCATAATGCCCTTAAATTGAGGGTGCTGTTTGCCGCTAGCTACCTCGCCTATCGTTGATACAGCGGCATTAGCTGTTATGCTGACATTCGAAAGGGCTCCACTTGCAGATTCTTTTGCTTCGATAACGGCACAGTAGTTTTTGCCCGAGGCCTGATTGTCTTTAGAAAATTCAACGTTATAGGAAGTCTCAGGTAGAGATTTAGCATCGGTCCAAGTAAAGACTGCCGGAGACTCTGCTGCCAAGGCGAGTCCCGAAGCCAATAGAGAAGCCGCTGCGGCGGCAAGAACGGTCTTTGTTCCTTTCTTTTGAACAGAACTGGTGATTTCGTTAGCGACCATCAACCCCTGGCGCGCACGATTGAAGACAACCTTAAATGTCTTATTCATTGAGAACCCCCTTCTCGTGAAATAAAGATTTAAGTTAGTTCCGAAATTCGTTCGGATAGGTCAAATTTTTGAGCATCTTTTTCGCTTAAAGAATTAAGCGATTTGTTACCGTTCCCTCAAACGGAAACATCGATGTTTAAAAAATTTTATGGAGCACTGGAGGGGGGGGGGCAAAGCCTTGTTTTAGAAGGAAATAACACTGAACGACGGTTCAGGTTTCGCAAGGTTTTCTGTCACAAAATCGGCAAAAATTTTTGGTGGAATTTGTAGCGAAATTTGAGAAAAAGTGAAGTGGGGGTTTTCTGCAAAAACCGTGACCACGAAAAGTTAGTTTACCGTACTTTGGAATCTGACCCCGAGGTTTTGGCCTTGCGGTTTTCCCTTAGTTAAAAAGATGATACCTTTCTCTCAAACGCGTGATCTCTTTTAATTGCAAGATTTATGCGATTGATAGACGAATCTTCTTGAGTCCTAGTGCCGTGCACTGCTGTCTGAAAATCACAACGGCGATGCCAAAGAATCCAAAAGGAAAAAAGGAGAGGCTTTTTTGGTGAAATTCCTTCATTCGCTTTAAAAAGGAGAATCATTAACGTGGCGTAGAATCTTGTCGCAATTAAAAAGCCTCTCGGGATTTTCTATGCTTGAAGCCATTCTCAATTCATTGTGTGCTGTTGCTGTTGTCGCTGCTGTCGCAGGCGTCGGTTATTACTTTGCCTACAAGGGAACATTCAATGAGCAAAGTAGGGCTGATATCGCTAAGCTCGTTAACATCTCGCTACCGTGCTTTCTTTTTTATTCTGTTGCAGCGCGCTTTACACACGATCAATTCATAGAACTCGCGCAAAGCCTGACACTACCCTTTATTGTCATTTTGATTAACTTTGCGTTTTCCGTTCTCTTTATCAAGATTGGCTGGGTCAAAAAGGAATTATCAGGAACATTTATTGCGTGTTTCTCGGGATCAACCGTTCTTTTCGTCGGTGTTCCGATTGTGATGGCAATGTATGGCGACCGTGGAATTCCCTACGTTCTCGAGTACTTCATTGCTAACTGCTTATTTATTTGGACCATTGGCCTATATAACATTCAATTAGATAGTGTGCGTCGCACTGGAGGCGTGCCTCCGAAAATCTTTTCTTTTAAAAGCATTCGGATGCTTTTTAAGCCGCCATTGATTGGTTGTGCGTTGGGCCTCATTTGTGTTCTCGTAAGTTTCAAAGTGCCTGACACGGTGATGATGGTGATGCGCTATTTAGGCAATCTCACAACTCCCTTGGCGCTTATCTTTGTGGGTATCACGGTTTATATGGTCGGGTTCGAGCGTCTTCGTAAGATGCCACGAGAACTCTGGCTTGTGCTCTTTGCCTGCTACGTTTTGCGCCCTGCAATTACCTATTTTGTTTCGATTCCCTTTGAACTTGATGACTTCATGCGCCGCGTCTTTATGATTGTCTCGGCGCTCCCTGTGTCATCAGTGACATCGGTATTAAGCCGTGCTTACGGAGGAGACGCGGAATTTGCGGCAAGCGCCATTGGCGCATCAACGGCAGCCGTTGTTTTTGTGATGCCCGTGATTCTTGTTTTAGTCAATCTCATCTAAGAGGCGAACTTTTCTATAGAATCCGCCCTTGGCGGGTCCCCTCGCATAAGAGCTCTGCTAACCTGGTCAGGTCGGGAACGAAGCAGCCACGGCGGATGTCTTTTAGTGCCGAGGATAAGGCTCGCCATTATTGTTTCTAAAGAAGAAAAGCTAAGGCAATTTAAGGCGTTTCCTTTAAAATGCCTTACCACTTAAGCAATTTCACTTTCTTCAAGGTCCTAAGATGAGCTATCAGGTTTTGGCGCGTAAATGGCGTCCCCATGATTTTGAAAGTATGGTCGGTCAAGAACACGTTGTTGCGGCTCTGCGGCACGCTCTTGATGAGAATCGGCTGCACCACGCTTATCTATTTACGGGAACTCGTGGTGTTGGGAAAACAACGCTTTCTCGCATTTTGGCTAAATGCCTAAATTGCACAGGTGAAGACGGTAAGGGGGGAGTCACTTCGAAACCCTGCGGTAAATGCGAAGCTTGTCGCGCAATCGATGAAGGGCGCTTTATTGACTACATCGAAATCGATGCGGCATCCAATCGCTCTGTTGAAGAAATGACAGCGTTATTAGAGCGCGCCATGTATGCGCCAACAAACGCTCGTTACAAGGTCTACATGATTGACGAAGTGCACATGTTAAGTGCCCATGCTTTCAATGCCATGCTTAAGACCTTAGAGGAGCCCCCTGAATATGTGAAATTCATTCTTGCGACAACAGATCCTCAGAAAGTGCCAGTGACTGTCCTTTCGCGCTGCTTGCAATTTAACTTAAAGAATATGACGCCAGAGGCGGTGGCTTCTCACATGACGCATATTTTGAAAGAAGAGGGGATTAAAGCTGAACCCGCGGCGCTCAGGCTTTTAGCAGAAGGCGCTCGCGGTTCGATGCGAGATGGCCTAAGTCTCCTTGATCAAGCGATTGCTTACGCGGCAGGCCCCGTGACGCTTGACGCTGTTCGCAGTATGTTAGGCGTTGTTGATTCCGAAGTTTTGGTTCGGATGACTGAGGCCGTGCTTTCGGGAGACGCAAAGAAAGCCCTCTCATTAGCTGACAAGATGAATGAAGAGAGTTTTTCTTTTTCTCAAGCGATTCGCGATTGGGCTTCGCTCTTACACCGGGTGGCTTTAGCGCAGAGAATCCCCGATGCTTTTCCAGAAGAAAATCCCATTAATGTGGAAATCTTGATGCTTGCGAAGGCAATGACGCCAGAAGAAGTGCAGCTTGATTATCAGATTGCGCTTCAGGCGAGATCTGATATGGGGTTAGCGCCTGACGAGTACGCAGGCTTTACGATGGCAATCTTGAGAATGCTTGCCTTTAAGCCAGCAGGCTCCAAGTTAAGCGTTCCTGTGAAAGAAGCTAAGGTTGAAGCTAAGGCCGAAGCAAAAGTTGAGAGTCTTGCGACAGATCCCTCTCCTGCCCCATGGGAGGATGCGCCGGGAAAATCCTAGCGCCAGCTGACTCTGGACACGAACTCAGGGATGATTCCTTAGAAACGTTTACTCCTACTCCTGAGTTACTCGGTTGGCGCGAAAAGTTGTGTCAGACACATTTAAAGGGTTACGTGCGAGAGCTCGTTGCCTCAAGCGAATTACTCGAAATCGACGAGAAGCACGTATTATTACGGCCTCGTTCGCAAGCTCTTTTAAACGAGGGCTTGATTGTGGAAGTTTCGAAGGCGTTTACAGAGGCTCTTGGGGCGCCATTTACTGTAACGTTTACTTCGGATGAATGTGCCGACGATGTACAAAGTATCTCGCGGCTAGAAAATTTAGAGCGACTTAAGGCGCAACGCGCTTTGGTCGATGCGTTTCGTAGTGACCCATTTGTGCAAAAGGTCCTTGAGACGCTCAATGCAACATTAGATGAGTCGTCTGTGCGCGTGGTAGAGACGACAGAAAAGGAAAAATCATCATGATGAGAGGCAATATTCAGGGACTTCTCGCTCAGGCGCAGAAGATGCAACAAAATATCGAAAAGGCCCAGGCCGAACTCGGTAACACCGAAGTTGTCGGTGAAGCCGGTGCTGGCATGGTTCGCATCACAATGACATGCAAGCATGAGGCCAAAAAAGTCGAAATCGACCCGAGCGTTTTCTCTGGCGAACCTGACGATAAAGAAATGCTAGAAGACTTAATTGCAGCAGCGTTAAATGATGCCTCTCACAAAGTGACAGAAGCCGCTGAAGCGAAGATGCGTGCGGCAACTGCTGGTATGCCTTTGCCTCCGGGAATGAAGCTTCCTTTCTAAGTCTTATTTAGGTCCAATCAATCATGCAATGGCTTGAAGCACTTCAGGCAATCTTTCTTGGGATTGTCGAGGGTCTAACCGAATTTTTGCCCATTAGCTCTACGGGTCACTTAATTGTCGCAGGAGCCGCTGTTGGTTTTAATGGCGAGGGCGCTGACACCTTCTTTGTGGCGATTCAAGCTGGAGCCATTTTGGCCGTGTGTTGGTTTTACAGGGCTCGAATCATCTCGATTCTTTTAAATCTCTTTAAGCCCGGGAAAGATCAGCGCTTAGCGATTAACACCGTCATCGCATTTTTGCCTGCCGCTGTGATTGGACTCCTTGTTGCAAAGGTAATTAAGGCTTATCTCTTTAATCCGATTACGGTAGCAATTACCTTGATTGCTGGCGGCATCGTGATTTTGATTGTCGAACACATTAACGCCAAGAGAGCTTGGAAGCCGCGCGTTGTCACAATGGACGATATGAGTGCGAAAGATGCCTTTGGCGTCGGATGCATGCAGTGCTTAGCGTTAATTCCTGGAATGAGTCGGTCGGGTGCCACAATCATCGGTGGTATGGTCTTAGGGCTATCACGCCGCGCAGCTACTGAGTTCTCTTTCTTTCTTTCCATCCCGACAATCTTTGGCGCAACGGTCTACGACTTATATAAGAGCTATGACACGCTTAGCGTTGATATGGGACCTGCGATTCTCTTAGGGGGAGTCGTAAGTTTTATTTCCGCGATTGTTGTTGTGAAGTGGCTTCTTGCCTTCGTAAGTCACAACGATTTTAGAGGCTTTGGGTGGTATCGCATCGCCTTTGGCTTGATTGTGATTTACTTCTTTGGCTTTGATCTAGATTTCTAAGATCTTCTCTTACTTAAGCCGCCTTCGTGCGGCTTTCGTGTACGAGGGTAAGCGCCAACGTTATAAGAGCGATTGCCGCTCCAAAAAGAAATGTCCCAGCGGGCCCAAAGGCGTCCCAAAAGAGTCCCGCACAAATGCCTGCAAATAAAAGCGCAATACCAGAAAAGAAGTTAAAGGCACCAAAGGCACTTGCGCGATAGTCTTCAGGCGCGGCTCTTGCAATAATTAAAGAAAAGACCCCTTGAGAAGAGGCTAAGTGCAGCCCCCAAAAGAAAACGCCGAATCCAACGCCAGCAAGATTTCCTAAGAGCGCAAAAGAGAGATCTGAAGCAACAAGTAGCGTCAAAGAAAGAACGAGAAGCTTCTCAGGATTTAGCCTATCAGCGAGTTTTCCAAAGGGAAATGATGCCGCACTAAAAACGAGATTCATCGCGACCATTACAAGGGGGATAAAGGCGTTTGCAATCCCAGCCTCTGAAGCGCAAAGCACAATAAACGCATTCGAAAATCGCGCTAAAGAAAAAAGTACGCCTAAAAGGACAACAAAGCGCCAGGTAGGGTTCTTGAGTCTTAAGAGACCGACGAATTTTTCTTTATCAAAGTGGTGCTTGGTTGGCGCCGCTCCGCTTTCTTTCCCCTCAACCCCAAAGATAATGAGTGCTAGGCACATCAATCCTGGGATAAACGCAACCCAGAAAACCGTGCGCATATCAAGCACGAAAAAGAACAAAAGGCCTGCGGCAATAAGGGGTCCGATAAAAGCTCCTGCGGCATCAAGCGCTTGTCGCAATCCGTAAGCGGCTCCTAAGCTTTCTTTGGGGGTGATATCGGCAACAAGGGCGTCACGCGGTGCACCGCGCAATCCTTTACCAATGCGATCTGCGAAGCGCGCAAAGACAACAGCAGCAACGCTATTAGCAATAGCAAAGAAGGGTTTTGAAGCAACACCTAGCCCGTAACCCAAGAAGATAAGAAGTTTGTGCTTACGAAAGCGGTCGGCGATGGCGCCAGAAAAGACCTTTCCAAGAAGGGCAATGGCTTCGGCTCCACCTTCTGTAAGACCAATCCAGAATGCTGTTGCCCCTAGGCTTTGCGCCATAAATAGCGGCAAGATGGCGTGAATCATCTCTGAGGAGACGTCCATCAATAAACTAACAAAGCCCAAAACCCACACGGTGCGGGGAATCTTGGGCTTTGAAGAGTGTTTCTCGCTCATCATTTTTCTTTTTAAGCGAGAGTCTTTTTAGCGGGTAGCCTGCTAAAAAGACAGTGCGCTTTTATTTAAGCTTCGTTACGAGCCTTGAGAATCTCTTCCCAACGAGCAACTTGCTTTAAGACCTGATTGGGCGCTGTGCCACCTAAGTGATTGCGGGCGGCAAGCGAGCCTTCAAGCGTTAAGACATCATAGACGTCGTTTTCAATCGCAGGGTTAAAGCTCTTAAATTCGTCAAGCGAGATTTCAGAAAGGTCTTTCTTTTCTTCGCTTGCTTTACGCACGACGCGACCGACGATATCGTGCGCGGTGCGGAACGGGATTCCCTTACGAACAAGGTAATCGGCCAAGTCTGTAGCTGTGGGGTATCCCGCACGAGCCGCATCACGCATGGCCTCGCAATTAATCTCTGTTCCTTCAATCATTTCAACGAAGGCACGCAACGTGTCTTTCACTGTATCGATTGCATCAAAAAGCGGTTCCTTATCTTCCTGAAGGTCCTTGTTGTAAGCTAAGGGCAATCCCTTCATCAACATCGTAAGCGTAATCAAGTCGCCTGCAACACGAGAGCACTTACCGCGAGCCGTTTCAGGAACATCGGGGTTCTTCTTTTGCGGCATGATTGAGCTTCCCGTTGTAAAGCGATCGGGCAAGCGAATAAAGGAAAATCTCTGGCTCATCCAAAGAACCAATTCTTCAGAAAGCCGCGAAATGTGAACCATTAAGAGAGTGGCGGCGGCTGTAAATTCAATGGCGAAGTCTCTGTCGCTAACGGCATCCAAAGAGTTCTGCGCAACGGCTTCAAAGTCCAAAAGTTTCGCTGTGTACTCGCGATCGATTGGATAGGTGGTGCCAGCTAATGCGGCTGCTCCCAAGGGTAAGCGATTGACGCGATGGCGGAGATCAAGCATACGTTCTCTATCGCGCTCAAACATTTCTGCGTAGGCAAGCATGTGGTGGCCAAACGTGACGGGTTGCGCAACCTGCATGTGCGTAAAGCCTGGCATCACGGTGTTGTATTCTTTTTTGGCTTGGCCAACGAGCACTTCTTGCAATTGACCAATGAGTTTCACAATCGCATCGATTTCTTTTCTCAAATAAAGGCGAATATCGACTGCGACTTGATCGTTACGGCTGCGGCCCGTGTGTAGGCGCTTACCAGCGTCGCCAATCAATTGGGTTAAACGTGCTTCGATATTAAGATGCACGTCCTCTAACTCAAGTTGCCAATTAAATTTCCCAGAACGCACTTCTTCTAAGATTTGCGCCATGCCGCGTTTGATGTCGGAAAGATCTTGTGCGCTCAAGATGCCGCAGTGCTCAAGCATTGTGGCGTGAGCAATCGAGCCTTCGATGTCGGCTTCAGCCATACGCTTATCAAAGCTTACCGATTGCGTATATCGAAGAACAAACTCAGCAACGGGTTCAGAAAAGCGTCCTGACCACGCTTCTTTTTTCGCATGCAATGGGTCATCTGAGTGAATGTGTTCTTCTGTCATAACGTATCCTCGTTTTTTAAATAATGTCGTTTCACCTGTACTGGAAAAGGGAGAAATTTTTCCTTTTTCTAGAGGCCTAATTTTAAGTTTTCAGTAATTTAGACGCGCAAGAGGCAAAAATCAACGAGCAACTACCGTTTCTCGATTGTTTTAGTTCATGGACTCTTTCCCATTGGGCAAAACTGATTCATTACAATCCCACCTACTTAGGAAAAAAAGTTCAAATGAATAAGAAATCCATTGTTATTGCAACAAGAGAAAGTGCGCTTGCCCTCTGGCAAGCTAAGCACGTTGCCGCGTTATTACGAAGCCACGACCCCGATTGCGTAGTGACTCTGCTTGGGATGACAACGCGAGGCGACAAGATTCTCGATAAGAAGCTTTCGAAGGTGGGCGGTAAAGGTCTTTTTGTGAAAGAACTCGAGGAGGCGATGCTTCGAGGCGAGGCTCACCTTGCCGTTCATTCCTTAAAGGACGTTCCGATGGAGTTACCTCAAGGCTTTCTTCTTGCCGCCATTACTGAGCGCGAAGATCCAAGAGATGCTTTCGTAAGTTCTAAGTACGCCTCGCTTGACGCAATGCCCGAAGGCGCTGTAGTCGGAACTTCAAGCTTAAGGCGAGAACTGATGATTCGTTCTCACTACCCAGAACTTACCGTGAAATCCGTTCGCGGTAATGTGGGAACGAGACTATCGAAATTAGATGCCGGTCAATACGACGCTCTTGTGATGGCAGGGGCGGGTTTAAAGCGCCTTGGGTTTGCCGATAGGATTCGTGCGTGGATTCCCACTGAAGTAAGTCTTCCTTCCCCAGGTCAAGGGGCGCTTGGTATTGAAGTAAGAGCCGATGATAAGCAAACCCTTGAAGCCGTCACCTTCCTAAATGATGCGAAAACGCGTGCGGCTTGTGAGGCTGAGCGCGCCGTAAGCCGCGCCTTAGGGGGATCTTGTCAGGTGCCACTAGCTGCGTACGCCACGGCCAAGGGCGAGGATGTTCTTTATTTAAGAGCGCTTGTTGGAAATCACAAAACAGGAGAAACGCTCTCGGTTTCTCTCGAGGGGCCAATCGAAAAGCCATTAGAACTTGCCTCCCAAGCAGTAAAGGAATTACGAAGCCAAGGCGCTGATGCTCTCTTAGAAGAAGTCCTTAATGCGAGTGAAGCATGAAAAAACCGATGCGCTTTATTGTGACGCGACCTGCTGAAGAAGTTGCCGATATTTTGTGTGAGCTTCCTTATAGTCAGACGTGGATTTGGCCAGCGTTCTCATTTGAGAGACCTGAAGGAAGCTTTAGTGAAATAGATGAAAGACTATCTAACTTAAGGGGAGTGGATGCTCTTTTCTTTGTAAGCCCCGTTGCAGTGCGCTTTACTCGGCTTTATTTACGAAAAATTCCAAAACGCCTCAAAGTTTATTGTGTAGGAGAGGGGACGGCTCGAGCCATTCGCAACACTTGGGGCGACAATGTCAATCTTATTTATCCTACAGGGCCAAGTGAAAAGGCGGGAAGTGAAGCGCTTTTTGAAGAGATAAAGCGCACGGGACTCCCTAAGCATCTTCTAATTTTTAGGGCTCAAGAGGGCCGAGAGTGGCTCGCAGAACACCTTGAAGATGAGGGCACTGTTGTTGAAAAACTCTGTGTCTATGAAAGAGTACCGCTTACACTTCGTAGCGGGGAAGTTAAGGCTCTAGAAAAAGCGATCAAAGAAGAAACTCCTGTCATTTTGATTACGAGCACGGGAGCGATTGATGTGATAAAGAAGGCGGTATCCGTTGTTCCTGGTGCCTACGAATGGCTTAAAAGTGGCTTTGCTATCACAAATCACGACCGCACATTCGATCGTTTAATCAAAGAAGGGTTCTCGCAAACAACGGAGTGCTACACAACAGACGCCATTGATTTGGCAGCATCCATGCTTTCGGTCGAAGACGGTTTTTTTGAAGTCGGTGAAGAAGACGAAAAAGAATAGTTAGGCGACTTCAGGATTTTTGCAGACATCAACCCAACCTAGGGCCTCAGCACTTGCTTCTAATTCGTCGACAGTAAGTTCCACAGCGCTGTTTCTTGAGCCGCAGGCAGGAAATATCTTGGTGTAGCGCTTCAAAGACGCATCCAAATACACTTTGCAGCCAGCTTTAACGCCAAAGGGGCAGACGCCTCCCATGGGGTGGCCTGTGTAGGCCTCGACCTCTTCGTGCGCAATCATGCTTGCCTTGGCGTGAAAGGTCGTTTTGAATTTGTGGTTGTCAATCCGTGCGTCTCCAGCGGCAACGACAAGGATGGGATTTCCTCCGACTAAAAAGCCTAAGGTTTTCGCAATATTGCCTGGTGCGCACCCAAGGGCGGCAGCAGCCGTTGCAACGGTTGGGGTGGGTTCCGTGCAAATGCGGATTCTCTCTTCTAGGCCGTGTTGCGCTAATTGAGCCTTAGCTGATTCAAAACTCACGAAACTTCTCCTTCACTAACGGGCTGTCGCTAAAATTCTCGAATCTTTATAGATTTGGGAAAGGAAAAAACATTATGGTAAGCATTTCAATCTTGCAAATCAACGCCAAGAGAGGCGCTTTCCAGAGCAATGCTTCAAAGATTTTGAAGGCATCTTCTAAGGCAAAAGAAAATGGGGCAGCACTTCTTGTGAGCTCTCTTGGAGCCTTAAGTGGTTACCCCGTGGGCTCCTATGGGCGCCGCGCTGAGTTTTTGTTGCGCCAAAAAGAGGCGCTTGCCAATCTTGCAGCAAACCTTAAAACTCCAGCGCTTTTTGGCATGGTTCCAGGGCTCGTTTTTGTCGATGCCGGGAAAACCCGCCTTGTCGTCTCAGGGGAGATTCTTGAGGTCGCAGGAACCAAATTCGGTGTTTTGACAAATTTAGAGGGCCTTACTGAGGCCGTTACCGATTTAAAGTTAAGAGGCGCAGAAGCCGCTCTTATTTTGGCAGCGGACGCATTTCGTCGTACGAAACCTAATGAGCGTCAAGCTCTCGTTTCTGAAGCCGCCGCAAAGGCAGGGATTCCTGTGCTCTTTGCTAATCTCGTTGGTGGTGCAGACGAATACGTCTTTGATGGACGTAGTTTTGCAGTAAACGCTAAAGGAAAAGGCATTGCGGCTCTAGCTAACTGCAAGGAAGATTTCCTGACAGTGGATTTAGCCTCAGAAAAAGAAGTGGCTTTAGCGCAATTGGAAGACCTTGAAGAACTTTATTCGGCACTCGTCCTAGCGCTTCGTGATTACGTTCAGAAAAATGGCTTTAACGCTGTGCAGATTGGCTTATCAGGAGGCGTCGATAGCGCACTCGTTGCAACGATTGCAACGGATGCTTTAGGTAAAGACGCTGTGCACGCTTTGATGATGCCAACACGCTTTACCGCTGACTTGAGTCTTACAGAAGCAAAGAAACTCGCGGGAAACCTCGGAATCTCTTATACCGTGCGACCCATTGGAGATCTCTTTGATGCGTACCGTAAGGAATTAGCAGAAGACTTTGCAGGCAAAGGGTGGGATGCCACAGAAGAAAATCTTCAAGCTCGTATTCGCGGCAATCTCTTAATGGCCTACGCTAATAAGTTTGGACGCCTTGTGATTGCCACAAGCAATAAGAGTGAGTCAGCCGCTGGTTACGCGACCCTTTATGGCGATACGACTGGCGCTTTTGAAGCGATTTCCGATGTTTATAAGACTGACGTTTGGGCACTGTGCCGTTGGCGTAACGCAAAAGCGGGCCACGAAGTCATCCCTGAGAGCATTATTAATCGTGCGCCTTCTGCTGAACTTCGTGAAGGACAGACCGATCAACAGAGTCTTCCTGAATATGCGACACTCGATGCCGTATTACGTTTGTATGTTGACGAAGGATTGCTTGTTTCTCAAATTATTGAGAAGGGTTTTGATAAGGCGCTCGTTGAGAGAATCGTTACGATGACGCATCGTGCAGAATTTAAGCGACGCCAGTGTCCGATTGGAGCACGAGTCTCCAAGGTTGCCTTCACAGATGATGCTTGGACCTATCCGATGACAGTTACGTTGAAAGATTAATTTAAGGAACAACGATGAGCGCATTACGTCACTTTTTAAAGTTAGCCGATTTCACAAGCGAAGAGCTCGAACACATGCTCGAGCGTGCTCTCTGGATTAAAGCCAAACAAAAGGCAGGGACTCCCTATGAGCCATTTCACGGGAAAGTGCTTGCGATGATTTTTGAAAAGGCAAGCACCCGCACACGTGTTTCCTTTGAAACGGGCTTTTATCAGTTAGGCGGGAACGTTATTAATCTCACAAGCCAGGGATCGCAACTTGGTCGCTCGGAATCGATTGAAGACACGGCCCGCGTCATTAGCCGTATGGTTGACCTTGTGATGATTCGCACGTTCGGGCAAGACCGGTTAGAGGCGTTTGCCAACAATAGTTGCGTTCCTGTCATTAACGGACTCACCAATGAATATCATCCCGTTCAGATCATGACAGATATCATGACCTTTATTGAGCATCGTGGTTCGATTAAGGGCCGTAAGGTCGCTTGGATCGGAGACGCCAACAACATGAGCTATTCGTGGTTAGAAGCCGCGAAGATTCTTGGGTTTGAAATCACTCTCGCTATTCCTGAAGGCTACCCCATCGATAAGTCGTTAATTCCTGCAGGTGACTACTACACCGTAACGCGCGACCCATTGGAAGCCGCGAAGGGTTCAGACCTTGTGACGACTGATGTTTGGACCTCAATGGGCTTTGAAAAAGAAAACGAGAAACGGCGTCACGATTTTGCGAACTATCAAGTTAACGATGCCGTGATGGCCGCAGCGAACCCAGGGGCGCTTTTCATGCACTGCTTACCTGCGCACCGCGGCGAAGAAGTGAGTGCCTCTGTGATCGATGGCACCCAATCCGTTGTTTGGGATGAAGCAGAGAATCGCCTTCACGCGCAAAAAGGCATCATGGAATATTGCCTCTTAGGTAAGGTCTAATGGCTGAAAACGAGCAAAACCCAGAGGGGCTTGTGCGTTTGAGTAAACGCATGAGTGAATTGGGAATCGCGAGCCGCCGTGAGGCCGATGCGTGGATTGCAGCAGGCCTTGTGACCGTTAATGGGCATCGCGCCACATTGGGTGAAAAAGTAGCGCCCGATGCCGAGATTCGCGTTGATGCGAAAGCCAAGCGCGAGCAAGATGAGCGCGTCACAATTCTCATTCATAAGCCCGTGGGTTATGTGAGCGGTCAGGCTGAAGACGGGTACCTTCCTGCCAAAGTCCTTGTCACGAAAGATAATCACTGGAAAGACGATAAGAGTTCACGGCGTTATACCCCTTCGCAACTAGTAAGCCTTGTTCCTGCTGGGCGCCTCGACATCGACTCAGTAGGACTTCTTGTTTTAACGCAAGATGGGAGAGTCGCAAAGACGCTTATCGGAGAAGACTCAACGATTGAAAAGGAATACATCGTGCGAGTGGCTAACGCCGATGGCTCATTACCTGTACGCCTTTCTGAACGTAATTTAGCGCTCTTAAATCACGGCTTAGAACTTGACGGTAAGCCACTATTGGAAGCACACGTTTCTTGGCTTAATCGTGAAGAACTTCGCTTTATCTTAAAAGAAGGGCGCAAAAGACAAATTCGCCGTATGTGCGAAGCCGTGGGGCTCAAAGTATTGCGCTTAAAGCGCGTGAGAATTGGGAATGTTCGCCTTGGGAAACTCCCCTATGGCGCTTGGCGCTATCTCGGAAATAACGAGACTTTCTAGCCCTTTGACATCCTCCCATGACTAAAGTCAAAGGATTCCTACTGGTGTGACAAAGCGCTTGTATGTTTCGTAGAGGTCTCCCATCTTCATTTGAAGAGCCTGAGCGGGACAATCTAATAGAAATTCGTTTC